>BNUP01000016.1 GCA_025997455.1 Fibrobacterales bacterium | reverse complement strand
TTTAGCCACGGCAAACACAATTTTAACCGCGGAAGTATGCGGAAAACTTTTGGAAGCGGGCTTTAAAAAATTGGAAGTGATAAAGGGAAATGTCGATGAGAATAACCTTATTCACAACACGCTTGCAAATGACAATACAGAAGATCGCGATTCTGCGATGCAGAAGATTTATCAAATTACCCGTTTGCAGCCAGACCGTGTAGATACGGTTGTTGCTAATAACATTCTTGTAAAGAACTCGTCCTTCCAGTGCTTTTATAACTTCATCTTGGGCGTTCAAATCAACGGTTTCACTCTCGTAAAATTCCGCCAAAATCTGCTCATTGGTATCGTAGCCGATACAACGCAAAAGAATGGTCGCGGGAAGTTTCTTCTTACGGTCAATCAACATATAAAGAATGTCGTTCTCCGTATTAAATTCAAGCCAAGAGCCTCTGTTGGGAATTATGCGGCTCTGAAAAACCGTCTTTCCGCTCGGCAATAACTCGCTGTCAAAACTCACACCGGGTGAGCGGTGCAACTGGCTTATAACCACTCTTTCGGCACCGTTAATTATGAAGGTGCCGTTATCGGTCATCATAGGAAGGTCGCAGAAGAACACATCATTTGCGACTTGATCTTGGAGTTTTTTCTCTTCTCCGTCTTCCTTAAATGTCTGGAGTTCCAAACGCACTATGAGCGGACGGGAAAATGTTACTCCGCGTTCCCTGCACTCTTTTAGAGAATGCTTGGGCATAGCCAGTGTGTAGTGACTGTAACGCAGAACCAAAAGACCCTTTGCATCCATAACGGGAAAAGCATCTTTAAATACTCGTTCAAGACCTTCGTTTCGTCTGTCCTTAGCCGGTGTGGCGGCTTGCAAAAAACGCTCGTAAGAAGCCTTTTGCACTTCAAGGAGATACGGCAACTCCAAACGGAATTCATCCGATGAGTAGGATTTCCGTTCAATCATTGATAACCTCGCCCTAAAAGATTTTGAAATTTATGTGAAAATACAAAAATGCAACATGAACCCGTGCTCTCGCACGGGCTACAAAAATTGGAATTGACAGCGTTGGTGCGCATTATTTCAGCGCGACCTTTGCTCCGGCATCTTCCAACTCTTTTTTGAGTTTATCGGCATCCGCTTTGGAAACGCCTTCTTTTACGGTAGCATTGCCTTTGTCTACCAAATCTTTTGCCTCTTTGAGACCAAGACCCGGAACCGCAACACGCAGAACCTTAATAACATTGAGTTTCTGTGCACCGCCATCTACCAAGACCACATCAAATTCGGTCTTTTCTTCGGCAGCGGGAGCGGCTGCGCCCGCAGCAGGAGCAGCAACAACGGCTACTCCGCCGGCAGCGGCTTCGAGACCGTGCGTTTCTTTGAGGTAATCTGCCAATGCTTTGGCTTCCAAAAGAGTGAGTGCGACAATTTGGTCGCCGAGTGTTTTGACATCTGTAGACATAATGGACTTCTCCGTTTTGATTGTTTTACGCTGTTTCCAGTTTTTCTTCCAAAGCCTTTATCTGACCCGCAATTTTTGAACCTGTGCCCTTGATAATTGCTATCAAGTTTGCACCCGGTGAAAGTGTGAGGGATATGATTTGACTCAGAATTTCTTTCTTTCCGGGCATCTTCGCTAAGTTTTCGAGTTCTGCACCCGCAAGTGCCGCACCGTCTAAGGAAATGCCTTTTGATAATAAAATTTCGGGATTCGTTTTATGAAAATCCACAACTTCGCGTGCCGGAAGCATTGGATCTTCTGCCGAACCGAGCATAATAGAGGTCGCACCTTTTAAGTGAGAGTCTAACCCGAAAATTCCCGCTTTTTTCAATGCCTCTCTGAGGAGGCGGTTTTTTGCCGCTTTATAGACAATGCCTTTTTTCCGCAAGTTTATGCGGAGTGCGTTGTCTTGAGCAACTTTAATTTTTGTGTAGTTCAAAAGATAGACGGATGCCGCTCCGCTTATATCTTTTGCGAGGGCATCGATTACAACTTGCTTTTTATCTTTGTTTGCCGATACTTTTACTGACTGACTTGATTTCACTGACTGATTTGACATGTAGAATTCCTCGCCTTATCTCGTTAATGCCATATCTAAGCGAACCGATGGGGTCATCGTTGCCGCTAAGGTTAAACTCTTAATATAAACGCCTTTTGAAGTTTGCGGCTTGTTCTTTTTCACGGATTCAATAACCGCTAAAATGTTTTCGCGAAGTTTCTCGGTGGTGAAAGAGAGTTTGCCGGCAGGAGCGTGTACATTTGCGCCTTTATCGACACGATACTGAATTTTACCAGCCTTGAGTTCCTTAATAACTTGAGGCAAATTCGGTGTAACCGAGCCTGCTTTGGGGCTTGGCATCAAACCGCGAGGTCCCAAAACCTTCGCAACTTTTCCCAAAACCGCCATCATATCGGGAGTCGCTACAACTGCATCAAAATCGAGCCATCCACCCGAAATTTTCTCCACGAGGTCTGCACCGCCCGCAAAATCAGCACCGGCATCGAGAGCGGCTTGAACTGCGTTTTCTTTGCAGAATGCGAGAATGCGAATTTTGCGACCTGTTCCGTGAGGAAGAGCAACCGTTCCGCGAACCATTTGATCCGAATGCTTGGGGTCGACTCCCAAATTGAAGTGTAATTCAACCGTTTGGTCAAATTTCAACTGCGACTTTTTGAGAATATTCACTGCCTCATCAACGCCATAGGATGTTTCTGCATCATAAGAAGCAACAAGCGCACGATATTTTTTTCCTCTTTTAGCCATAATAATTTTTCCTTATTCAACCACCTCAATTCCCATTGAGCGTGCAGTTCCTTTTACCATACTCTCGGCACTTTCCAAACTCATAGTATTTAAATCAGGCATTTTAATTTTAGCGATTTCTTTCACCTGTGCCAAAGTTATTTTACCGACTTTCTTTCTGTTCGGCTCGCCGGATGCCGTTTCAACCTTAGCCGCCTGCTTTACAAGAGACGGAACCGGAGGGGTTTTTGTTATGAATGTGAAAGAGTTATCGGCATACACGGTTATGATAACCGGAACAATAGTCCCTGCCATCGACTGAGTGCGTGCGTTATACTGCTTGCAAAACTCCATAATATTGACCTTTTTTGAACCCAATGCAGGACCAATAGGAGGACTGGGATTTGCAGCACCAGCCTTAATTTGCAATTTTATGTAACCCGTAATCTTCTTAGCCATTACAATTTCTCCGTTCTAAACCCTTTATAAAATTCCTATACCTTGTCTTTTTACAGAACTTCAACATCTGCAAAGTTCAACTCAACGGGTATGGATCGCCCAAATATTTCTACCATAGCCTTCAATTTTCCGCGATCTTTTTGCACTTCAGCAACAACACCGGTGTAATCGTTGAAAACTTCTCCTTTTATACGAATCTTATCACCTTCCCGTATGGATATAACCTCAACCGCAACATCTGTCTCGCCAACTCCGCTCAAATCAGGCAGAATTTTAGCAATTTCTTCATCGGGAACCGCCTCAATTTTGTTGCCGATAGTCAAAAACTTGGTCACGCCTTGAATATTCAAAACCAAGTGCCGTGCTCTTTCGTTCAATTTGCCTTCGTTTTGTACTATTTGCACAAATGCATAAGCAGGGAAAATAATTCTAATTTCTTCTTTTGTGGTTTGCTTGCCCTTCACACTCTTTTTTATAATCTTTTCCCTAATGTAAGGGACTTCAACGCGTCCGAATAAATCTTTACCATCGGGTTCGTGCTCTATCATCGCCTCAATGAGCGACTTCACTTTGAGTTCCTGACCGGCAAAAGTTATTACGGTGTACCAAGCAAATTCCATAATTATCTCTATTAAAAGTTCCTATTTCAAAAATGTTCCGACAAGTTTCGAGAGTCCAAAATCAATAGTCGCAATATAAAATCCCATAACAATACTAAAGAATATTACGACCACAGTGGAGCCTTTTAACTCCTCCCAAGTGGGCCAAGTCACCTTCCGCAGTTCGGAGATAACATCGCGAATATATCTTTGAAAACTCTGCATAAAACTCCTAAAAATCAACTATTCAACAATACTGCTCTATTTAACAATCTTCTTCAAATTTTCCTCAACACTCCTTCAACTCTCTCTACAAACACTGAACAATTTAAACACTGCACAATTCCACAGGCTGAGAGGGACTCGAACCCCCAACCGGCGGTTTTGGAGACCGCAACTCTACCAATTGAGCCATCAGCCTAAAGATTCCATATATCTTCTATATGGCTTCTCAAATTCTTCTACTTTGTCTCTTTGTGAACGGAGTGCTTTCTGCAAAAGGGACAATACTTCTTATATTCAACACGCCCGGAATGTATCTTCTTGTTTTTATCGCAATCGTAATTGCGCTGTTTGCAATTGGGACATTCAAGCGTTATGAGTTCTCTTATTTTGGAAGCCATAATAAATTCCTTATTTAATAACTTCGGTTACAGCACCTGCTCCAACGGTTCTTCCGCCTTCGCGTATTGCAAAGCGCAAGTCTTTATCCATTGCAACGGGAGCAATTAATTCCACAGTGATACCAACATTATCGCCGGGCAACACTAATTCTACACCTTCGGGTAATTGAATTGTGCCGGTTACATCGGTGGTGCGGAAGTAAAATTGAGGACGATAGCCGTTGGCAAAACTTGTGTGCCGCCCGCCTTCGTCTTTGCTCAATACATAAATCTGCGCCTTAAAGCCGGTATGAGGAGTGATTGAACCCGGTGCCGCCAACACTTGACCGCGTTCAATATCGGTCTTTTCTGCACCGCGGAGGAGCAAACCTACATTGTCGCCTGCCTGTGCATCGTCGAGAAGTTTTCTGAACATCTCTACACCTGTTACCACAAATTCTTTGGTATCGCCAAAACCGACTCTTTGAACTTTATCATTAACAGATACTTTACCGCGTTCTATTCTGCCGGTTGCTACTGTGCCGCGACCTGTAATGGCGAACACATCTTCAATGGGCATTAAGAAGGGTTTATCTGTTGCTCTGATGGGTTGTGGGATGAAACTGTCGCAAGCACGCATAAGTTCCATTATTTTATCTTCGTGAGCGGCATCGCCTTCGAGCGCTTTTAATGCGGAACCGCGAATTATAGGGGTGTCATCGCCCGGAAATTCATATTTTGTTAAAAGGTCGCGAATTTCCATTTCTACTAAGTCTAAGAGTTCCGGATCATCTACCATATCGACTTTGTTCATGAAGACGACTATCGCCGGAACGCCAACCTGTCTTGCGAGCAGAATGTGTTCGCGGGTTTGAGGCATTGGTCCGTCTGTGGCGGCTACTACGAGGATTGCTCCGTCCATTTGAGCCGCACCCGTTACCATATTTTTTACATAATCTGCGTGACCCGGACAATCGACATGAGCGTAATGCCTTGCCTCGCTTTGGTATTCTACATGTGATGTGTTAATGGTGATACCGCGAGCCTTTTCTTCGGGGGCGTTATCTATTTCGTCGAACTTCTTTGCGGCGTTGCCCGAAACCTTTTTCGCCAATACCGTGCAAATTGCAGCAGTTAGCGTGGTTTTACCGTGATCTACATGACCAATGGTGCCGATATTACAATGCGGCTTGGTTCTCTCAAATTTCTCTTTTGCCATAACAACTTCTCCTTCAAAAAATGACCCTTCCGAGTCAAAATACTATCCGGTTCGTTTCTTTGACAAAACGAGCCGGGTTTTTAAGCCCAGAACGGGAATTGGACCCGTGACCTCTTCCTTACCAAGGAAGTGCTCTACCCCTGAGCTACCTGGGCGAATGGGTGGAAGTGGGTTCGAACCACTGTAGGCGTAAGCCAACGGATTTACAGTCCGTCCCCTTTAACCACTCGGGCATCCACCCAAAATACCATTCGGACTTTCGTCCCGATAACCTCATCACAGCCGAAGATAGGACTTGAACCTACGACCGGCTGATTACAAATCAGCTGCTCTACCAACTGAGCTACTTCGGCAATTCGTGCAATTTTTTACAATTGTCCATCGCCTTTCTCAAAACACGAGGGGTCGCGTAAATTGAGAAATACAAATATAGAAAAATTTTGGAGAGTTGTCAAGTAGTTTTTTTGCAATTTCAATCTCCCCGCTACTTACCAATGCAAAATCTGCTGAAAATTTCGTTCAAAATGCTCTCATCGGTAATTTCACCCGTAACAGAATAGAGAGCATTTCTCGCATCTCTAACTTCAAATGCAATTAACTCTACGGGTTGCGGGTCGTGCGAAAAGAGTTCTTTCGCACGACCCGCACACTCTTCCGCTTTTTCAATGCAGGTAATTTGCCGTGCATTATCTATCCAAATCTCTTCATTTTCCTCATCATTTGGGAAAAGCAAATTCTGCAACCTTTCCAAAACTTGCGAAATTCCCTTACCGCTAACAGAAGACACTTCCAAAAATTTCGCATCACTACGCAAACCATTCCCGCATAAATCGTTTATGCGGGAATTATCCAAATCTATATGCGTTCCTATTATCAAATCGGCTTGTGCCGCCCATTCTTCAAATTCATTCGGTAATTGAGCGGATACATCGAGCACGAGTATTTTCAAATTTGCACTATCTAACGCCTGCCTGCTCTTTTTCATAGCAAGTTCATCTATACTATTTTGCGATTTCACGGAAAGCCCCGCCGTATCTATCAACAGAATATCGCCGCTCGGTAAATGCAAAGGCACTTCAACAAAATCGCGCGTTGTGCCCGCTAACTCACTCACCAATAACCTGTCTTGCACGATGAGTGCATTTATTAAACTCGATTTTCCCGCATTAGGAGCACCGAACAACGCAACTTTTAACAAACCGCTACTGCCTTTGCGAAATCTTTTTTTTAAATTTTGCAAATGCTCCATAATCATTGCAAGTTTCAAATAAGCATTTGCATTCGGGGGCGTTGCGGGGGTGTCCCCCGCCCCCAAATCTTCGGCAAAATCAACTTCCAATTCGAGCAGTGCGGATAATTCCCGCAACTCGGCAGTGAGCATTTTTATTTCGCCCGACATCTCTCCAGATAAAACCCGCCTCGCATTTTTAAGCGATGCAAAATTTTGTGCCGCCAAAACATCGGCAACCGCCTCACTCTGCGCCAAGTCCATTTTCCCGTTAAAAAACGCCATCTGCGTAAATTCGCCGCGTTCCGCTAACCTCACTCTGCCGCCGCCAACCTCACAAATTGCCTCTATCAACTTCCTGACTATAAACGGATTTCCGTGCGGGAACAACTCCAAAACATCTTCACCGGTGTAAGAATTTGGGGCTTTGTAATATATCGCTATAAAAGAATCTATGTCGGTCGAAACCAATTTCGCCTGCTTGTGTTCCAATTTTTTGCCGAGAACTTTTTCGCAAATATGTTGAACTGCCTCTCCGCTAACACGAACAATTGCAATAGCGGATTTTCCGGGTGGTGTCGCAAGAGCGATTATGGTGTCGGTCAATCCTTATCCACTCCGAACAACGCGTTGCTCGTGCCTCTCAAATGGTCGCGAATTTTTCTGTAAGAAGAAATCATATTTGAATAGGCATCATTTACCATAGGATTCGTCTCTATTTGACTAGCCTCTGTCCAATGTTTTTCCCGCAGTGCACGAATATCATTTTTAATTTTTATATATCGCTCATCTTGTTCCGCATATAACTTTGACTTTGTTCTAATCGGTATAGGGTTATCGAGCAGCGGAATAACATTACCGAATGCAATGTCAATTTCTCTGTGCAGAGTCAAAATTCCGTTCTTTTGATATTCCGCCAAATCAATTTTATTGTCAAAGACCCGCAGGCGCAATTTCATAATCTGTGCCGCGTAATCTGATAAACTCTCCAAACTGTCAAAAATTTTCTCGTAAGCGAAAATTCTGTATTGAACGCCGAGAGATACCGTTTCTTCATTTCCCACAAAACCCGACAACACGGAAAGCAAACGGCTCTTAATTTTATCGCATTGCTTTTCAACATTAAAAACAATTTCCTCTTTTTCCGCATTTTTCTCTGTGCTCTGCAAACTGTTTTCGAGTGCGTTAAAACTCATTTTCACCAAATTTCCCATATACAAAAGCACTTGCTGAATGCGAGTTTCCACCTCGATAAATTTCACATAAGAGCCGTCGGCTTTGTAGTCTAAGCGAGATAGCAACACCGAAAGTTCGCTGTCTTTAACATTCTCCTTCCGCAAAAATTTTATGTATGTGAGAAAATTGGTCGCATAGGAACTCTCTAAAAATTGTGCCATTACTCTGCAAGGTGCAATAAAAACTATCGTGTTCAAAATGTTAAAAGTCGAATGCGCCGCCGCAATTCCAAAACTTACTTTAAGCGGGTCGTTCAAATCTTCGATACCGAAAAAATGCGTGCAAATCCAAGTTACCGCAATTAAAAACGGTTTGAATAACAGCGTTATATAAAACACTCCGCACAAGTTAAAAAGTGAATGAAAAGCCGCCGCCCGCCGTGCATTGTTCCCCGTGCTAAGAGATGCCAAAATTGCCGTGACAGTTGTTCCCACATTCTCACCCAAAACCAACGCCGCCGCCGCCTCAAAACCTATTAAGCCCTGCGATGCAAGCGCCATAGTGATGCCTATGGTTGCCGAACTCGATTGAACAATGCATGTTAAAATGCACCCCACAAACGCACAACCCAAAACTCCCAAATACGAACTCGCACTAAACGCCTTAAATAAATCGACAAATTCCGGTAAGTTATTAACCGATGCCATAGACGACTTCATAAAAGCCATACCCAAAAATACCAAACCCAAACCGATTCCTGCAAGCGCCGTATATTTTAATTTTTCCTGCTTGCAAATCATATAAACCAACGCCGCAATACCTGCAATGGGTGCACCGTATTTATCTATTTGCACGGTTAAAATCCAACCTGTAACGGTTGTGCCTATATTTGCACCCATAATCACGCCCACCGCCTGTGCAAGCGTCATTAAACTGCTATCCACAAAACTCACCACCAACACGGTAGTTAGCGAACTCGATTGAATTAAGCCGGTGACGAGTACTCCCACTCCTAAACCGAAAAACCTGTTATTGGTTGCCATTCCTATGAGCGTTCGCAGTTTATCCCCTGCCACAGCCTGCAAACCATCGGAGAGGAATCGCATTCCCAAGAGAAAAATTCCCACGCCTCCGATGAGGAAAATCGCCATATTGACATACAACCAAATATGTTCCATACTAAAAGAAACCTCTAAAAACTCCATTTTTCACACTACCGCCGTCTCTTGGAATTTTTAGAGACGACGGCGAACAACCCAAATTTACATAAAAATACCGTTCGCCAGTGTCGCTTAGAGAACCTTTATTAAGCATTTATCAAATTAATAAAGGTTCTCTAAACAAACTCTCCGCTTTTCACCGTCTCCTTTTTTCTCACAACAAAATCCTCCGCTGCAAGGTCTATGTGCTCCGCTTTATTCCACAATGAAGAAAGCGATATTTCTTCTCTGCGTGTTTGTTCAAACAGATGCACCATAATATCACCCGCATCGAGAACTGCCCATCTTGTGAGGTCTTTGTATTCAATTGCCGCACTTGCACCGCCGGCTTCTTTGTAGGCTTTTTGAAGTTCGCCGAGAATAGCCTGCATTTGTGCACTGCTCTCACAACTCCCTACCAAATACCAATCTACAACAGCGGACTGCCCGCGCATATCTAACAATTCAACCTGCTCGGCACGCAGTTCAAATAACACCTGTGCCCCGAGCAAAACGCTTTTTGGATAATCTTTTACCAATTCTCCCCCAGCAATTCAAAATACGCCTGCGGGTGCAAGCACGCGGGGCACACTTTTGGCGCCTCTGCCGCTTCGTGCAAGAAACCGCAATTGCGGCAACGCCAAACAACTTTTCCGTCTCTCTTAAATACCTTTCCGTCTTTGAGGTTATTGTAGAGGTCGTTATAGCGTTTCTCGTGCTGTTTTTCGGCAATCGAAACCATTCTAAAACAAGCCGCCACATCGGCAAAGCCCTCTTCTTTTGCAATTTCCGCAAATTTCGGGTAAATGACCGACCACTCTTCGTTTTCACCGTCTGCCGCGGCTCTCAAATTTTCGAGAGTTCCGCCCTCAGGCATACCTGCAGGATACGCGGCTGTGATTTCCACCGCTCCGCCCTGTAAAAAACTCCAAAATCTCTCTGCGTGTTCTTTTTCCTGTGCCGCAGTTTCCTCAAAAATTGCGGAGATTTGCATTAAATTCTCTTTTTTCGCCACGCTCGCCCAAAAAGTATAGCGATTCCGTGCCTGCGACTCCCCCGCAAAAGCGGTGAGCAAATTCTTTTCTGTCTGTGTTCCTTTAATGTCCTTTGACATAAATTCTCTCCTTCTTTGGGTTATACTTGGGGGGAATGTAGAAACTTTGCAGTGCAGGGGTATAGGGTGTGGCGTGTAGGGTGTGGGGGTTAAAAGTTGAAAGTGTAAAGTTATTATTCTCTACTCTTTACTCTTTCAACTTTTTTTGGGGTGCTCGGCACACACCGCGTTCCCTTGTTAAAGACCCCACCTTTTGTGTCATACTCGTGCCCCGACACGAGACACCAAGCCGTTAGGCGACTGTGGCGATTCGACTTGTGTTTTGAATGCAAGCAAATCTAAAAAGTGCAATGATAAAATGCATTCTTTGCGTAGGGGCGGCATTTATGCCGCTAAACAAAACAACACCGTCCAAAATCAGGGTTGCATAAATGCAACCCCTACCACAAACAACGGAACATCAAAATCCAATGTTGATTAATAATTTATCGCGATTTATAAACAAAAATTGGTCTCCACCCTTTTTCTAAAAGGGTAAATCTTATCTTTGTAAATGTATATTTTATTTTCTAAAATGGTCAAAATATTTTTTACAGTGTTCGGATTGACATTTTTAATTTGCCAAAAATTTAATTTTCTGTCGGAATCCCCATCAAAAACTCCCGTAAATGCACAACCTGCACTCCTTCGGGAGTTACGCCCAAAGAAAAATCATCCAAAGTTACGATGTATTTAGGAAAATTATCTCCTATTTTTAGCAAACCGACTATCTCCCGACTTCGTGTTTTTTGTGCATCCAAACGATAACACACCTGCACTTTTCCGTGTAATAAGGTCTGTTGATAATTTGACTTTTCATAAGGTATATCTCACAAACTTACATAAATATACATTTTTATTAGACATAAATCACATTTTTCGTTTTATTTTTATCTTGGAATTTCCATCACTTGTCCCCAAAAAATCACTGGGTCGACAAACGGGACTGCTAACAAAATATACTTATTGGTAATAAATTTGCTTTGTGGAAACTATGAATGTGTGAATCAGACACAATTGACAATAGGACGCTTGGTAACCTCTACCAACCTCTTAGGAGGTTAATAGAGGTTACCAATATAATATGCCGCTATTCCAAATTTTTTGATGGGTAGAGGCTTCACTAACACCGCTGTTTAATGAAAAAATCATCCAAAGTATATTTTTGTTAGCAGTCCCCGACAAACAGCAGAGGCGGCGTTGTGGGCTGAAGAATTGAAATATAGGGATTTTGATATGCAGTTTAGAGCGGGCTTGACTTTTGGCTTTACAAAAAATTCTGCATTTCAATGGAGAAATACTTACGGCATTATTTCACGATACGCAAACGGAGAAAGGGAACTAAGGAGAAAGAGATTTGACAGTGAATCGGTCGTTGTTTTTTAGGACTTGTTTTTTATGACTGCTGCAAAATTTCTATCTTCACAATTATGCATCAAAAATCAAAGACAAATTCAAAGTATAAAGACAGCGTTTTTACCGCCTTGTTCTCAAATGAGGTGCGGATTCTTGAGTTGTATAATGCTCTTGAAGGCACGCATTACAAAGACCCGTCAATAATTAAAATAAATACCCTGCCCGATGTTTTCTTTATGAATCGCCAAAATGATATATTTTTTACTGTTGGCGATAAAGTAGTTGTTTTAGTTGAGCATCAATCCACAATTAACGAAAACATGCCTTTAAGATTTTTAATTTATATATCCCGTCTATATGAAAAAATTATAGACGGCAAAGCGATATATAAAAGCAAATTGCTCAAAATCCCAAAGCCGGAATTTATTGTTCTTTACAACGGCAGAGATAATTACCCTAAAGAAAAGATTTTAAAGTTATCCGATTCGTTTGAAAGTCGGCAGGAGCAGAGTATTAAAATTCCGGAAAATGCTCTGGAACTCACTGTTCGAGTGATAAACATAAACAAGGGTAAAAATGATATACTGATAAAGAAAAGCCCTAATTTAAACGGCTATTCGCAGTTTGTTGCGAAAGTTAGAGAATTTGAAAATTCTGGCTTTATTTTAAGCGAGGCGATAATAAAGGCGATAAAGTTTTGCCTCAACAAAAAAATTTTGTTTGAATTTTTAACAGAGAACTCATCGGAGGTAATCAATATGCTTTTAGTCGGCGAATGGGATATGGAGACCGCATTGAAGGTCAGAGAAGAAGAGGCATGGGAAACCGGTTTGCAGAAGGGTTTGCAGAAGGGGTTAAAAGCCCTTATGAAAATGGGCTTGTCTATGAAAGATGCAAAAAAGGAATTGGGCTTGGCTTAAATCCGCCACTGAAATTTTTATCTCCTCTTTTTGCGGCACAAGGCACGCCCGCCTAACGCCAGCAGGTCGGTAGCCGCCTGAGCGGGAAAAACCTTATGCTTGTATAGAGAGCCTCTATTAACCTAATAAATGGTTAATAGAGGTTACCTTTATCTATTCCTCAAAAAATGCGTTCTCTATAAGAACATTCATCATCAAACCATTGCATTTGCCAATAATGGTAATTTTTTTACCTTTATTAAGGTTTCCGAGTTTACTATTATCGCTAAAATAAACTTGGACAGAACTAATTTCATACTCTCCAGTTTTAAGAGTTACATAAGGTTCATCCAATATATCCTTGCCTATGCTCTCTATTGTACCAGATACTTTTATCCATTTTCCTTTGTATTTGTTATCGGCGGCAACCTCATTGTTATCGTATTCTTTTAGCAATTGGCTTGCAGACAATTCGGCAACAGGGTTAATGCTTTTTGAAGCCGTTACCACCGATGTGCGATCTTTCACCGATGTGCGATCTTTAGGAGATTGTGTTATACCGCCTATCATACTGACTATTGCCAGTACTGCAAAAATGCCAACGCAAATCCCTAAATGCTTAGACGCCTTTCCTGTTTTTTTCACAAACATTCCAGAGGCATCTGTGAATCTACCAGTTGCTAAGGATATTATGTCCACAAGCCACCATATTCCAAAGCCGCCGAAAGTAAATAGTTTCAAAAAGCCAGTCCCCATCTTTCCAACATAGAACCTATCCACGCCTAAAAAGCCAAGAAAAAAAGACAGGTATAGCAAAACAGTCCAATTGAAACTGCTTTTTTGCACCACCTCTTGCCGAACTCCGTTTTGCCGAACTCCGCATTTGGGGCATATCTCCGCCGCTATCTTTATGGCATTGCCGCACGATTCGCAGAATTTTTCATCCGCTTGTTTGATTTGTTCGCTCATTTATTTATCCTCCTGATTAAGTTTGTGGTAAGTGTAACTTTTGATTAACCTACTTTTAGGAGAATCATTTTTTCCATCATTTTCAAGGTTCAATCTTACTTTTACCGTTTTTCCAATTTCCTGATTTACGGACTCCTTGCCAAATACCTCCACAGCGGAATCGTATTTTTGTTTCAGTTGCTCATCGTTTTCAATGGCAAGAAAAACATGGTCGGTTATGTTCCTTACGAACTCCGTTACCACGGATTCGGCATATTTATCAGCACTCATACAGATTCTCCTTTGTTTTGAGCGTGGTTATTTCCACTCGCGGAATTGCAAGTGAAAAGGTTTGAAATTGCGACACCTTGCAGGAATGCGTTTCCTAACCCGTTCCATAATTTTTTGGCAGGGCTATAGAAACCATTACCGGCTATTGGTTCTATTTTAATAATGTTAGAGTTCTGGGCAAAGCCCAGAACTCCTGTATACAGGAGTTAAAAAAGTTTTTTGCGAAGTTTGAGTCATTAGATGCAAATTTAGAAAATTTTTTTGTGCTTGTCAATGGTATTTTACAGTGTATTTTACAGTCCCCAAAAAATCACTTGACAACTCCTGAAAATTTTTCTAAATTTACCCCACCTTTACGGATCAGTAGCTCAATTGGTAGAGCAGCGCCCTTTTAAGGCGCGGGTTCAAGGTTCGAGTCCTTGCTGGTTCATTGTTTTCCATTCTTCTCATTTCGTCTCCCGAAAATTTTGCAGATGAGCATAAACTCATAGAGGCAATGTTCGAGTTAGGATTAGAGGGTATTTTCGCACGAAAGCCGCATCTCAGCGATGACTTAATGGAACGGTGGAAACTCGGAATAGATTTCAAATGGCACAATAAAATTTTAGATTGGCACGGCTCGGCACATTCTTTTGCCGACCTTCACCAAGTCGAAAACAGAGATATGATTTTATTAAGTCCCGTTTTTGATTCAATTTCAAAGGAAGGTTACAAATCAAAATTTTCACGGGAAGAATTGAAAAACGGCATTGCCGACTGGCGAAAGTTGAACAAAACTACGAAAATTTACGCACTCGGCGGAGTTGATGACGAAAACATTAAGGAACTCCCCGAACTCGGTTTTGACGGTGCGGCAATTCTTGGTGCGGTTTGGAACTATGCCGACCCCTTAGGGGCGTTTTCTAAAATTCGTTCCGCTATTCTTTGACCCGACAGTCCTAGGTCTTCCTGCAATTCCTCAATTTCACCTTGACCCACAAAGGAATCGGGCAAGCCGCAACGCACAAGTCGCGGAACAACACCGCCAATACACTCCGCACTGCTCATCTCCGCCAAAATCTCGGCTATTGCACTCCCAAAACCGCCAACCACAGAATTATCTTCAACCGTTACCACCACAGAATGCTCGGAAAACAGTTTTTTATACCCCGCAATATCCAAAGGCTTAACAAACCTCGCATCTATAATTGTGGGAACAATTCCCCGCTCACTCAAAACTCCCGCCGTATCTAAACATTTGGAGAGTAAAAATCCAACGCCTATCAACAAAACCCGCAATTTATCTGATTCTTTTGCCCGCTCTCTCACCACACGAAACTTCCCCACCTCCAACTCCGAAAATTCCGTGCGAATATTATTGGTATAAGTAATCGCCCGCGGGTATCGCATCGCTATGGGACTGCTCTTATGCAGAGTTGCAGTGTAAATCATATCGCGCAGTTCATTTTCGTCTGACGGAGCCATAACAACCATATTGGGGATAGACCGCAGGTAAGACAAATCCAAGACTCCGTGATGTGTGGGACCATCTGAACCTACCAAGCCCGCCCTGTCCAAAACGAATATTACAGGCAAATTCTGCAAGGCAACATCGTGAATAATTTGGTCGTATGCTCTCTGTAAAAAAGTGGAATATATTGCAACCACAGGCGTAAATCCCTCACAGGCAAGACCCGCCGCAAAGGTTACCGCATGCTCCTCCGCAATACCCACATCAAAAACCCGCTCCGCTGTTTCCGGATCATTTTTCATTAAACTGAGTCCGCAACCGTCTAACATAGCCGCACTGATACCGACAATGCTTTTATCTTGCTTTGCCAATGAGAGCAGGGCTTTACCGAATATGTTGGTGAGTGTGGGTCTCGGCTTTGGGAATGCCATTGAACCATCTTCTATGTGGAAGGGGTCGTAGCCGTGAAACTTGGTCGGGTTATCGCTTGCCAACTTGTAGCCCTTGCCCTTTTGTGTGAGAATATGCACCAAACACACATCGGGAATTTCCTTAATATCCTGAAATGTCTTTATAAGTTCGGGAATATCGTGCCCGTCATAAGGACCAAAATACCGCACGCTTAAATCGCTGAAAAACTGACCGGGGTTTGTTAATCCCGTGAGCGCGAGTTTTCCGCTTTCAAAAAGTTCCCGCAAACTCTTTCCCAAATGTTCGGGAATAGACCGCAAAAGATTACCGACCTCTTCAATAGATCCGCGATGTTTCACAGATAACTTGCTTAAATATTTTGAAAATGTGCCGAGACTCGGACTGATACTCATTTTGTTATCGTTCAAAATGATGGTGTAATTTTGCTTTGTCTGTTTGGAATTGTTGAGTGCCTCAAAAACCATTCCGCCCGTCATTGAACCGTCGCCTATAATCGCCACCACCTGATTTTTTTTACCGAGCAAATCCCTCGCCACCGCAAAACCCAAGCCCGCCGAGAGTGATGTGCTTGCGTGCCCAACTCCAAAGGCATCGTATTCGCTTTCGCTCCGTTTTGGAAATCCCGAAAGTCCGCCCTTTTGTCGCATAGTTGAAAATCGCTCAAACCTTCCCGTTAAAAGTTTATGCGCATAAGCCTGATGCCCCACATCCCAAATCAAAATATCATTTGGCGTATCATATACATAATGCAATGCAAGCGTTAATTCCACCGTCCCCAAGCACGAAGACAAATGCCCTCCGTGTTCCGCCACATGATTCAAAATCATCTCGCGAATCTCTTTAGACAGATCGTTCAGTTCATCGGTATTCAGCCCCTTAATATCTTGCGGGGAATGTATTTGTGAAAGTTGCATTGCGAAAAAGAATGTAGAAAGTTTGCGTTGCGGGGTGGGTTGAAGGGAGTGGGGAATAGAGTGTAAAGTTGAAAGTTAAAAGTGTAAAGTTATTATTCTCTACTCTCCACTCTTTTCTCTTTACGCTTTCAACTTTTTTGGGGGCGCTCTGCCCACACCGCGTTCACAATTTTTCACCCGACACTCTAACTTACGAGTGCTAAAGCACTCTCCCTCCGAAAGCCAAACTCTTGGCTTTCAGCACTGCAAGTTGGGAGAAGGGGGAAGGGAGTGTAAAGTTGAAAGTGGAGAGTTTGCGTGAGGGATAATAGCGGCAACCAAAGGTTATAGCGGATAGCCCGACCCGCCGCAGGCGGGGCACGCCCAAAAACTTTCTAAATTAAAAGTATGTCTCTAAAAATCGGAATTTTAACAAGCGGCGGCGATTGCGCGGGGCTTAATGCAGTGATAAGGGCGTTTGGAAAAACGATTTTTGCACTTGATAAGGAAGTTGAGTTGTTCGGCATAGAAAACGGTTATGCGGGGCTTGCAAGTGCGGACTATCACAAAATGAGTGCGAAGGAATTTTCGGGGATTCTAAATATTGGCGGAACAATACTTGGGACTTCAAGAACGCCATTCAAAAAATTATTAACCGAAACTGAAAAAATAGATGCGATGAAAAGCAACTATAAAAAAATGAATTTAGATGCGCTTGTTGTGCTTGGCGGAGCGGGCACGCATAAAACGGCGAATTTGTTAAGTGAAAAAGGCTTGAATGTTCTCGGTGTTCCAAAAACCATAGATAACGATATTTTCGGGACAGATGTAACTTTTGGTTTTCATACCGCAGTAGATGTTGCAACCGAGTGTATTGAACGATTGAACACAACCGCAGCAAGTCATCATAGAGTTATGCTCGTAGAAATTATGGGGAACAAAACCGGATGGCTCTCGTTATATTCGGGAATTGCGGGCGGTGCGGAGATAATTTTACTCCCCGAAATTCCTTACGATATTGAGAAGGTGATTAAGGCGGCAGATTACTCTTGTAAAAATAAAAATAAATTTTGTATGATGGTTGTTGCGGAAGGTGCAATGAGCAAAATTGAAGCGGAGATGAGCAAAAAAGACCGCGAAAAAGCGAGGGCGGAGTTGGGTGCAACGGGAAATGCGGCGACACAAATTGCAAAAATTTTAGAAAGGGAATTGCAAAAAGAAGTTCGACTTGTTGTGCCCGGTCATATTCAAAGAGGCGGAAATCCCTGTGCTTACGACAGAGTTCTTTGCACGCATTTCGGTTCTTTTGCGGCACAAACGGTTTATGAGGGTAAATTCGGAAACACCGTTGCAATGGTAGATAATAAATTGGTGCTGAATAAACTCGGAGACATTGCGGGTAAATTGAAATTCGTTCCGGAAAATCACGATTTGATTAAATCGTCTAAGGCGATTGGAGTTTCATTTGGAGCGTGAATTTTTAACCAATTTCTAACGGAACGCTAACCGCCCTTTAACACGAATGTTGTAAATTTTTCGAGGAATGATAGTTGTGAAAAAAGAGAAATCGACGAACATCTTTATAAGAGATGTATATATAAACAGAGAGTATTCGCAGATTCTCTTTAATCAGCGCGTTTTGGAAGAGGCGGAAAATGAGCAAAATCCGCTACTTGAACGATGCAAGTTTTTGGCTATAGTCAAAAGCAATATGGATGAATTTTTTATGGTGCGAATAGGTGCACTCTTTAATGAAAACTACGCAAACCCAAATAATCGCGAAAACAAAACCAACCTCACGGCATCCGAACAGATAGACGGGATTTATAAAATAGCCGCCGAGTTCAGCGAAAGAGTTACCGTTGCGGGAAAAAATATTTTTGCGGCACTTAAAAATGAGGGTTTGATTTTTGAAAATTTGCGTGAGAAAAAAGAGAAGTCCTCCGCACACAAAACTACGCAAAAGAAGAGCGACCTCAACCCGACCCTTGAAACATATTTCAAAACAACTTTACTGCCTCTCTTAAACCCTATTGTGTTAAGCAGCAAACACCCTCTGATACATCTTGAAAATCTAAAATTATATATATTTTTGCAACTTGAAAAGGGCGGAAAGAAATTTTTTGGTATTTTGCCTGTGCCCAACCAATACGACAGAATCATAGATTTTAACAAAGGAAAAAATACGCATTTGGTAGCCACGGAAGATTTGGTTTATCAGTTCGCAGATTCGATTTTTAAAAAATATAAGGTTCTTAACAAAGCGATGATTCGCATTACGAGAAATGCGTATATAAATACGGAAATGAAAAACAACGACAGCGATTCCGATTTCTCTAATTTGATAAAAAATAAAATTGCCACAAGAATAAATATGCCGCCCGTTCGTTTGGAGTTGTCGGGGAGCAATGAAGATTTAACGGCGTTTTTATCGAAGAATTTGGGAATAAAAGCAAAGCAGTGTTTTTACATTCAAAATTGGTTCGACTATAAATTTTTATTCAATTTGGGAAAATTTCTTTCGCCTCAAAAAGTTGAAAATTTGAAATACGAGCCTTTTGTGCCGCGAACTTTTGCAGGCGTTGCCGATTCGGAAAAATTTGGCAATTCGGGAAAAACAACGATTATAGATTCAATTATTAAAAAAGATTTGTTTCTGTTTTATCCTTACGATACTATGGATACATTTTTGAAATTTATGGACTCCGCCTCTATTGACCAAAGGGTTATGGCAATAAAAATTACAATTTACCGCCTTGATAAACAATCGCGCGTGGTTGAGGCACTTAGGCGTGCATGCAGAAACGGAAAAGATGTGACAGTGGTAATTGAACTTACCGCAAGGTTTGACGAGGAGAACAATTTATACTTCGCCGAAATTTTGAAAGAGGCGGGTTGCAATGTGGTTTATGGCGTTGGGAATTATAAAGTTCATTCAAAAATTGCACTTGTGGTTTTAAGCGATAAAAAGGAAATCACATATTTAACGCATATCGGAACGGGCAACTACAACGAGAGCACTTCAAAAATATATACGGACTTAAACATTATCACCGCCGACCCAAAAATAGGCATTGATGCCGCCGAGTTTTTTCGCAGTTTATCTATGGGTGATGTGCCAAATTCCTGCACCGAATTATTGGTTGCACCCGACATTCTAAAAAAATCGTTTATAGAAAAAATTCGTGAGCAGGCGGAACTCGCACGAAACGGAAAACCGAGCGGAATTATCTGCAAAATGAACGGATTAACAGATTTGGATTTTGTAAATGAGTTTATGGAGGCATCGCTGGCAGGCGTGAAGATTCAATTGATAGTTCGCGGAATGTGCTGTCTTTTACCGAATGTTGCAAGGAAAACGGAGAATATATCCGTGCATAGCATTGTGGGGCGTTTTTTGGAACACAGCCGAATTTACGCTTTTGGTGCGGATAAAAAAGAGATTTATATTTCAAGTGCGGATTTAATGAGCCGCAACACAAAACGCCGTGTGGAAATTGCCACTCCCGTTAAAGACGAGTCTATAAAGAAAAAATTATTGAAAATTTTAGAGATTTATTTATCTGCAAGAAAAGGCGTTCGCATTTTGAAAAACAACGGAAAATATGAACGGTGCAAGGTGACCGAGCCTGAAAGTTGTCAAGAATGGTTTCTGGGAAACTCTACTAACCACGCAAGTGGTTGGTAGAGGTTCCCTGCAACATGGGCGAGCCGTATTTTTATGCAAATTTAAGTGGTTCGCCGTTGTTCTAAAAATTGCAAGTGCAGATTTAGAAGTTCCATTATTACATTAGTGCGAGCATATCTCTAACCGCACTGTCTATTCCCACCAATGCCGCACGGGAAATTATGCTGTGCCCAATGTTTAATTCCTCAATTCCGTTTATGCTTGAGATGAGTTTTACATTTCGGTAGTTCAGTCCGTGCCCAGCATTTACGCGCAAGCCGCTTTTTGTCGCTAAAATTGTCTGGTCGTGAAGTTTTGAGAGTTCCTGTTCCAAAGCATCTGCACGATGAAGTTCAAAAGCATCTGCAAACGGTCCCGTGTGAAATTCTATAAAATCCGCACCGGCTCGCCGAGATGCCTTAACTTGCTCAACTTTTGCATCTATGAACAAACTCACCAAAATTCCCGAACTCCGCAAAGCGGAAACAGCCTCGCTAACTTCATTCAATCTGCCATCGACATTCAAACCGCCTTCGGTCGTAAGTTCGTTTGCACCTTCGGGGACGAGTGTTACCATATTTGGTACAACGCTTTTTGCAAACGCAACCATTTCTTGAGAGACTGCCATTTCCAAATTTAATGAGGTAGTTATTGTGTGGCGGAGCAAATGCACATCGCTGTCGTTAATGTGCCTGCGGTCTTGTCGAAGATGAACGGTTATTCCGTTTGCACCTGCGAGTTCTGCTAAAATTGCGGCAGCAACAGGTTCCGGTTCGCGAACTTTGCGTGCCTCGCGAATGGTTGCAATGTGGTCTATATTGACGGAAAGAAATTTAGGCATAAGGGGGAAGGTAGAAAATTTTGGGCGTTCCCTCGCTTCGCTCGGTCGTGCTAAAGCACTAACGCAAACTCGGCGTTGCATTTTCTACATTCCCCTTGTGCCCTCTAATAAAACCCATAAAATGCCCATTGGCATCCAAACCTTTGCCAACATTCGCGATAACGATTTTGCTTACATCGACAAAACCGCTTTTGTCTATAACCTTGCCAAAGAAGGAAGAGTGTATTTTTTAGGTCGCCCCCGTCGGTTTGGCAAATCACTTTTTTGTTCCACGCTCAAGTCTTATTTTTTGGGGCAAAAAGAACTGTTTTTCGGAAGATGGCGAGAGTGTTTATAATCCGTTTAGCGTTCTTAATACATTAGCAAAACACAAATATGGTGCTTATTGGTTTGCCACAGGCACGCCTACATATTTAATAAAACAATTTATGCACGGCGATTTAGATTTGCAAGAACTGAGACAAGGCGTAGAGATAACTTCTGCATCTATAGCAGATTATCGCCCCGGAGGCGGTGGCAATGTTGCAGCCCTGTTTTATCAAAGTGGCTACTTAACAATTGGAGGATACGATAAAAAAACAGGGTTGTATAAACTTGTATTCCCCAACGAAGAAGTTAGATTTGGATTTTTTAATGAACTGTTGCCATATTACACATCGCCCTATAAAGATGTGAACAACAGTTTTCAAATCAGCCGTTTTTTTGTTGCTCTCCGCGACAGCAAAGTTGATGATTTTATGGAAATGCTCATTGCCCTGTTTGAGAGTATTCCCTATGATATTCAAAATAAAAATGAAAAGTATTATCAGGGTTTATTCTATATGTTCTTTACCCTAATGGGGCAGTTCACGCAATCGGAGCAAAAATCCGCCCATGGCAGAGCCTGTGCAGTGGTGAAAACAGATTCTGCAATTTATGTGTTTGAGTTCAAGTTTTCCACCGATAAAAAGAAACACACCGCTCTCGAAGCGTTAAAACAAATCGACACCAAAGGCTACTTGATTCCTTTTACCGCAGATAAACGCAAGTTGGTAAAAATAGGAGTTGTATTTTCGGATAAAAATATGGGAAAATGGAAGGCAGTTGAGAGCAAGGTAAAAGCGAAAGCGGTTGTTGCACAGAGGAAAAAAACATGACAAAAGAACAACCATCCAAAAGATGCAATCTTAAATTTGCCAATACACCCCTTGCCAATTTAAGCAAAAATTGTATGCTTTGTTTTCCATTTTGCAAAAGCAATATATACCCAAAAGCCGTATATGCCTAAAGTGATAATACACAAAAGCCACCATAAAATCCAATGCCCAAATAAACTTGTACCTGAGCCGTTAAATTTCAAACGATTTCCATTGATAATTGTATGGTCAATTTCCCATTTCCAGAAAATACACAATGCCCAAGGAAGGCAAATTCCAAGCGTTACAGTTGATATTAGGCTAACCAAAATGCTATACCCTATAAAAGAAAGCACCCCTCCGTCAAACTTCGATTCTAATTCGTTTGATGCAGAATTCGCAACTTCAATTGTATTTTCTGACATAAAAAAACTCCTTCTAAACAAATGGCATATATTGCGAGCGGCAGGACTCGAACCTGCAATCTTCTGGTTCGTAGCCAGATGCCTTGATCCAATTTGGCCACGCTCGCTAGATTAGTAGCGTAAGGGGTGTTTTGGGTGTTGGTTGTTAAGTTAGATATTGGAGTAATTGTAAGGTTAATGTTAGTTAAAGGGAGTGTTTTAATAAAGAGGGACCTCTGGCGGCGACCTACTTTTCCGGGTCATAACGACCAGGTATCATCGGCGATGGACGGCTTGACTTCCGTGTTCGGGAAGGGAACGGGTATTACCCGCCACCTATAGCCGCCAGAGGAAAAAGACAGACATAAGATAGATAATTGGAAAGTGATAAGGAGACCTCTAAAAACTCTCTTTGTAACACAATTCCACAGATTTGAGTTTTTAGTTATTTAGTTAAAGTGAGTAAAGAGTAAATTAAAGCACACAGAGCGAGGGGAGAAATTGGAAGGAAAATTAGGAGCGATTAGTATGGCTCGGCTCAAGGATTTGCATCCCTTACACCTGCGACCTATCCAAGCCGTAGTCTCCGGCTGCTCCTTATGTCTCATCTTGGGTGAAGTTTCGCGCTTAGATGCTTTCAGCGCTTCTCTTCGGGGCTCGCGGTTACTCAGCCATGCCACTGGCGTGACAGCTGATACGCCGGAGGAGCCCTCGTCCCGGTCCTCTCGTACTAAGGACGACTTCCCTCAAACATTCAAACGCCCGCACCGGATAGGGACCGAACTGTCTCACGACGTTCTGAACCCAGCTCGCGTGCCGCTTTAATTGGCGAACAGCCAAACCCTTGGGACCTTCTCCAGCCCCAGGATGCGACGAGCCGACATCGAGGTGCCAAACCTCCCCGTCGCTATGGACGCTTGGGGGAGATCAGCCTGTTATCCCCAGAGTACCTTTTATCCATTGAGCAACGGCCGTTCCACGCTGTGCCGCGGGATCACTAAGCCCTGCTTTCGCATCTGCTCGACCCGTCGGTCTCGCAGTCAAGCACTCTTTTGCCTTTGCGCTCGTGAGTCCGGTTGCCGACCGGACTGAGAGTACCTTTGGATGCCTCCGCTACTTTTTAGGAGGCGACCGCCCCAGTCAAACTGGCCACCAGGCACTGTCCCGGTATGGGATAACCATACGCGGTTAGACTTCAAGCGACGCAAGGGCGGTATTTCAACGACGACTCCGCTCGAACCGGAATCCGAGCATCAAAGTCTCCCGCCTATCCTACGCGCGCGGCGCCTAAAGCCAACGCCAAGATGCAGTGAAGGTTCATGGGGTCTTTCCGTCCAGGTGCGGGTTGCCGGCATCTTCACCGGCACTGCAATTTCGCTGAGTCTCGGAAGGAGACAGCGCAGAAGTCGTTACACGATTCGTGCAGGTCGGAACTTACCCGACAAGGAATTTCGCTACCTTAGGACCGTTATAGTTACGGCCGCCGTTTACTGGGGCTTCGGTTCGCCGCTTCGGGGTTGCCCCCTGACGCCTCCCGTTAACCTTCCAGCACCGGGCACGTGTCAGACAATATACTTCCCATTACTGGTTTGCATTGCCCTGTGTTTTTGGTAAACAGTCGCTTCTGCCATTTCTCTGCGACCCTCTTATGCTCTGTACTGTTCATACTCACAATGGAGGGCTCCCCTTATCCCGAAGTTACGGGGTTAGTTTGCCGAGTTCCTTCTCCCGGGTTGTCTCAAGCACCTTGGGCTTTTCGCCCTGACCACCTGTGTCGGTTTCGGGTACGGAATACTGAAAATCTCCCTTAGCGGGTTTTCCCGGCGCGGGCTGGGGCGACTCACAATCAAGCCGAAGCCATCCTGCGGTCGGAGGTCTCAGGTATATGCAAGGGGGATTTGCCTCCCTCACGCCTTACGCCTCTTCTGCGGCATCCATCAGCCGCTACGCCCTGCCCCGCGCGTCGCCGCATCGGTCAATAACGATTTTCAACATGCGGAGGAATTTTAACCCCCTTCCCGTCGGATACGCGTCTCCGCCTTTCCTTAGGGACCGGCTCACCCCGGGCGGATTAACCTTGCCCGGGAACCCTTGGTCTTTCGGTGCGCGGGTTTTTCACCCGCGTTTTCGCATACTCATGCCAGCATTCTCATTCCCGATGTCTCCAGAGGGCATCGCCACCCTCCTTCCCAGACCTACGGGACGCTCTCCTACCACTTATCATTGCTGATAAATCCACGACTTCGGCGGCGCGCTTAGCCCCGATTATTTTGGGCGCGGCTCCGCATCGACCAGTGAGCTGTTACGCTTTCTTTAAAGGATGGCTGCTTCTAAGCCAACCTCCTGGCTGTCTGTGCGGTGCCACATCCTTTCTCACTTAGCGCGCACTCAGGGGCGCTTAGTCGGTGGTCCGGGTTGTTTCCCTTTCGTCCGCTGACCTTATCGCCCGCGGGCTGCCTGCTGAATAGCCGCTTACGGTATTCGGAGTTCGGTTGGGTTTGGTAGGCGGGTGCGCCCCCTAGTCCATCCGGTGCTCTACCCCCGTAAGGGTTCATTCAACGCAATACCTAAATATTTTTCGGAGAGAACAAGCTATCGCCCAGTTTGGTTGGCCTTTCACCCCTATCCGCAACTCATCCGGACGCGTTTCAATGCATATCGGTTCGTCCCTCCACGGGGTGTTACCCCCGCTTCGGACTGGTCGCGGATAGATCACTAAGGCTTCGTGTCTGCCGTCTGCGACTGAAAACGCCCGTTTCAGACTCGCTTTCGCTTCGGCTCCGTGCCTGTCGCACTTAGCCTTGCCGCAGACGAGCAACTCGCTGGCTCATTAAACAAAAGGCACGCCGTCAGGGGCATAAATGCCCCCTTCGACAGAATGTATGCACGCGGTTTCAGGTCTATTTCACTCCCATCTCTGGGTTCTTTTCGCCTTTCCCTCACGGTACTATTGCACTATCGGTCATCCGCTCGTATTTAGCCTTGGAGGGTGGTCCCCCCGTATTCGGACCGGGTTTCTCGTGCCCTGACCTACTCTTGAATCGGACTACAAACTATAACTTCTCTAAGGGGCTGTCACCCGCTATGGCTCCGCTTTCCAGCGAAATTCAAGATAACTATAGTTTGGATTATTCCGACCTACCCCGCGTTTCCACGGTTTGGGCTTTTCCCGCTTCGCTCGCCGCTACTAAGGGAATCTCGGTTGATTTCTTTTCCTCCGGGTAATAGGATGTTTCGGTTCCCCGGGTTGGCTTCTTAGCCATCACTGACTAAGATACTTGGCTTAGCACCAAGTGGGTTTTCCCATTCGGAGTTCTGAGGGTCAAAGGTTGGAGCACCTCGCCTCAGCGTTTCGCCGCTTCCCGCGTCCTTCATCGCCGGCGGATGCCAAGGCATCCCCCGCGTGCACTTTGTCTTTTTATTCCTTCCATTCTCCTCTCGCTCTGTGAGCCTTTTTTACCATAAATCTTAATTAAACCTCAACTTAACATCAATATTTATATCAAAAATTATGTCGAAACTCATTCAAAAACTTATAGTCAAACAAACTCTGTCAAATCGAGAGAAAAAAAAGATTTTCTATTCTTCTTCTCTATCTCTGTTTTACTCTGTGTGTGTGATGTGTATCACTTTCTATATCTATCTTAGGTCAAGTTGCAATATCTCATTTGTTGAGATAATCGTTCATAGAACGGGGCGTTTTCCGCTTTCTTATGGAGCTAAGGAGATTCGAACTCCTGACCCCCAGAATGCAAATCTGGTGCTCTACCAGCTGAGCTATAACCCCAATAATATGGGCCTGAGTGGACTTGAACCACTGACCCTCGCCTTATCAGAGCGATGCTCTAACCAACTGAGCCACAGACCCTTCTACGAAACATTGAGAAAAGAACCCTAACCGAAAGTAGTTCAATAAATTTGCCAGATTATCTTATTTTGCTCCATAAAGGAGGTAATCCAGCCGCACCTTCCGGTACGGCTACCTTGTTACGACTTAGCCCCAGTCAAAAATCTCGCTTTGGACGCCCGCTCCGTTACCGGTTAGCTGCACGTCTTGGAGCGCTCTCTTCTCCCATGGCTTGACGGGCGGTGTGTACAAGGCCCGGGAACGTATTCACCGCGGCGTTCTGATCCGCGATTACTAGCGATTCCGGCTTCAAGGAGTCGGGTTGCAGACTCCTATCCGAACTGGGGGCGGCTTTTAGGATCCGCTCAATCTCGCGATTTTGCTTCCCTCTGTGCCGCCCATTGTAGCACGTGTGTAGCCCTGGTCGTAAGGGCCATGATGACTTGACGTCATCCCCACCTTCCTCCGGGTTGTCCCCGGCAGTCCCCCCGGAGAGCCATATTGGCAACCGAGGGCACGGGTTGCGCTCGTTGCGGGACTTAACCCAACATCTCACGACACGAGCTGACGACAGCCATGCAGCACCTGTGTAGAAAGCCATATTGCTATGGAAATACCATCTCTGATATCGTCTTTCCCATGTCAAACCTTGGTAAGGTTCTGCGCGTTGCGTCGAATTAAACCACATGCTCCACCGCTTGTGCGGGCCCCCGTCAATTCCTTTGAGTTTCACCCTTGCGGGCGTACTCCCCAGGCGGTATGCTTATCGCGTTGGCTACGGCACACAAGATTTGAACCTCGTGCGCCAAGCATACATCGTTTACGGCGCGGACTACCAGGGTATCTAATCCTGTTTGCTACCCGCGCTTTCGAGCTGCAGCGTCGATTCGTCCCCAGCAAGCCGCCTTCGCCTCCGGTGTTCTTCCTAATATCTACGCATTCCACCGCTCCACTAGGAATTCCGCTTGCCTCTGAACTATCCAAGACTATCAGTCCCGAGCGCAATGCCGAAGTTGGGCTTCGGTTTTGCACGCCCGGCTTGAAAGTCCGCCTACGCTCCCTTTACGCCCAGTGATTCCGAACAACGCTCGCACCCCTCGTATTACCGCGGCTGCTGGCACGAAGTTTGCCGGTGCTTCCTTTCGAGGTACATTCCTGCGAACCGAAGTCCGCCTCTATTCCCTCACGACAGTGGTTTACACACCTAAATGCGTCATCCCACACGTGGCGTCGCTGCGTCAGGGTTGCCCCCATTGCGCAATATTCCCCACTGCTGCCTCCCGTAGGAGTCTGGACCGTATCTCAGTCCCAATGTGGCCGTTCGCCCTCTCAGGCCGGCTACCGATCGTAGGCTTGGTGGGCCGTTACTCCGCCAACTACCTAATCGGACGCGAATCCATCCTCCAACAATTAATCTTTCCCCAATAAGCGATGTCGCTTAACCGGTATATTCGGCATTAGCCGCGCGTTAGCACGGTTGTTCCCAATTGAAGGGTAGGTTATTCACGCGTTACTCACCCGTTCGCCGCTCGCCTATGTATTGCTACACGACTCGCTCGACTTGCATGCATCAGACACGCCACCAGCGTTCGTTCTGAGCCAGGATCAAACTCTTCATAAAAGTTTGTCTGCTCTTGAATCTTTTTATACATCTCCAAATCTAACTCGCTCTCAATTAGACCAAAACCAAAAAGCCGAAACCTTAGGCTCAATCTAAAAATAAACTCGCTAAACACAGATATGTTCGCCTCTGCTTTAACAGTAGGCATCTGGTTTTATTGCCCACCTCGCGGCGGGCTCTTTTCTCAATTTTCCAATTTACAACACATCCTCTACGAAATGTGCTCCTCTGTGAAGGGAAATACAAATATAGAAACTTTTTATGCCCTTGTCAAGTAGGTTTTACACTTTTTTTGAAAACTGAATGAAATCTTTTGAACTTTTGTGCTTTTTCGGAATTTTTTAGGGGGGGGGGTTGCCAAATCGCAGGGGATATGTTAATTTGACTTATTACCGCTCGAGTGGGATACTCGTGTTCCCCGTGTCGGGGCACGAGTATGACAAACACAATGATGCATTCCAGATTGACAGAAAAAATAAATAAATTAGTCTGTCCAGTCGCATATCGGCTTGGTGTCCCGTCTGCACGGGAATGACGAGGAGGGTGCGGGAATGACAGGGAAGAGCCTTCCATCCGCGTGCAATACTGAAAGCCAAGAGTTTGGCTTTCGGAGAGAGAGTGCTTTAGCACTCGTAAGTTAGAGTATTAAAAAGAAATTGTGATAATCTGTATAAACAATGGCGGCAATAAGTATAGCCGCCCAATTAAAAAGAAACCTGAGATAATCTGTATAAACAATGGCGGCAATAAGTATAGCCGCCCAATTAAAAAGAAACCTGAGATAATCTGTATAAACAATGGCGGCAATAAGTATAGCCGCCCAATTAAAAAGAAACCTGAGATAATCTGTATAAACAATGGCG
>BNUP01000015.1 GCA_025997455.1 Fibrobacterales bacterium | reverse complement strand
ACACGACCTTTCCTATACAAGAGCAGGCGAAAAAGGGTAAATGGAATTTTAAGTTAGATGCGGTGTATTTTGTGGGCATACTTGATTTTGTTTTTAGCGAAAACAAGGGCAATGATGAGTTCTGCTATCGTCATGATGTTATGCTGATGGACATTAAGCACAAAACTGTATTTTATGATAAATTGCGGTATATCTATTTGGAGATGCCAAATTTCAAAAAGACGGAAAAGGAATTGAGCAGTGTTTTTGATAAGTGGTTATATGCGTTAAAGTTTTTACCTGAACTTCAAAAGAGACCTGCCAAATTACAGGAACGCGTATTCAAGAATTTGTTCGATGTCGCCGAAGTTGCAAATTTTACCGATGCTGAAATGCTCGCTTATGAAGAGAGTTTAAAAGTTTATCGCGATTTAATAAATGTGGTAGATACTGCAAAGAGCAAGGGCAGAAAGAAGGGCTTGGAAGAAGGATTGGCTAGGGGATTAGCAAAGGGACTTGCCGAAGGTTTGGCTAAGGGTCGAACGGAAGGCAGGGCAGAAGGGGAACTTGCAGGTGAGGCTCGAAAGGTGCAAGAAATAGCCCGCAAACTCAAAGCAAAAGGTTACCCATTAGCCGACATCGCAGAAATAAGCGGGTTAACCGAGTCTGAAATCAAAAATCTATAACGATTCAATAGGCATGGCTACTTTACTCCTTAAAATCGCCCAGATTTGCAGAGCCTATTTTGCTTATGCCTTTAATTTCTTGAGTTACGCCGTATAAGCGGTCTGCCGCAGCCATCGTTCGTTTATTGTGAGTTATCACCACGAATTGAGTTTGATGACTAAAACGGCGCAAGAGAGCCATAAATCGCCCGATGTTGGAATCGTCAAGAGGTCCGTCAATTTCGTCCAAAACGCAATAAGGCGATGGTTTCACCATATATAATGCAAAGAGCAGGGAAGTTGCTGTTAAGGCTCGTTCTCCGCCGGATAAGGCTCGAACTCCGCGCATTTTTTTACCTGTGGGGCGGGCGTTTATTTCAATTTCCGCCTCTAAGGGGTCGAGGTCGCTTTGCATTCCAAGTTTTGCCTCACCGCCCGGCATTAGTGAGGAAAAAATGTCGTTGTAATTTCGCTGAATTTTGCGGAAGGTGTCTAAAAAGCGGTCGCGGGCAACTTGGTCTAATCGTTCCATTGCGGTTGAAAGGGAATTTTTCGCTTTGTTTAAGTCGTTGTATTGGGTTTCTATGGATAAAACCCGTTCTTTTTCCGCCTCAAAATCTTCTGCGGCGGTGATGCTCACGGGACCTATCTGTTTGATTTTTTCGTTGAGTTCATAGATTTCAACATTGGCGGTTCGTTCTTCATATTGAATTTTTACAAAATCTTGAACGGTTGAATCTTTTTCTAAATCGTATTCGTATTCACCGAAAATGCGTTCTCTAATTCTCTCCAAATCATTTTTAACGCTTTGAATTTTGAGGTCGGTTTCGTGTTCGTTTTTTTCTTTGTCGCGGAGTGAGCGGTTTATTTCGCGGACTTCGGCACGCCATTCTTCAAGGTCGCCTGCGAGCACCTGATATTTTTCCCTTGCCTCGTCTCTGGCACTTTCCCTGCCTGATAAAATTTCGTTTTGTTTTTCTATTTGTGCGGCAGTGTTTTCGAGGTCGGTATCTAAGAGTGATTTTTTGCCTTCTATTCCACTCAGTTCATCGATTCGCGTTCTAACGGCGGAGTTAAGAGTTTGAACTTGCTCTTTTGCGGAATTGAGTCGATTTGTCTTTTGAACAAATGCGGACTTTTTTTGGTTCAAATTTGCAGCGAGTTCCGCAACCGTTTCCTCTTGATTTTTGAAAATCTGTTCGCGTTCTTTTAATTCATCATCGGTTTTTTGAAAAGCACTTTCCGTTGCGGATAATTCGTGCTCAGCGTTGGTAAGTTCGGTATCGGCGTTGCGGGAGTTTTGAAGTTCGCCAAGTCTGGTTTGTGCGGTTTGCAGTTCTAAGGTTGATTTTTCTTTTTGCGATTGCACGGAAGTTTTTTTAGTCTTTGCAATTTCGCTGTCGGATTTTGCTGTGAATGAGTTTCTTTCGGTGCGTTGTTTTTCCTCTTTAATGCTTTCGTGGGTGGCGGTGAGTTCCTGTTTTTTATCGATTTTATTTTGCAGTTGTGAGTCGATAGTCAATTTTTTTTGTTCCTGTTCTTTGAGCGAATTTGAAAGTTCCTTTATCTCTGCGGTTCGTTGTAAAATTCCGTTTGATTTTTCCTCTTCCGCAACCACAATTAAACCCACCGCATTTACGGCTTGGCAATTTTCGGTGCAGAACCATATATTTTTTTCCGCATATTTTTGTGCGAAATCTTTAGCGGAATCGAAGTTTGGAACTAAGTAGTAATTTGAGAGTAGAGTTTCTATGGCTTGTTTCCCGCCGTCGGTTGCAAGAGAGACAAAGGAAGACACGAGAGGAAGATTTATCGGTGGTTCTGTTGTGACCGCGGTGTGTGCCGAACGCCCCATATTTTTTACATAAGCCGAAGTCGCTTTTCCCAAGCAAAATTCCACAAGAGGAGCGTATTTTATATCGGTGAGTTCAATAAGCGATCCGAGTCGTTCAAGAGAATTTAGTTGTTCGTCTTTCAAAAAATTTGAGGTTTCCGAGTTTTCGGTTGTATTTTTATTTATGCTTTGCAATGTGTCGAGACGGGATTTTAGTCGCGTGATTTCGCTGTTTGCCGCCGTTTGCTCGTCCTTGAGTTTTGTGATTTCAATTTCTAAATCTTCGCGTTCGCCTGCCAAAACTTCCGCCTGTTCGTTTGCAAGTTCCAAAGCGGTGTGTGCCGCCGCCGCCTCGTTTTCCTTGCTCTTTTCCAAGTTTTCAAATTCGGTTATTTGCGTTTCAAAGCCTGCCAAATCAATTTCCGCACGGGAAATTCGCTCCTGCAAAATCTCGATTTCCGTATCGGTGCGTTGCCAAAAATTCTGCAATTTTCCGCATTCCTGCACGAGTTGCAAACGCCGGTTTGAAAGTTCGCGGTGCTTTGCCGCTAAGTCGTCAAGTGCATTTCGCCCGACTTGCAAGATTTCCGTTTCGTATTTGCCGCGATTTTCCAAATCTTCAATTTCGGGATTTAGAGTTTCAATATCTCGTTCCAAAAGCAGAATTTCTTCGTTCAAAGAATTTTGTTTTTGAGTGTTGATTTCGATTTCAATTTCGCATCGTTCTCTGTTTTCGTCAAGAGTTTTTTCGTTGTTTCGCAGGTGGGTATATGCCTCGTTTAACCGCGCTAATTCCGTTTGAATTTTTGAAACTTCCTGTTCTAATTCCCGTAAATTTTCCTCGTCGTTCGAGATGGATAATCGTTTTTCTTCGATTCTCGTTTCGAGTTCCGTTAGGCGGGTTTTGAATGCTCCGAGTTCCGTTTCGCTTTTGATTTTTGCGGAGGAGAGATTGCTCAACGAAATTTTGCCTTCTTCATATTTGTTTATTGAAATTGAAACATCGAGTTCTTTTAGGCGGCTTTTCAGTTTGCGGAGTTCTTGCACGCGACCGAGCATTCGTTCCTGTTGGCGAAATTGATTGCGTGCGTATTGGAGTTCGGTGGCGACCCGTTCCATATCGGTTTGCACTCGTTCGAGTTGCGAAACTGCCTCTTTGCGTTGTTTTTTATACTTGCTTACACCTGCGGCTTCCTCAAAAATTGTGCGCCGTTCATCGGCTTTGTCCGAGAGGAGTGCATCTACCATTCGTTGATCCATTTGCGAATATGAGCCTGCTCCCATTCCCGTGTCTGCAAACAGGTTTTTTATATCTGCGAGTCGGCATTCCTGATTGTTTATTGAGTATTGCGATTCTCCGTTTGCAAATGCTCGGCGGGTTATCATCACTTCGTTATATTCGGATGGTAAAAGTCCTCTGTCGTTTTCGATTAACAGCGATACTTCCGCCATATTCATCGCGGGGCGTTCTTCCGTTCCCGAAAAAATAACTCCCTGCATTTTATCCATTCTCAACATACCGGCACGCTGCTCGCCCATAACCCAGCGGATTGCATCTACTATGTTTGATTTTCCGCAACCGTTAGGTCCGACAATTGCCGTTAAGCCGTTGCCTTCAAATTGCACCTCTGTTTTTTGTGCAAAGGACTTAAAGCCGAGTATTTTGAGTTTCTGTATTCGCACTTGGGAGGGTAAGGTAGAAAAGATTGGGTGTAGGGTGTGGGGGTGTGGGGAATAGAGTGTAAAGTTGAAAGTGTAAAGTGAAAAGTTATTACTCTCTACTCTCTACTCTCTACTCTATACACTTTCAACTCTTCTCTACCCAATAGATTCCTTAACCCTATCAACATCTGCCGCATTTAAATGCCTAAATCGTTTTTGCAAACGCAAATATTCCTCTATCGATTTTAACTCTTTTGGTTTATGCGTGATTTTCACCTCACCGCCTGCAAATTCCTTCAACTGCCAAAGACCAGTTTCAACCGCAAGTCGTGCCAAATTAACCGTCTGATTATTTTCACTTCCCCAACCTGTTGGGCAGGGTGCAAGAATGTGGATATAAGAGGGACCGTCGGTCGCCGCCGCTTTTTTAACTTTTTTAATATAATCGTGCGGATATGCAATACTTGCAGTTGCCGCGTATGGAATATTGTGTGCCGCAACAATTGAAAACATATCTTTTTTGCCGAGTCTGTTTCCGCCAATTACCGAACCTGCGGGGCTTGTGGTTGTGCTCGCACCAAACGGGGTAGCACTCGACCGTTGAATACCCGTATTCATATACGCCTCGTTATCGTAGCAAATATATATTATCTTATCACCACGCTCTATTGCACCCGACAACGCTTGAATGCCAATATCCGCCGTTCCTCCATCGCCCGCAAAACCGACCACAAAAACATCTTTAAGACCCTTAGCATTTGCCGCCGCGCGAATTCCCGTTAGCATAGATGCAGTTCCAGCGAATGTAGATATAATTGAATTTACCGTAAATGCCATTTGCGGATATAGAAAACCGACCGCACTCATACATCCGGCAGGAACAGTGACAAACACCCGCTCGCCCAAAGCCTTCAAAGCGAGCCGCACCGCTATAGTTCCCCCGCACCCCGCACACGCCTTATGCCCAACGAAAGGTTCTTTATCTTTATTATACCCCACCTTTGTCGGCGATTTTTTACCAAAATCACCGACCGTCCCCCCAACTTTTTCGCCCGCAGGGTTGTTGGGGGGAAAATCGCCATTCAAATTAAAGTTTTTACTCATTTTTCACCCCCGATAATTTTTGAAATGATGTCTTTAATCTCATTTGCAGATATATCTCTGCCGCCGAGACCTCCCGAAAATGCGAGAACCTGCGGTGCATTTTCTAAACCGTATAATGCCGATTTTATCTCTTTTGCAACGGCATTTTCCGCACCCACGCTCAAATTTTTTTCGAGCACCCCGACCGTCTTAAAATTCGCAAGTGCACTTCGCAATTCCTCTTCGGGAAACGGTCTGAGCGAACGCAAACGCAATAAACCGACCTTCACTCCATCGCTCTGCAACTCATCAATCACATCTCTAACCAAACCCGAAATACTCCCAAGAGTTATAATCGCATATTTCGCGTTTTCCAATTTATATGCATCAACTAAATCGCCGAATTTTTCATTTATCAATTTTGCGGCAGCCTTCATTCCGTTAATCTGATGTTGCTTAAACGCCGTGTTATCCCTCGGTCCCGCACTAAAACCCAAACTCAAAGGTTTCTCTAAATTCATCTCAAAAAACGGCTTAAACGGCGGCAGAATTTTATCCGCATCTTCTTGCGAAATTATATTCAACGGCTCGTAAGTGTGCGTTAGTGCAAAGCCATCTACATTCAACATAACGGGTAACGCAACCGCGTGATTTTCCGCTATTGCAAACGAAGACAGAGTTAAATCAAATGCCTCCTGTGCATTTTCCGCATAAAGTTGAATCCACCCGCTTTCCAATTGCGAAAGGGAATCTCTCTGGTCGCCAAAAATATTCCAAGGTAGTGCAACAGCCCTGTTTGCATTCATCATAACAATGGGAAATCTCCCGCCCGCCGCATAATGCAAACACTCGCTCATATACAAAAGCCCCTGCGAACTCGTTGCCGTAAAAGTCCGCACTCCCATAGCACTCGCACCCATAAGAGCCGACAGTGCGGAATGCTCGCTTTCCACATTTATAAATTCCGTTTTCAATTCGCCGTTTGCAACAAAATCCGCCAATTTCTCAACCACCGTAGTTTGCGGAGTAATAGGATAAACCGCAATAACTGCGGGCTTAGCGAGTTTAACCGCCTCTGCAATCGCCTCATTTCCCGATAAAAATTTTTGTATCGCCATTATTCTTTCTCCATTTTTATCGCATTAAATTTGCATTCAAACGCACAAATTCCGCAGCCCTTACAAAGTTCATAATCAATTGCAATGCTTTTCGCGGACTTTGCAGAAGCGACCTCTTCATAAAATATTGCAGCATCCGGACACAGCAATTCGCAAGTTCCGCAATTCTTGCACGCCACACAATCCACTATCGGTTTTTCGAGCCGCCAATTTGCGTGCCCCTCAATTAAAACTCCGCTCGGTGCGTGCGGATACGGCAGGTAATCTTCAAGTTTCGAGGGAATGTTCCAACTCACAATTTGCGGTCTGTTCGGATTTCTCTTATTATTTGGGTCAGTTGCCATACGCCCTCCGTAGTAACTCTAAATTTTTTTCGAGCAATGCACCCTTAAATTCATTTTTAATAGCCTGCTCCACAAACTCCAATTTCACAATGTCCTTCTTTGCCAAAAGTCCGAGCATCGCGGTATTCACAACCGCCCTTCCCAAAATTTTCAAAGCGAGTTCCGTTATCTCTTTTGAATTGACTAGTAAAAGTCCGTTTTCCGCAAGTCCTGATTTTGAGGCGGCGTTCAACATTTTTTCGTCGAGCACAACAACCACATCTGGTTTCAAAATTGCACTGCGGTCTCGCACGGGTTTATCGGAAATTTTAGTGTAACCCACAACCGGAGCGCCTCGCCGTTCGGGACCAAAACTCGGAAATGCAAGCGAATAAAAACCCTGTGCCGTTGCCGCTAATCCGAGCAACCGAGCCGCAGTAAAACACCCTTGCCCGCCGCGCCCGTGAAAACGAATTTTCATAATAAACTTCCCCCCTCGCTGAGCCTCGTTTTCACAGCGAGGCTCTTGCCTCCCCCCATTTTTTCCGCCTGCAGGGCTAATGGGGGGATTAAACTCCCCCCCTCGCTGAACCTCGTTTTCACAGCGAGGCTCTTGCCTCCCCCCATTTTTTCCACCCGCAGGGCTAATTGGGGGATTAAACTCCCGCCTAAACTCTCCTTCATAACACCTCCCTGATTTTCCTCAATCTGTGCCCGGATTCTCTAAGAGTTTCCTCGCTTTTTGCAAAATGCAGTCTAATGAAATTTTTCACATTCTCGCGGAAAAAACTCGAACCCGGCACTGCGGCAACGCCGACTTTTTCGGCGAGCCATTCGCAAAATTCAGTGTCGTCATTAAACCTGCCGCCGCCGTCCTTCAAAAATTCATCAATATTGACCAACACAAAATATGCACCTTCAGGTTCATAAAATTTCAACTTCGCCTCAACCAATTCATTCAAAAATATTTTCCGCTGATGTGCATATTTATCTCTCAATTCGGCATAATAATCGTCATTAAAATTCAAACCCACAACCGCAGCCTCCTGCAAAGGCGCAGCCGCTCCGACCGTTAAAAAATCGTGAACTTTTTTTGCCCCGTTAATAACCCGCTCCGGTGCAATCACATAACCGAGCCGCCACCCCGTAATAGAATAAGTCTTTGAAAGCGACGAGCACCAAATTGTGCGTTCCCGCATTCGAGGCAAACTTGCGAAATATATATGTTTGTGCGGTTCATAAACTATATGCTCATAAACCTCATCTGTAATCACAAAAGCATCAAATTCCTCCGCCAAATTTGCGATAATCTGCAATTCTTTAAGATTAAAAACTCTGCCCGTAGGATTATTAGGATTGCAAAGGACAAGTGCTCTCGCACCCTGCTCAAATGCGTGCCGCAATTCGCTTTTCACAAAACGGAATGTAGGCGGGTGCAAGGGGACAAAAATAGGTTCCGCACCGCTCAAAATTGCATCTGCACCGTAATTTTCATAAAACGGAGAGAATACAATAACCTTATCGCCGGGGTTTAAGGCAGTCATCATCGCAGACATCATCGCCTCCGTTCCGCCGCAAGTCACCACAATATTTTTATCGGGGTCAATTTCCAAACCCGAAAAATGCGAGACTTTTTTTGCAAGGGCATCCCTGAAATTTTTTGCGCCCCAAGTCATTGCATACTGGTGGGGACCTGCAATGGCGGCTTTTTTCAATGCTTCCAAAATCTCTTTTGGCGGGTCGTTATCGGGATACCCTTGCGAAAGATTTATTGCCCCGTATTTAGCGGCAACAACGCTCATTTTCCTAATCACGCTCTCGGTGAATTTGCTCACTCGCTCACTTGTTTCTAAACTCATAACCTAATTCCTATTAAAACAATAGGAATATAGTAATCTCCGAAGAACTCCCTCAAACTTTATCTCATAAAATAAGGAGTTCTTCGGAGACGACGGCGAACTACTCAAATTTGCATAAAAAATGCAGTTCGCCCATGTCGCTTGGTAACCTCTACCAACCTCTTAGGAGGTTAATAGAGGTTACCTATAGTAATCTCTAAAGAGTTTCGTTAAGTGGTCGTTATTCCGTATCACCCCCCAACCACGGTAACATCTCCGACTACTTTCCAAGTTATTCGCTTGCTCCAAGCGGGCGGTTTCTTAATCTTGCCGTTTTCATCTGTACGCCCCACATGCCTGCGGTCAAAAACAACCAAATAAGCGGGAGCATCGGGTGCTACAGTGTCACGGTAGCGGCGAATTTGCTCAAAGCCTTCTTTTTTCACAGATTCAATTGATTTATTGTAACGAGTTATCTTAATTTCTATTATATATTTTTGTCCGCCATATTCAACAAGCAAATCCATTCGCCCGCGACCTGCGGCATACTCCCTGTCAATGCGACCGCCACCGTTCACCACTCTTTGCAAAAAAGCCATAAGCAGTGTATGCGGGAACGCCTCCGTATAATCGGATTTTTCTTCCCATTCATCTGCGTTTGCCCGCCAAAATTTTTGAAACTCTTTTAATAGAGCCTCCATATCCAGCGTTCCATCATCTTTCTTCCACTTCCAGTCGGGTTTGGGTATGGCTGCTTGCGGGCCTACGGTTATATGTCTTGCCAAAATTTCGCGATATATAGGATTAGCCACCTGCACCACGCCGTCTTCCTGCGATACCAAGCCTAAATCAAGACAAAGTCTAAAAGCATCGCCGGTTGCTAAGTTTGGGTCTGCCTCGCCGATCATAAGACTCTCTATAATTTGACGGATTTTTGGGTCGTCTAATCTGTAGGCAAGGGCATCCAAATGGGTTTCGCGGGCAAGGATCATTTGATGCCTCGCCTCTTGGACATGAGCAAGGGTTACTGTGGAGTTATCGTCTTTGTCTAAAATCCGCATAGTCGCCCGCATAAACAAATTGTTCACTATCCAAGGCTGTCCTCTTGACTGCTCCCAAACATAATCGAGTGCGGCTTGCTCTATTTGCTGCCCTGTTTCCGTTGTTCGTTCCGCAAACAATCGTTTAATATTTTCTTTTGTGAAATTGGAGAGCGATACCGAATCTGATTTAACATTAAACGGCGACCCCGGGTTCACCTGCTTGCCGTCTTTTGCTCGAACGATGTAGTCTTTTAAATCGCGCATACCTACAAGGGCAACGGAGATGGGATAAGTTCCCGTTCCGCGGGTAGCGAAACCTTTACGAAGTTGGCGCAAAAAACTCACCAATGCATCATCTTGCAGAACATCTACCTCATCGAACAAAACAATAAGCGGCTTTGGAACCACGAGTTTAGCCCAATCCGTAAGAATGCCGCTCAGCATAGTATGCGGATCGTTTTCCGGAAACGGCGGAATCGATACACCAAAACTTTCTGCGGAATTTCTGATTGCATTGCAGATTGCAGGCATTGCTTTTTCTGTTTCACTTACCCCTTGACACTCTTCCACGCTCACATAACACGCCACAACCTCGCCGCTTGCATTGAGTTTCCTTGCCCAGTTTTGCAAGAATGTGGTTTTACCCGTTTGTCTGGGGGCGTGTAGCACCCAGTAGAGTTTGTCCCCGATATAACGGGATAGTTGCGCCCCTACCAACCGTTCCTCAGGCGGGAGCATATAGTGGTCGTTTGGGTTGCAGGGACCTGTGGTGTTAAAAAAGCGGACAGGGCGTTTAGTCATTAAAGTAAAGGTAGAAAAACTATCCGTTATAATGAGAGAGAGTGCTTTAGCACTCGTAAGTTAGAGTGTTGGGTAAAAATTGTGAACGCGGTGTGGATAGAACGCACCAAATAAATTCTAATTTTCACCTGTGCAAAAGTTTTTTCTTGGGCTTATATCGGTTTTTCTTCTCTGTTTTCAGAGTTGCACCTGCTGTGCATATTTTAATCACGCGTGGAATATGGAAGAGGCATATAGTGAAGCCGGAGAATTGAGAACTGCAAGGCAAGACAGCATTCCGAGCGATTCAATTTTGCCGACCGGTGCGGAACGCGGGCTTTATGACAGGGTGATTGAGAAGGGTTCGCGGACGGTTGAGCGGTTTCCCAAAAACGAAAGGCAAGTTCCCAAGGCGGTTTTTATGATGGCGGAGGCTTTTCGCTACAAAAGCGAGTGGCGTAAGGCTGTGGAAAAATACGACGAATTGGAACGATACTTCCCTCAATACGATTCAATGCCAAAGGCGGAATATGAACGCGCTTATTGTCTTTTCAAAAATGAAGAATATGCGTTATCCCGTTTCTCCGCAGAACGAATTTTGGAGCAGGGTGAGAGCCACAAATTCTATTTGCCTACCCTTGAATTATTTTCACTTTTGCAGGAACACGAGGGACTTCCTCAAGATGCAATAGCATCGCTTGAGGCGGTTTTGGCATCGGATTTCGGCACGCCTTGGACTCGTGCACGGGCGCGACTTCGCCTTGCCGATTTATATTATGAACAGAAAAAATTTGATAAGGCGCGGGAGCATTATTTGCATAATGAATTGGCAATTTTGCCGACTGCCGAAAGATATAAAGCGAAAAGCAACGCCGCGGAATGTTTAATAAGCGGCGGTAAAAGCGAGGAGAGTGATAAAAATAACAGTAAAGAAACTGCCGCAACGGAATACAAAGGTCTTGCAGACTCCGTATCGTTCAAAGATTACAAAAACATTTCTTTAACAAGGCAGGGCGAAATTCTTTTATCCTTAAACAATCCACAGGGAATTTTTATTTTGCAAACAGTCGCACACAACGAACCCAAAACGGAAATCGCCGCCCGTGCATTTTTTGGCATAGGCGACTTTAGGCAACAGGGCAGAGATTATCCAGATGCAATTCTTCAATATGATTCGAGTTTTCAAAACAAGCCTTCAAGTTCTTGGGGCAAAGACAGTTATAGCCGAAAAAACGCACTCTTAAAATTATTGAAACTCAAAGACTCCGTTGCGGTTTTGCAAAAAGATAAAAAAACATTTTTCCCGCAGGAATTTCAAATTGCCGAATTATTTTTATTCAAACTTTCCGAAACCGACAGCGCCCTTGCACTTCTCGCAAAAATGGACTCCTCGCTCACCGACTCTAACCTCAAAGCCCGTGCCGCATACACCCGTGCTTTTATATATGACGAATTCAAAAAAGATACAGCAAAAGCGTTTCAAATATATATAGAGATAATCGCCGCATATCCGCAAAGCACTTATGCAAAGCAAGCACAAAAAAATATGGGCGAGCAGGTGAGTGTTAAAACGGAAGAGGATTTAGCACGCGATAAATTTTTAGAGGCAGAGACCGCTTGGCTCGCAGGCGAATATGAAACTGCAATTGCAATTTATGATTCTGTGGCAGCGAATTTTCCTCAAACTCAAACTGCAATTCAGGCAAACTTTGCAAAGGCGAGTATTTTAGCAGATTATTTGGGCGATCCTGACAGTGCACGAGTAATTTTTGGAAAATTGAGCCGCGAAAATTATAAAACTCCTTGGGGTAAAGCAGCACAGGAAAAAATTTCGGGAAAATTGTTGATAAGCGAAAGCGACTTGCAGAAAAATCGAAAGCGTGTTGAACAATTGGAAAATTCGATTGCTACCCAAAGCAAAAAATACTATGACGACAGCGAGCAGAAACAGAACGCCCCTGCACCTCCGCCCAAAATTGCAGATGACGAAATTCTGCAAAACGACTACAACTCGCTTTATGATTTTAAGTAGTGTGGTTACCTCCGCGAGGCGGAGATGGGAATTGTAGGGGCGGCATTTATGCCGCCCTTTACCTCCGCATTGCGCGCGGGGAGAGGGGCGACTCGTCATTCCCGTGCAGGCGGGACACCAAGCCAATAAAAAAACCGCCCGACGAATGTCGAGCGGCGAGGAGACCTCCAAAGGAGTAAAAGGCACTCCTCTTTTTTAGATTTATCCCTGTATGAGAGACAATGCGGATTGCGGGAGCGAATTGGCTTGTGCCAACATACTCGTTGCAGATTGCACCAAAATTTGATTCTTGGTGAAGTCTGTGGTTGCACTTGCAAAGTCCGTGTCTCGTATTCGACTTTCGGCATCTTGCGTGTTAAATTCCAAACTCGCTATGTTATTAACCGTGTACTCCAAACGGTTGATAAATGTTCCTATTTTGGCACGCGTTCCCGATATTTCTTTTACCGCCCTATCGAGTGAATCTATTACGCCTGCAATGTCGGGCTGTAATGAGGAACCGTCTTCGCCGTTGAGTTTATTTGGACCTATCGCAAGATTAGTAAATGTCACTCCGCCTATAACCACACTTTTCAGTTGCTCGCTGTCGCTACTCTTTGAAGTAGGCATATTGGCGAATCTAACGGTGCTATAAGTTGTTGCCATTTCGTTGTTAAGTTTTCCGCCCAAGCCGTTGGTATAGTTAGGACCAATATGCAAAGTGAATGAATTTGCATTTTTATATTTCGTAGAAAAACTTCCGCTTGCCGCGCCGAAACTCAAATTTGGGTCATCGCTATGCACTAATAAATTTTTTCCGTTGTAGTTTGTGCCAAGTGCAATTCTGCCAACTTCTTTGCTGAGTTCTTGAAATTCCAAGTTTAAGTAGGCTCGTTCCGTGCTCGTTAATGTGTCGTTTGATGCCTGAACCGCGAGTTCGCGTTGGCGTTGAATTATGTTGGTGATTTCCGACAAACCGCCTTCTGCAATTTGCAATGCCGCAATGCCATCCTGTGCATTCTGCTTTGCTTTACCGAGACCTCTAATTTGGGTTCTCATCTGTTCTGACATAGCAAGACCAGCCGCATCATCCTGAGCACGGTTAATCTTTAAGCCTGTGGAAAGTTTTTCGAGGGACTTTCCCATTGCATTATTGTTGTTGTATAACGCATGTTGTGTTATCATTGCGTTAATGTTGTGATTGATCTGCATAACAACTCCTTTGTCTGTTAAGGAACTCCAATCAAAAGTTCCTTTTGTTCCTTCGCTTGTTATAGTGCAATGTTTGTGCCAAAACTTTAATTTTTTCGGGGTAAAATGCAGAAAAATTTTTCGGTCTAAGGTTTGTTTTAAGTTGTGGTTTAAGTTTTACTTTAAGTTTAAGTTTTGGGTTAGGTTTGCGACTAACTCGGCAGTGAAGGGTTCATACCCCACACCCTACACCCTATATCCTTTTTTGCAATGCTGAATTTACCTTTCACCTTCTCCCCTCTCCCCGCCTGCACTGCCAAGTTTCCCCACACCCTACACGCCACACCCCATACCCCACATTTCTACCTTCCCCCAATGCCTTACCTTGCGAAACTTTTGGCGTTTGTGTTGCTGCCGCAAAAAAAGTGGGAGGAGGAGTGGGTGTCTGCACTTGCGGAGTTTTTTGGCGAGGTGGAGCATTTTGGAGATTTTTTTCCCTTTGACAAAACAAATTATTATGAGAGGGAAATGGGGCAGGGTCTTTACAGAACTGTAATTTCGTTTAAGGGTTTAATTGCACCTGAAAATATAGGGGAATTTAAGAGAAAGTCTATAGAGTTAGAAGGGCGGTTCAAAAGGGGCGGCGGCAGAGTTTTAAATATTGATATAGGTTATATGGATACCGATAAAGTCGTTTTGCCTTCAACAAAGCGGGGACCGTTCAAATTATATATGGGAGACAACATTTGGCTCGATATGCTTTTAACTTATGCAAAGGGCAATTTTTACCCGACTGCTTGGGCTTTTGCCGATTTTAAGGAAAACATATACAAACGAGATTTGCTGATTATTCGGGAAAAGTATAAATTTGATATATAGTGTCGCTTAGTAGGCTCAGACGATCTCTTATCGAGTTCTTCAGATACTACTATAGTTTCTATCTTCCTCATTATGTTTCCGCTTTTTCACGGGCATAGACTAAAACCCTCTCGGCAGAGTTTGGGAACGCTGCTCCGCTATTATGGTATTGAGTTAAAAAATGAAACGCTCGATAAACTTTGGCTCTACCATTGCCTCCTTAGAGAAAACAACGCAGACCAAGATCTCACCCGCCTGAACGCATTTGAAAGCATAGTTGAACGGCACTACGCCGACTGTATAATTATTAACTCATTTGTTAAAAAATTTCCCGACAGAATGCTCGATATAGGGTCGGGAGCGGGTTTTCCCGGTATTCCGCTAAAACTTGTAAATCCGCATATCGACTTAACGCTTTGCGAACCGCGCCCGCACAGGGTGGAATTTTTGCAAATGGTAATTGAAAAATTAAACTTAAAAAATATATCCGTTTTTCCGCATAAAGTGACAAGTTCCTCAATGCATAAAGAAGTAGATGGCGTAATTTGCCGAGCCTTCGGGAGCATTGCCGAGACATTGCCGAGAATAGGCGGTGCGCTTAAAGTTGGCGGTTTGGCATATTTTATGAAGGGTCCTGCGGTGAAAGACGAACTATCTGCTTGGGAAAACGGGGGGGATTATAAAATAGCAGAGACTCATTTTTATGATATACCCAACACCGAGCAAAACCGTGTTTTGGTGGTGGCAAAAAGAGATAAGTAGCCTCCCCACTCTCAACTTTACACTCCCTACACCCCACACCCTATACCCAACACCCCACACCCTACACGCCACGCCCTATACCCTACCTGCATCGTCGCGTGCAAACTTTCTACCTTCCCCTTATGCGCAAAAAACTTCTTTCCGAAGGGTCAAAGGAATTTAAGTATGAGATTCGCGAAATTGTGAAAAAGGCGAATTTGCTAAAATCGTTTGGGCTTTCGGTGCATTGGGAAAACATAGGCGATCCTATAGAAAAAAAATGCCAACTGCCCGTGTGGGTAAAGGACATTGTTGCCGACTTGGCACAGCAGAACAGATCATACGGCTACTGCCCGTCAAAGGGAATTTTGGCGACTCGCGAGTTTATCGCGGAACAGACCAACAAATCTGGCGGAGTACAAATTACCGCCGAAGATATTTTATTTTTTAACGGAATGGGCGATGCAATTTCAACCGCTTATCAACTTTTAGATGCGACAAGCCGACTGATTGGACCTTCACCCGCATACAGCACGCATTCCTCCGCAGAGGCGGCGCACGCAAACACGGAACCCATCACCTACCGCTTAAATCCGAGCAACCATTGGTATCCCGACTTGGAAGAGTTAGAAAATAAGGTGAAATATAACCCAAATATTGTGGGAATTTTAATTATCAACCCCGATAATCCAACGGGAATGGTATATCCGCTCGAAACGCTAAAAAAAATTGTCGCAATTGCACGGGAATACAAATTATTTGTTATTTCAGACGAAATTTACAATAAAATTGTGTATAACGGAGCGAGGTCTTATGCACTTGCCGAATACATTGAGGACATTCCGGGAATAGCGATGAAGGGACTTTCCAAAGAAGTGCCTTGGCCCGGGTCGCGCTGCGGTTGGATGGAATTTTACAACCGAGATAAAGATCCGGAATTTAACTCTTTTTGTAACGCACTCGACAATGCAAAAATGGTAGAAGTATGTTCCACAACGCTGCCTCAACTCGCCCTCCCGCTCATACTCGGCGACCCGCGCTTTGAAACGCACCGCACGAACTTAAACGAACGCATCGGCAAGCGAAGTGCACTCATAAACAGCATTCTCGGTGAAGTCCCCGAACTCACATTTAACCCCACATTCGGCGCGTTCTACAACTCGATAATTTTCAAAGACGGAGTTTTGAACAACAGCCAAACCCTCCCCATTTCCAATCCAAAAATAAAAGAAAAAGTTGAGGAATGGTGCAGAGGCGTGAGTTCCGATTATCGCTTTGTGTATTACCTCTTGGGGGCAACGGGAATTTGCGTTGTGCCGGTGAGCAGTTTTTGCTCAGATTTGCAGGGTTTTCGCATAACGCTTTTGGAGGAAGACGAAGAGGAACTGCGGAAGGTGTTTAACACTCTGCGGGATGCGATAAAGGAATATGTGAGGTCATAATGTCCAAACAATTCATAGTTATAGGTCTCGGCAGCACGGGAATATTCCTCGCCAAACAACTTTCAACGCTTGGGCACACTGTCCTTGCAATAGACGAAAAAGAGGAAATTGTCCAAGATATTACGCCGTTTGTATCGCAGGCATTGGTCGCCGATTGTTCGCGAAAAAAAATTCTGCAGGGCTTTCCCATTGCAAAAGCCGATTTTATAATTGTATGCATTGGAGCACTTGAAAATTCGCTCATCACGGTTCTAAACTTAAAAGAAATGGGTGCTCAAAATATTGTGGTAAAAGCCTCAAGCGATATTCACGCCGCAATACTCGAAAAAATAGGTCTCAAGCCCGAACATATTTTTCAGCCAGAAAGGGATATGGCAATTGAACTTGCAGGCAAACTCGACAAGATAGGTCGCCCGAATATTTTGGATTTTATGCCTCTAATGGAAGGTTATTCCGTTATGGAATGGAAATGTCCCGAAAATTTAGTGGGTAAAACTCTTATTGAGGCAAACCTTATAAACAAATTCGGCGTGCAAATTCTCGCAATTACCGAGGGTGAGAGCGGAAAAATGAACGCAGTTCCCAAAGCCCAACACAAATTCACCGAAGGCGACACCATATTATTGTTCGGTCCCAACGCCGCATTAGATAAGATGTAGGGCGTGCCCCTTTGGGTCGGCATAAATGCCTCACGCAACTCTGCGTTGCATTCCCCCTCACCCTTGCAATGCTAAACGGGCGAATACTATTCGCCCCTACCACAAAACGGGCGGCAGAGTAATCTCTGAAGAACTCCCCAAACTTTGTCTCATAAAATAAGGAGTTCTTCTGAGACGACGGCAACCACTTAAATTTGCATAAAATACAGGTTGCTCGTGTCGCTTAGTAGGCTCTGACGACCTCTTAACGAGTTCTTCAGAGCCTACTAAATGCCGCCCCTACAATGATACGGGCGGGTTAAAAACCACGCCCCTACAAACTCTACACCCCACACCCTACACCCTACACCCTACCTTGCATTGCAAAGTTTCTACATTTCCCTTATGCGTATTTCCTCAAAAAATTTGCTCCTCGCGGCGATTTTCGTTCTTTGCACTCAAGCCTTTGCAGCCGACAACATCTATGATAAAGATTTGGTGCGCGGCTTTGTGTCGCTCAAAGGTGATTTTAGCAATATGCGTTCAACCGCACTTCGCTTTTTGAACGAGGCTACAGGCAAGAGTTATTCAAAGTATTATTTAGACGGGCATGCAGAAATAGGTGCGGAATACCTCAAAGCCAGAACTTGGTTCGACATAGATTTTATGCCGCTCACACCCGAACGCGGCAACACTTCGTGGTATGGATACGGTATAACTTGGATGTGGGGCTACAAACTTCTCCCTCAAGATTTTATTTTCAACATAATTCCTTCGGTTGGTCCGGGTTTTGAATTGCAAAACATTCGTTTAGCCGATACCGCAAGGGTCATAAGCACTCTCGGTCCCACTTTGAACTTGGAATTAGAATTGCGCTTGCAACTCCCGCGACTCTCGGTTGGTGTTTATGGCGGTTACAAAGTTGCACGGCACGACGGTTGGGACGAACTCAGCAAAAGCCACGCTCCAAACATAAGTTATTACGATGACGGCGGCGATGTTAATGCCGATAAAGCGTTTATCGGATTAAAATTCTCTTGGACTTTCCTCAACGGTTATCAGAGTCGGCAGAAGGAATTTTTGGACTGACCTAATTTTTCCGTTCAATAGCGGAGACCAAAACTCCAAGCCCCAAAAACACAAAAATCACAACCAAACTCGCATAAGCAGGCGGGTGAGTTGCCCATTCAGGCAAGGCAAACCAACGACCAAATGCAGGCACAATCATTTTTACGCCAACAAAACCGAGAATAAAAACGAGCGAAGTTTTCAGATGACGGAACTTGTCCATTAGAGCCGCGAGCGCAAAATACAGCGAGCGCAAGCCCATAATTGCAAATATATTAGAGGTAAAAACGAGAAACGGGTCTGTGGTTATGGCAAAAATTGCAGGGATTGAATCTACCGCAAAGAGTAAGTCCGAAAATTCAACAACAATAAGGGCAACGAACAGCGGAGTTGCAGCCATTTTTCCGTTATTTAGGGTAAAAAAATTGTGTCCGTCGAATTTGGAAGTAACGGGAAAAATTTTTCGCACCGCTCGAACAACCTTTGATTTGTCGGGGTTAAACTCCTGCTCGTCGTTTTTGGAAACCGCCATTTTTATCGCCGTAAAAATTAAAAACGCCCCAAAGAAATATAATATTGCGTGAAATTGTGCAATTAGCGCCGCACCTGCAATTATCATAAACCCGCGTAAAACAAGTGCTCCCAAAATACCCCAAAAAAGCACTCTATGTTGCATAACTCGCGGAATGCCGAATGATTTTATTATCAATGCTATCACAAAAATATTGTCGAGCGAGAGCGACTCTTCTATTAAATAGCCCGAAAGAAAGTTTATCGCCGCATCTGCTCCGCTCAATTTACCAAAATGCTCGCTTTCTCCGATACCGAGCCAATGCCCCGAATAGGCAAAATACACAAAAACTCCGAAAAGCATAGCACAAGCCACCCACAGCAGAGTCCAGCGCATAGCCTCTTTTGCACTGATTTCGTGGTCATTTTTGTTTAGCACTCCCAAATCGAGGGCGAGCAGTGCGAATATAAGCAGTAAAAAACCTATCCAAAAAACGAGCATATTATTTCCTCTGTAATTTCTCTAAATAAGTGGATTGTTCATATAATTCTTCGGGGTCAATATCTATGCCGCCGTCCCATTCAACAGAGTCAAAAGAAACCTTTACCGACCTAAAAAAATCCTTATTTTTAAGTTTTTTAAAAATGCCGATTTCCAAATACGGATTTACATCAAAACACTTAACTTCATCATTTTCAAAAGTTATTTTTAGACGATAATTGTCCAACGGTTTTACTGCAATTACAGAAGGATACATTTTAACTCCTATAAATGGCTTTACTTTTTTGAAAATATGCGTGAATATGAGGCGGATTGTGTTCCTTTTTCCCCAAATACATCCTTATGAGAATACCCTGAAACATAGATATTGTAGGCATAGGGGCAAATATAGTAAAATTTTTTTCAAAAAAAACGGAAACTATCATTTTTTTTACCGCTTTGTCATTTTTTTATATATATTTTGTAATAGTATTCAAATAGGGGTTGTTATGAACAGAAAAATTTTTGCGGGTGTTGCCGCAGTGGGTATTTTGGCAGGTGGTGCGTGGGCGGATTTTGTCATTGAAGATTTTAGTGGTGAAACATCTGCTTTCGGCGATTATTCCGGTGCTTTTACATGGGGCGATGCCGTTTTAGGAAATCCTGAAAATCCATATTCGGAAGGTGATCCATGGCTAACTCCAAATGGAGAATATGGTGAATTAATAAATGTAGAGTTAGGAACTAGCGGTGCCGGTGCAGTTTTTGTTAAAGCCGCACCCGGAACCCCGCATGCAATTACAGAATGCACGGGTATTTCTTTTAAGTTGAAAAATAGTGCGATAGTTCAGTTTGCGGTAGAAATGGATAGCAAACCCAAAGATTCCGGGCAACATGTAAAAAATATTCCTGTAAGCACAAACGCGAAAGTTGTAAGCGTTCCGTTTAGCGACTTATCTGCTGAATATGGAACCGCTTATGATTTAGACTTAAGTGATGTATCTCAACTTTCTTGGAGTTTCAAAGCGGGAGTTTCTGGTTCAGATGTTACCGGCTTGAGTTTAGAAATTGACGACATTACCTGCCTCACAAGTGGCGGCACAACGCCTTCTTCTTCCTCTGCGGGCGGTGGTTCAAGTTCCAGTGCAGGCGGTAGCGGCGAAGTCGGTAACTATCTTATCGCGGGAGTTGAAGATGCAGATGGCTACAATACAGTAACTGCTTACGGTGATTATGTGTGGGGTGAAGTTCATAACACTGCAACTGTTGCAAATAAAAAAAATACGGACGGATTGATCATTAACGATGAGGGTGTTGCAAAATTAAAACAATTGGCAATAAAGGATGCAGACGCATCTCCTTATAGCGGTGGTTCTCTTGGCTTAACTGTGGAAACTACTGACACACATTCTCCTGCCGACTGCGTGAGTGGGTTCTCGTATTATTATAGAGGAGCAAAACACGATTTTGTGCTTGAATTTGACGCAAGAGATGTTTGTGGTGCCGATTCTGCTAATGGTGGTGGCTCTAACAAATGGGGCAAAAAGATAACGACTGTGGCTGCAAATTGGACAAAGGTTACTGTTCCGTTTGGCGATATTGGATTGAAAAACTTTACTTGGAACGGAGCAGACTGCACAGAAGCAACCGGTACCGCCGGAACAGTCGCACTTGAAAAAGTGACTAAAATTGCTTGGGCAATGGACGGAAAAAATAATCCTAATGGAACTGTTGATTTAATGATAGACAACCTCGTTTGCTTAACAGCGGCAGGCGGGACTGTTGAAGGAGATGTTGCTCCTTCAAATAACATAACCATAAATTCGGGTAAATTAACGCCAATTGCACATAATCCGATAGTTGTCAGTGGTTTAAATGTATTTGCCGTGGCTAACGGTTTAAGCATTTCATCTGATCGTTCGGCAGCCGTTTCGGTTTATGGTTTGAACGGCGAGCGGGTTTTGAGCAAACGCGTTTCCGCAGGTTCGAGCGTTGTATCATTCAATAATTTGCAGGCAGGCATTTACTATGTGTCTGTTAAAGCAGGTTCAAGCAGTAAAATTGTGAAGGTATCTGTTAAGTAAGTGCTAAATCCGCCATTTGTGCGCGGAATGCATTTATCCTATCCGCATTCGGTTTTCGGTGCGGGTAGGTGTAGTTGCTAAGTATGACCAATGCCGTTTTGTCCGCAGGACGGCATATAAAACTTGTCCCCGTGAAACCCGTTTTTCCAAAGACGGGTTTTTCTTTTGAAAATGAATTTCCCATAAATTTTGGATTATTGAGTTCAAAGCCAAGTGCGGTGCAAGGCAGAGTGTTATTCCCGTGTTCCTTCCTGTCATTCCCGCGCAGGCGGGAATCCAAAAATGCATTTTTTGTTAAACAATCTAAAATAAAATTTGAACTTCCATAAATATTATCCAAAAACTTTATTATATCGGGGGCAGTGCTAAATACGCCCGCAGAACCTACCGTGCCAAATTCTTTTTCCAATTTCCACGCACTTTCATCGTGAGTTTCACCCCGCAACTCCCGCCCGCGCCAAGTACAAATTTCTGTGGGAATTATGCGTGCAGGGTCTGCCCATTCTAAGGGATGCCAACCCGTGCTGTTCATTCCAAACGGAATAAAAACTTTTTCCTTTGCAAGTTTATCAAGCGGAGAGTTATAAATTTTTTCTAAAACCCGTCCGAGAATTATGCTGTTTGCATTACCGTAGTTGAAGAGTTTCCCCGGCGGAATTTCAAATTTGTGCGTGCATATTTTCTCCCAAATTTTATTTGGCGAAAAGTCCTTTAACGAACTCATCGGAAAACGATAATCTAAAGAATGTGTTAAGAGATTAAAGATTGTCGCATCGGGATTTTCGTATTCGGGTAAAATACTTTTTACGGCGGTGTTCAATTTTAAGTCGCCGTTTTCTATCGCTTTTAATGCTAAGTAGGCAGTCGGCATTGATTTGGTTATGGAGGCGCAATCAAAAATACTGTCCGTTTCGCAGTTATAATTTAAGTATTCGGTTTCGCCGTTTTTTGAAATTGCAATTACGCAAGAGGCGAATAAATCGCCGCTGTCATTGCAAATTTTCCAAATGTCGTTTCGCATTCCGCCCTCGCATAAAGACAATCATCAAGTGAAAATTCAAAATTGTTGTCGGAGAATGATATTGTGCGTTCAAAGTGCTTTCCTCTTTCGCCTTTGAAAAGCGTAATGCTCAAAAATTCCCCAAAATCAGCATTGCTTTTTGCGTGCAAAAGGCATTTATTGCCAACTTGTTCTATGTGTAAAGCGGGTCCGTCGGTGATATACAAATTGCTTTCCGTTGGCGGAAAATTCGGCAAAACGGTTCTCACATTACCAAAAATATGCTCTTGGTTGCACTTCAAACTCCAAAGCGGCTTTTTTAACGCGACATAACTGTTCAAATCTCCGTGTGCATCGTTGCCGCCCCAAGGCAAAATACGGTGTCCGCGCAAAAGGCATTCTATCCACAACTTTCGTCCTTCATAAAAATCTCTTCCGCGGTATCCGTTCCAAAATTCAACTCCGCCGCCTTCAATGCCGAGAATATCATCTAAATGCCAATGACCTCTTTTCAGCAAAAGTCGTTCAACACCCATCATTTCAAGTTTGGGGTGTGCGGCAAAACAAGCGGAACCGACTTTTTTTGCCGCCTCCGCAACGGTTAAATCCGGACTTGTGTTCCACCATCTGCGCCCGCCGTCGCCGTGCCCCTCAACATAATGCTCATTATTGTAAGCGAGCAAATGGACATTTTCCCTGCGATGACTTCCGCAGGAAATTTCTTCACCTGCAATAAGCAAAGGCATTTTATCCGCCGTATTATCGCAATTTGCGGAGTTCAATTCTGCAACGTCTTTTTTCAGTTTTTGAAAATTAACATCGTTTAATAAATCGTAAGAGTGGTCGGTTATGCAAACAAAATCAAGTCCCAATGCTTTTGCCGCTTTTTGCAGAACGGCAGGCGATGCCCCGAATTCAATGGAATCGGCTGTGTAGTTTGAATGGCAGTGGGTTTCACCTGCAACCCAGTTTTTCGGTTTGGGTTGCGGTTCTCTCAAAAAATTAACGACAATCGGTTTTGGGTGCAGAAAGGGATAATTCCACCTTTCGCAAATTTTTGTTTTTTCGCCTATTTCATATTTTATAAAAATCTGCAATAAATAAAATCCCGAACCTGCGGGCGGTTTTGCAAACTTCAATTCCTCAAAATGAAAATGCTCAGTGAGTTTTTTTTGAAAGGGAATTTTGAAAACGATTTTTTCGTCTTTCTCGTTTTTCCATTCACCGAAAATTTCATTTATATAAACAGGGTAGCAGTCGGTATTTCGCGAGATTAACCAAACGGGACATTCAACATTCGGGTCAATTTGAAAAGGCGTGTCTATTAGAATGTCAGGCTCTTTGCGATAAAGGCGAGATACGGGAAATCTGAAATGCGTTTCGGCGTAATGCAACATTGCTGGTAAGGTAGAAATTTGGGGTGGTTCATCCAAATATTTCTCTTAGTTCCTTATTGCTCAATTTGCCAATCCAATTCTCGCCGCTAGCGACGGTCATATTTGCCAAACGCTTTTTCTGTTGGATCATCTCGTCTATTTTCTCTTCAAAAGTATTTTTGCAAATCATACGGTGTACCATAACGGTTTTCTTTTGTCCAATACGGTAGGCACGGTCAGTGGCTTGGTTTTCTACCGCCGGGTTCCACCACAAATCATAGTGAATAACATGCGATGCCGCGGTCAAGTTAAGTCCCGTGCCTGCGGCTTTAAGCGATAAGATAAAAATCTTGTCGGCTTTGTTGTTCTGAAAATTCTTCACCATTTCTTCGCGTTGTTTTATGTTACAGCCGCCGTGATAGAACTGCGGTTTTTCTCCAAATCGCTCGGCAATAAATCGTTGCAATAAATCTCCCATTTCAGTAAACTGCGTAAAAATCAATACCTTCTCTCCGCTCTCGTTAATGCTGTCGAGCAACTCAAAAAGGAGTTCCGTTTTGCCGGAGATGGTTGGGTCGTATTTTTTGTTTTTTAAAAAATTCGTGGGATGATTGCAAATTTGTTTTAACGCTAAAATCATTTGCAGCACCAAACCTTGCCGCTTAAACAGACTTTGATTGTCGGTAGCCTTAAAACCCTCAATCTCTTCCATCGCCGCATGCATCGTTTTTTGATATAGGGCGGCTTGCTGCTTAGAAAGTTCCGCAAATTGATTTTGCTCAATTTTATCCGGCAAATCGGCAATAACGGATTTATCGGATTTCATGCGGCGCATCATAAAGGGTGCAGTTATTTTTTTGAATTTTGTGGCGACTTGCTCGTCATTGAACACTTGGATAGGACTTGCGTAATCGTTTTTAAATGTTTGAACTGTCCCTAAATATCCCTTGTTAGTGTAGTCCATAATCGACCAAAATTCGGTGAGGCGATTCTCTACCGGAGTTCCGCTCATCGCAATACGGATATTCGCACCAATGCTCTTTACCGCTTTGGATTGTGCCGTATCGTGGTTTTTAATGTTTTGTGCCTCGTCAATGACCATCACCAGCCATTTTTGTTTTTTGAGCAAGTCGGCATCGCTCCGTAAAACGCCGTAAGTGGTTAGCATAATATCTTCTTCAAACAGTTTTAAATCACGGGCGCTTCCGTGAAAAACGCTCGTAGAGAGGGTGGGTGCAAACTTGGCGATTTCTGCTTGCCAATTGGTTAAGAGACCGGTTGGGGCAACCACTAAGGCTTTTTGTTTTTTATCAAGGGCTTTTTCTTCTTTAAGTTTTAGCAAGAGAGAGATGACCTGCAATGTTTTTCCTAAGCCCATATCGTCTGCGATAACGCTTCCAAAACCTATCTTGCTGTTGCGGTACATCCATGAAAATCCGCGTTCTTGGTAAGGGCGGAGCGTGGCGTTTAAGCCTTGCGGGAGGGGGATGGTTTCACTTTGGGTTAATTCTTGGATTAGTTTTTGCACTTCGTCAGTTAGAGTGATGGGTGCTCCCTCAAATTCTTCGGCAAGGGCAGTTTGTAATAATTGATAAGAGTTAAGAGGTTTATTATTTGCAAAAACTTTCTTTAATTTTTCAAGGTCTGCCTCGCTTGCGTAAATATAATTTTCTTTGAACTTAAACAACTTTGAGGCATTGTTAATCAACTTATTAAATTCTTCGGGAGAGATTACCTTGTCGCCAATCGCTACTTGCCAATCAAAAGAGAGCAAATCTTCTAAGCGCACAAAGCCCTTGCTATCCGAATTCTTTTTTAACTTGACCGATACTTTGGGGCGAATCAGTTCTTGCAAGGCTTTAGGCAGCAATATTTTAATGTCCAACAACCGAACCGCAGGTAAAACATCCATCAAAAATGGCGCGAATTCTTCTGTATTAAAACGAATGGGAGAATCCCCGCCTAAATTAATTTGAGTATCTAACCCGCGGATAAACGGAGTTAATAAAGAAATGCTTTGCAGAATTTTAAACCGCGTTTGTTCGTATTGTTTTTGCTTTAGAATATTCTCTAACGGTATGGGCAGTTGTTCGGGAGTGCGAGTATCCTCTACGCTTACCTGCACTTCAAATTGTTCTTGGGGCAGTTCTTCTACCGTGATGACCGGTTTATAGGTTTCAGCCGTTAGGTAATAACGGTTTAGCCAAACTTTTATACCGCCCGGGAGTGCTGCTTCGCCAACATCTGCAAAGGCGTAAGATTCATTTTTAAAAAACAATACTTCAAATAAATCCCTGTAATCTGATTTTGTTAAAGATGCCTGTATATTACCGATGAATAGAGATAAAAGTTCCGTCGTTTGATTTTCTACCGTTTTTTTATTCACAAATAATAGATTACTTGGCAAAATTTCGGATAATTTTTTGACAATAATTTTTACTCTGGAATCCATACTTGCCGGAAGCCAACGCACAATAAACCTTTTATTTTTTAGTTGCACAATTTGCGGTATTACCATTCCGTTCGCGAGCAAATGGAGCGAAGCAAACAAAATTTTATGGAAAGCCGAAACGGATGGCTCGTAGTCGGGCAAAAAATCAGGGTCGAGTTTAAATATGGCAGGGATAAGCAAGTTTAAATCCGCACCTTCTATTTTGTTGTTATAGTCAATGGCTAATGATATGGTAGTGCGGACGGTTATTGGAAAATCTTTGCCTACTAAATCCAATTTTTTGGCGAGAATTCTCGAAGCATCTTTAGAGATACGGCTGAGTTGCAAAGCATATTTTTCACGGAAATTACCGGAGGGGTAAAATGGCGGAGCGTCCGGTAAAAGTTGCACAAGAGCATCAGAAATATTTTGAAGTTGCGAAAAATCTACTCTTTGGTACACAGCATCTACCGGAACTATTTCGTCTGTTGTTTTTTTGACTTTTAATAATTGCTCTAATGTTGGAATTTCTGCGTTCTTTTGATCTGCAATAAATATATTCCGTTTTTTTAGTTCTTCTATTAAATCAACACCGTGCAAACTAAAAACCAAAAATGGGTTATTGTCTATTTCTCTGCTTAAAATATAAACGACGGATGCCAAATGCTTGCAAGGCACCGCCCAATCCGGGCAGGAGCAGTTCATTTTAAAATCAGTCCATTGCTTGGGAAACACTTTTAACCCAAGAGATTCGGCAATATCCAATATGGCAGGGTCGAGTTCGCGGTTGAGCAGTTTTGATATGAGTGCGGGTTGTTGAATGATTTTATCCATCAAGAGTCCAATTTGTTTCGCAGATTCGGTTTGCCCGTCGCCAAAAGGCGGTACAATAATCCCTACCTTGTAAGGCGTTGGTCTGCTGCCCGAAACTTTTGCGGTAATTTGGTTTTCTTTTATTTTAATTTCTTTGACATGCCCCGCCCGTGCATAAGAGGCGCCACGAGGCAATCGATTATCGTAGTCCACATTTTCGAGGGAGTGCAGCCAATGTTCGCCCCACCAAGTTTTACCAAATTTCTCTGCCATAATAGCAAGTATAGTAATTTCTCCTAGAAATAAATGAATCCGCCAAAGTTAGCGAAAATGTTGTTGCCGTTAAACGCCTCGAACGGATTTGCCGCAACTTGAGCCTCAAGTGCCCAATTGTCTTTTTGCCAGCGTAAGCCCGCAAATGCTTGTGTGGTTGGCGATTGAACAATACCGAACAAAGAGGTGTCATCGTTTCGGTCGAGGTCGCCGCCAAACAAAACAAGCGAATGTGTTGCACCGCCAAAGGCGAGTAAGTTATCGAAAAGAGCCACTTCGGCTAAAATGTTAGGGGAGAGCGTAAGACTCAATTGACTATCGCTATCGCCTATGTTTTCTACTTCATCATAGAACATCCCCAAAGCACTTGTATTAAGTCCCACAAGAACCCTTGCTCTTTCGTTTGCGAGGGCTTGGTAGCCTATGTTGAAATTAAGGGAGAATGCCGTATATGTATTTTCATCAACTGCTTTATCGCCATCATCGATTAGCGTGCCGCCTGTGCGGAGAAAACCTAAATAAGCATCATAGTTTAGCGAACTCAACTTACCCGTTAATCCGACTTGTGCCTCTATTGAGGAATAATCTTCGCCATACTCATCTCCGTTTCTATCTGACGAATAACTGTTTTGGTTTGTTAGCCAGCCTCCTCTTGCATAAAGAGTTCCTATGGATATAGGTATCGAAAAATAAAGATCAACATTGTCACCTGCACCAGTTCTTCTTTCACTGACATCGAAGTTATCATCAGATATCCATGCTTTGGCAATAGACAATTTTACGGCAAGTCCAAACGCACCGGTTGCATAACCTAAGGTCAGTTCGGATAAATAATAATTATTGCCAAGTCCCAAAAGTGCGGAACCGCCACCCAAGTTAAATGCTGTGAATCCAACAAAATCACTCGGCGAGAGGTAGGCAAATTTTTTACCGTAAATATCACTTGGTGTGGTTGCGAGATCTGCAACATTGGATGCCGCACCAACTGTTCCGTAAGGATTGTATGCCAAGCCGCGAACTTGGTCGAATATAGTTTCCGCTTGCGGAGCGATTGCGGAGGAGGAAGAATTGGAAGTTGCTTCGTAAGAAGGCGGAGGTGTTGTAGTCTCTTCGGCAGAAGAAGAACTATTTTCCCAAGGGAGTTGTGCAAAGGCAGACCCTACCACAAATAAACCCGAAAACAAAAATTTTGATATATTCATAAGTTTGAATGTAGAATGTTTTTTTCGGAATGAAAGGGTAGCGGTGCACACCTAAAAGCCAACAGTTTGTTTGGGTTTTAATGTCATTTATCCACCTACCACAGTGATATCGTCCTGCACTTCCCAAGTGATGCGCTCGTCCCAAGATGCCGGTTCCCCGTCTCTCCGTTTGCCATCTTCGCCTTTGATTGCCTTGATGTGCCTGCGGTCAAAAATAACCAAATAAGAGGGAGCACCGGGTGCTGCGGTGTCGCGATATTTGCGAATCTGCTCAAAACCTTCTTCTCTCACCGATGCCGCAGAATCGTAGTAGTGGATGATTTTTATCTCGATTATAGTTATAGATTCACCGTATTCCACAATTAAATCCATGCGTCCCCGCCCTGCCGCATACTCTCTTTCTATGCGACCGTTGCCATTCACAACCCTTTGCAAAAAAGCCATGAGCAAGGCATGAGGGAATGCCTCCGTGTAGTCGGATTTTTCCTCCCAAATATCCGCATTGCGCCTCCAAAACTTTTGAAATTCTTTAAGCAAAGCATCCATGTCCAGCGTGCCATCGTCCTTTTTCCATTTCCACTCGGGCTTGGGAATTGAATTTTGCTCACCCGTAGTCATGTGCCTTGCCAAAATCTCGCGGTATATTGGGTTTGCCACCTGTATGCCGTCTTCTTTTGATACCAAACCTAAATCGAGGCAAAGCCTAA
>BNUP01000014.1 GCA_025997455.1 Fibrobacterales bacterium | reverse complement strand
CACCGTCCCCTTGCCAAGTGCCTCTATATCGAACTGTGATAGACCGGTAGATTTGATAATGATGTGTAGTGGCACTCCTTCATTCAGCAAAGTACGAGCAGTAGATTGTGCCTTGCGATATTCGCCCCTTGCCTCACCCCGAGCCTCACCCCTTGCCTCGGCGGCGTGCTCACGAGCGTATTGGTCTCGTTCGCCTTTTAGCCTCGATTCATACATATAGCGAGCATTCTTATCTGCACTGATTACTTTTAGCGTGTCATACGCCTGCTTGATGATTGGGTTTTTTGCTGCTAATGCCATAAAGTCTGCCTCCTTCTCCGATTTCAAAAACTGTAGCCAATTCAGTAAATCTGTATCTTTTTCTGTGGCTATTTTAGTCAAATCCAATACATTTATCTCTTGCAAATCATTGAACAAAAATCCCTCTTCCGTCTCTAACATCCGAAAACGAGTGTGGCATTTTTTGGATTCCGTTATCAGCGGGTAATTTACTATGATAATGCTTATGGCAGGCTTTAGTTCGGAATAATTACCGCCTTCGCCTATCTGTTCGGTGATAAGTTTTGATTCGTAGTAGGTAACGCGGGAACGCATTTCAGGGAAAGGCTCTACCTGTATCTCAATATCTATGATTTTGCCGTTTGAGAGTTCCGCTTTTACATCGAGAATGTTCAACTTGTCTTTTAGGTATTCCGCTTTGAGGTGCGTGTTCTCTAAGGATACGGTTTTAAGTTCACTCGCACCTAAGTGCAATACCGCTCTTAGAAATTCTTTGAGGAGGTGTATGTTCCGTTTTTCGCCAAACAACATTTTGAAGACAAAGTCGTCTTTGGGAGGGAGTATCGTTGGCATTTTTTTAGGTTTTATGGGCATTGAGGGAATATAGAAAAATTTTTGATAAAATGCAAGTTTTTGGATTGACAGAAAAGAAATAAAGAAGTTAGTTAGTCTGTCCAGTCGCCTATCGGCTTGGAGTCTTGTGTTCCCCGTGTCAAAGTCACGAGGACAACCTGTGCACGAGTATGATAGGGGAGGGGGTGTGTTTGCTGATGCGGCGGGAAAGACGGTTGAGGATTTGCAGATGAAGGGTGTGGCGGTTGCGGGACTTGATGTTGCCGCAGGTGGCGGGGCAAAAGGTATGGTGAACTATTTTATGAAAAAAAATGTATATTTGGGGTATGGACTCATTGCTCGAACTTTTAGATATATTGCCGTATTTCCATTGGCGTGGAGACGAAGGAGACAATTTTGGCAAGGAATTGAGCGATATTTGGGAAGAGGATATGAAGAGAGGCGAAAAAGAGATGAAGGAAGAGGCTGAGAAAGATTACTTAAAAAAATAAATAAGTTTATCGGTGGTGCATTATGACACTTCCCAATCCTAATTCAAGCGATGTCTCATACGAATTTACTCCAAGTTTAGACGAGTTTTTACGCTCGCAAGAACCGCCTCTACCGAAACAACTCCCGAAACTAAAAAAAATGGTTTGGGAGTAGATTATAGCGACCTGTGAGGAGTTTTTTTATGAAAAAAAATATATATTATAGGTATGAACAAGTTAAAAATAAGGTTAGCGGCTTATTTGCGGTCTTGCGTTCCTGCGTTGAAACGCACAGGGAAAGACTTGTGGAACGACTTTATCTTTTTGGTGGGGTTGGGAATATCGGTTGTGCCGTCAATAGCAGCGGGTGTGTGGACTGTTTTACAAGACGACAGTCGTCTCAAATATATATTTGCATTACCCGGTGGAAAAATATATATGTTTTTGTGCATGAGTTTGGGTTTATTTACAATTCTCTGGATTGGTTATTGGACGCTTTACGAAAAAATAACCGGCAAAAAGAGCAAATACAATTTTCATTAGATAGATTCTCAAAAAATTTAATTGGAGGGGTTTATGGCTAAAAACGCTAAGGTTTTTATTATAGGCAAAAATAATAAGCCTAAGGTTTTGAATTTCTCAAAAGAAGAAGTTTTAGAAGATATTAAAGGCAAAGGATTAAATCCTGCTAATTTTAAGATTTTTACGCCTGATGAATGATTGTATTGAGCGAAATCACAAACAACAGGGCATTCGCAAGAGGTGCCCCCGCAAGTTAAAATGCCTGCTTATCGGCTGACAAATCGCCAAGCAAGCCATAAAATATTTAAAAAAATGAATTTTTAGAGGTTAATTTTAGTTTTTTTCACCGCATTTGCATTTTTTTTTGTATTTTTACATAATGCAAAAGGATTGTGGTATGCAAAAATATTTGTCCCGCGGTTTTTCAACCGCAAATACGGTGGTGTCCGCAGTGGTATCGGGTGCGGCGAAGTCCGTTGTAATATCCGTTTTGGTTGTGTCGTCCGCTGTTTTGACATCGTGCGGAGGCAGGGTTAGCGAGAGTGCCGATTGGCGCAATAAGGAAATTCAAACTTCCTTCCGAACCAAAGGTATTGACGGCTACCGATTCGACGGTGCTCAAGCCGAAGGTGCAGACTTTCAAAATGCCACAGGCGTAAGCCCTGTTTTCAAAAAAGCAGACCTCAGCAATTCCAAATTCCAAAACTCTATGATAGAGACCCCCGATTTTTCGGGTGCAAACCTTTCGGGTGCAAACCTTTCAGGTGCAGATATGCGCGGAGCGGATTTTTCCGATGCTAATCTCGAAGGCGTAAATTTATACCGCACGGTGTTGCTAAATAGCGAGTTATCGCTCAAATCGACCAATTTTTCCGGTGCATCGCTTGTGAATGCGAATATGTCGTCTATGAAGGTGTCGGAGGGATTGAGTTTTAAGAACACCGATTTAACGGGTGCAAAGATAATAGGCGTAGATTTAACGGGTGCCGATTTTAGCGGCGTTGTGGCGCAAAAAACCGATTTCTCCAACTCCGAATTGGCAGGGTCGAGTTTCAAAGGTGCACAGGTTAACGGGGCGACCTTCTCAAAATGCAACTTGACAAATGCGAACTTTGTAGATGTAGATTTGAACAATTCAAACTTCGCCGGTGCAGGCTTGCAAAGAGTTGATTTTGCAGGTGCAACTTTCGGCAATGCAAACTTTACGCAAGCCGACTTTTCGCTCACTTCTTTTAGCAATGCAAACCTCAAAAAAGCAAAACTTCAAGGGGCAATTTTTGCACAAGCAACCATAAGCGATATGAATTTTGACAAGATGAACATTACAAAAGTTGTGTTCGACAAAAGCACTGTCAGCGGTTCTACTTTCCTCGAAACGGTTATGCCCGGTGCGAGTTTCTTCGATGCCTCTGTTGATAAATGCGATTTCTTGGGAACGGATTTGAGAAACGGTGTTTTTGACGGAACAGATATGAAAAGATCACAGTTCACCAAAGCAAACTTAACAAAAGCGAACTTTTCAAACTCCACGCTCGATAGAGTTATTTTTGCCGAGGCTTCTATGGTCGGTGCAAATTTTGAAGGAGCAAAACTTATTCAAGTCAGTTTTGTGAATGCAGATGTGAAGAATGCTAAATTTAACGCAGATACCAAATTGGAAAAAGTTGATTTTTCGGGAGCGGATTTGAGCCGTTCCAAAATGGACAAGTTGCAGGCAAAAGAAGTTATATATGACAGCCGCACAAATTTCCCCGCAGGTTTTGAACCAGAGAAATTCGGTTTTGTAAATAGAGACGGCGGTGCAAAATCCGCACCAAAAAAGAAGAAAAAATCCGTAGAAGATGACGAGGATATATCCGCACCAACGATTGAAGATGATACTCCTGCTCCCTCGAAGAGAAAGAAAAAGGCGGTAGAAGTCGAAGAAGAAGTTTCCGCACCGGTGGTGAAAGAAGACCCCGCTCCTGCAAAGAAAAGGGTAAAAGCACCTGCAAGGAAGAAAAAATAGCAGTCACTGAAGAATATAGTGTGCGTTTTTTTGTCCTTCTGTTTTGTGTAGCGACTCTCGCGGGTGCCGCCACACATCCTTGGAAAATTCAAATCACGGGAGCAAGCGTTTATAGCGAGGGGATTTTAACAGAGCAATTAGACCTCCCTCCTGAGATGGATTTAATATCGAGCGAACGCAGAACATTTATAATAAAACTTGCAAAGGTGAATTTAGACGACTTCTACCAGAGCAACGGATATTTCAGCGAAAACATAAACCTTACGATTAGCGGCGATTCTTTATATTCTTTTGACATTTTTGAAGGAGACCGCTATCAATTCAGGAATGCGGAACTCATAATTTCAAAAGAAGAGTCCTTAGGCGATGATACGCTAAATTACCCAACAATAAAAGAATTTAGTGTTACAAAAGGCGATTATTACAACTCGGAAATTATAAACGAAGATGTGCGGATAATTCGCGATGCTTATCAAAAAAACGGCTACCTGCACCTCAATATAGACCACACCGAATTTATAGATACCATTGCAAAAAAAATTGATATTCGCTACATTTTAGAGCCGAATAATCAAGTTCGTATGGGGAATTTCAGCAGTAAAATTTTCCGCAGCGGCTATTTGCCCTCACAAAGTTCAAGGGATTCCGCAAAAGAAGTTGGTCTCTCAGACACCGCTTGGTTTAACAAACTCTGGAAAACTCCGCAAGGTTCAATTATAGACGGAAATTATTACAATTCATTTAGGACAAAACTATTCTCAACTCAATTATTTTCACAGATTAAATTGGAAGATTCATTGCGAGAGGACGGGTTCTCGGACATTCAACTCACCGCATACGAGCGCGTTCCGGGTGAGGCGAAATACGGTTTTTTCTTTGAGGAACTTTACGGTTTTGGAGTGTCGTTTTCGTCTCTGCACAGAAATTTATTCGGCAATTTTTTGGAGGCGGGTTTTGGAGCGCTAATCGCGGAAAATCGTCAAGAACTCTCGTTGAGCATTGCAAATCCGCTGTTATTCGGCACCGATGTATCTTGGATTCCAACGGCAATTCGTGCAAGCGACAGAATTTTTTTCAATCACGAAATTTTACCGGTTCCCGCCAAACCCGACAGTTTAGACGAGCGATGGGAAATTGTGAATCGCGGAGATATTTCATTTGGAATATCCGACCACATTCGCACAAGAAACACGATTGATTTTAGATTTTTAAATTTGAACGGCGAAAATTATTTCAAAATTAAAGGCGAGATAGGACTAATATTCGACTTCACAAACGACCCTTACGACCCTGTGTTCGGGCTGAGACTTTCGCCGACTTTGGGTGTTGGCGGCGAACTCACAAATGAATCTTTTAACGAAATTGAAGGTATGGGAGATGCCGCAAATTTATTTGATATAGGTTTAAAACACGCTTTTTCCTACACAAATTCCACCGCAGTTTTTTATGTTCCCTTCTCGCGATTTCTTTATAGCGCACTCGCGTTCAGTTACGGAAAAATCTTCAACAAAGCAACGCCCGACGATGCCCAAGTGTTTTATCAGGGCGGCAGCAGAACCCTTCGAGGCTACAAATTCCGCAGTGTTTTTCCGAATAAAACCCTTATTACCGTATCCGATACGGGAACGCTCGATACGCTGCATTTAAGCGGTCTCTCTCCGCAATACTTCCGCATAAACGAGGAACTTCGCTTTAACCTGCCTGCACCACTCCGCAATTTTCAAGTGGTGCAATTCACCGATTGGTCGCGCATAAACGATAACGATAAATCATTTGAAATTGCAACCGAAATGTCCGTCGGTTTTGGTCTTCGCTATAAATGGCAGTTCCTCACCCTTCGCCTCGACTACGCCGTTAAAACTGAATTCAAAGACTTTAAGCCCGATAAATTTCAGTGGTCGCACATTGTTTTTGACCTGTCGCAAGCGATATAAAAATTTTTTGTTGAGTTCCGTCTATAGTGCTTTCAACTTTACACTTTTCACTTTCAACTCTTGCACAGCCAAGTGATTTTTCTACCTTCCCCATTATGCACTACCCTCTAATTATTTCGCTTTTTGTTTCGGTGATTTTTCTCATCTCTTGCGACCCGACTGCAACAGACGAACCAAAAATTTTCGCAGGGCACGAATGGAACGCCTCCGCAGGCGTTGTTGCCGACACAACCTCGTTATTCAAAGCAAACGATGTTATTGTGATTCAAATGGATAACGGCAAACCCTTCTTCGCACCTGAAGTTGAATTTCGAGTTTATCAGGGAGAGGTCGGCGACAGAGTTTTATTCAAGAGGGCAATTCCCGTTCGCAACACGGATAACCGAGCGACGATAAAGGGACCCGAATCAAAACCCGTAACCGCAAGAGAAATTTTTAGAACTTCCACACCGGGTTTTTACAGGGTTGCTTTTGCTATTGGCGATTCCGTTCTGCTCGAAAAAAAGTTGGAATTAGCGAAATGAAAAATATATTTATATTCTTTGCATTTGCAATTTTTGCAATCCTCACCGCTTGCGACCCAAGTTCCGCAACCATAAACTATTCCCTTCCCGCACCTGTAACCGTTGAAGTTTTTTCACAAAACCACTACTCCACAATGGACGGCGGATACGAGCAAATCGGGACAGTCACCGAAACCCGCTACTCTCAAAATTATGCCGAAAGCAACGACACAATTACACTCACGCGAAAATTCCTCTACGATGCCTCAAAAGGCTACCTAAAAAAATCGCATCCAGCCGAACTCGCCCTGCGATTGCCCGAACTCAAACTCACCGCCGCAAACCTCAAAATTCTCAACATAGAAGGCAACGAAAACTTCAGCGAAGTAGTCTCAAAAGTATCCATACCCGACCGTTGGAAAAAACAAATCACCAACTTCACCCGTCAGGTAGATTTAGACCGAGCCGACAAACTCCGCTGGGAAATAACGCACCTCCTCACGGGCGAAATCCCGCTCAAATCCGACATCACTTTGCTCCTTACTGAACGAGGTCAATTACCCCTTGCAAATGTGCAGGTAGATTCCGTCCGCACACAGGGACTTCACAAAATAAACGGGCGCGAATGCCTCGAATATGCAGTCTTTCTCCGCGAAAAAGAACCCTTTCCTTACTTCATCTGGGAACAGCACATTTCAATCACAACCGGCGGAAAACAATTCAAAGAATATGCACCGCAAAACGCCAACTACCAAAACCGTTGGGAAGTCGCAATAGACACGCAAAACGGCGTTCCCTGCCTCGAACGGGAATACAAAAACGGCATAAACGAAATGAAAAACTTGAGCACCGGCGACTCAATAACCTTCGAAAGTTTAATCTCAAAAACACGACTATACACTATTCGGTAGGGGTAAGCCTCCCCCTCGCTCCAACCGCCTTACAATTCACAAAAGGGCGGGTTTTCTGCCATTGTATATATATCTCAGGTTTCTTTTTAATAGGGCAGATATACTTATTTAAACCCGCCCCTACACAAATGCATCAAGCACCCACTTTACGCTTTTCTCGTTCAATTTTTTCTACCTTCTCAAAAAATGAAGTTTCAAAAAATTTTATTGCCGATTTCGGGGATAGCGGTTTTGCTGTTTCTTTTGTCTTTTTTTTTGCCGAGCAAAGGCGGTTTCGGTAATGCGATTTTAGAAATTGACGAACCCAATTTTTCCGATTACGAACAAGTGGAACAAAAAGACTCCACACTCGCCGCCGCGATAAAAACGCTGTTAAATCGCTATCACCCGCCCAATGCATTCATTTTGCTTATGGACGCAAACGGTGAAATTTTATCTTGGGGGCAACGCGAAAACGACCAAGCATCCGATGAACCGACATTCTTAAAAAGGGACTCCTTTCCCGCCGCAAGTTTAGCGAAAATTGCAACTGCCGCAGCAGCACTCGAAAGCGGCAAAACTCCCACCGCCGAAGTCCCAAAAATCGGCAGAAATTCCACACTCTACAAGCGGCAAATCAACCCGCCCGAAAATCACAAAGGCGAATTTATAACGCTCGAAAACGCATTTGCCAAAAGCAATAACCCCGCAATGGGAATTTTTGGAATGAAACTCGGAAAAGAAAAATTGCAAAAAGCCGCCGAAAAATTAGGCTTCACAAACTTCAACTATCCCGATTCGGGCTTTGCACTCGCAGAAAGCGCGTGCGGTTTTACGCAACGAAACACACTCTCGCCCTTGCAAGCGGCAAATGCGGTGAGAAAATTTTTATCAGGTTCGAGTGAAACAAAAAACGGCGGTGCAGGCGGCAATTTCAAAAAACAAACGAACGAAGGAATGCGGCAATTATTTCTCAAAACGGTCAGCGATGGAACAGCAAAAACTGCAATTCGCAAAAGCGTGTATAGTTACAACAGAAACGCTTACGACATAGGCGGAAAAACCGGCTCTTTGGACGGCGAATTCCCAATGGGTCGATACGACTGGTTCGCAGGTTTTGCACAATCAAAAACCGACCAAAAAAAATCGCTGATTATTGTGGTTATGCAGGTGCATGGCAAATTTCGCAATCAAAAATCTAGCACTATCGCAGGGATGCTGATAAATGAATGGGCAAAATCCGCTACAAAATGATTTTATTTTAATCGTTGCGGGGGAAGATTCGGGCGATATAATCGGGGAAAATGCAGTTCGCTCTGCGGTGCGGGACGGTTTTTCGGTGTTTGGCACGGGCGGGAAAAAAATGCAAAAGGCGGGTTTGATTCCGCTCGCAAATTTTGAAGATTTAGCGGTTAACGGCTTTTTGGATGTTCTAAAAAAATTGCCTAAATTATTGTGGGTAATGCGAAAAATCATCACGGAATTAAAGAAAAAAGAATGCGTAAAATTAGTTTGCATCGATTACGCGGGTATGAATTTGCGGCTTTTGAAAATTGCAAAAAAAATAGGAAAACCTGTTTTTTATATTGCACCTCCTCAAATTTGGGCTTGGAAAAAATCGCGAGGGCGTTTTTTTAAGGGCGTGTCGGTTGGTGTATTTTTTCCTTTTGAGGAAGAAATTTACAAGGAATTTGGGGCGAGTGTTGTTAAATTGGAACATCCTGCACTCTCAAATATTAAAAATGCAAAACCGACTTTTGAGTTCCAAAATAAAACTCTATTTTTAACGGGCAGTCGTTTGGGGCAGGTGAAACGAAATATAAATACATATATTAAAATGGCTCTTGTTGCTCAAAGCAAAGGAGAAACTCCGCTTTTTGTAGCCTCTCGCCCCGTGCTTGCAGAATTTTTAATTAAAAAGTTAAAAAATAAATTTCCCGTTATTGTAAAGCCCGCAATTGCATCTTTTAAGGGTGCAAAATCTGTGGTTGCCACACCGGGAACTGCAATTTTTGAAGCGTATATAGCAGGCGTTCCCACAGAGGCAGTTGCCGTGATTGACCCTTTAACTTATATAATGGGAAAATTATTTTTGAAAACAAAATACCTCACCCTGCCGAATATTTTATCGGGAAAGGAAGTGGTGAGCGAAAGGATTATTGTGAAATGGATTTGATAGGCTTTCCCAAAATAACTTCACTCTACCTTAGGACTTGCATATAAAATAACAAGCAATTCCTCCCAAGTTTTTGTGCCTATCGGAGGTGTGTAAATTGCGTTTCCCGGTTGAGTTTTTTCCGTATAAAGCAACATCGGCACTTTCGCAATACGGACATAAAACCTTAACATAAACCATATATCACCTCTATTTTGATTTATACCAATATAGAAATAATAATTTAACTAATTTATGACATTACCGAAATTTGCCTGATATTTTCCAAGTGCATTGCACTATAAAAATTTCGCTACCTCAGAGAGAACTATTGTAAGCCGCGAAAGTGGTTTTTAACAACGATTCTAAGTCGGAGTGCTCGGCTTGCCAATTTAATAATTCCTTTGCGTAGGCGGGGTTTGCCAAAACAATAGCGGGGTCTCCTGCACGGCGACCGACAATTTTATAGTTGATTTTGCAACCGCTTATCTCTTCGGTTTTTTTTATCACTTCAAGAACGCTGCTTCCGCGATTCACCCCCAGATTTACCACAAAACTATCGCCGTTTTGCAATTTTTCAAATGCAATTCTGTGTGCGTGTGCAAGGTCATTTGTGTGAATATAGTCGCGAACTCCCGTGCCGTCGGGAGTGTCGTAGTCATCGCCAAAAACGCTAACAAATTCCCGTTTTCCTACTGCGGCTTCCATTACAATGGGAATCAGGTTTGCGGGGTTTTGTTCCAAACCGTTTATGCGCCCTTTAACATCGTATCCCGCGGCGTTAAAATAGCGCAAGACTGCGTATTTTATGCCTTTTAATTTGCGATACCATTCCAAATATTGTTCAATTGCGAGTTTGGTGTAGCCGTAGTAGTTTTCGGGTTCGGTCGGGTGTTTTTCGTCCATTGGAAGGTATTTCGGGCTGCCATAAACTGCGGCTGAACTTGAAAAAACTATGTATTTTGTGCCGAATTTTACCGCCGCGTTTAATATGTTGAGTGAGCCGCTAATGTTGCTAACGCTGTATTTTTCGGGCTTTTCCATAGACTCGCCTGCCGCTTTGAGAGCCGCCAAATGCACAATGCCTTCGGGTTGAACCGTTTCAAAAAAATCATTCAACCGCGGTATGTCTAAAATATCGCCGTAAAAAAAAGATGCCTCTTTGAAGAGGTTTTGCCGCAATCCGCTACTGAGATTATCATAAACAAAAACCTGATGCCCAAAGTCTAAAAGTTCCCTTGCGGTGTGTGAGCCGATGTAGCCCGCTCCGCCTATAACTGCGATTTTCATAAAATTTCCTTTTATTTTGCCGCGACAATTGCGCTCGGTTTTGCGACCCTTGCACCGCTTGTGGCGATTATTCGATATTGCACACCCGCAACACCGCCTGCATCTGCAAATTCTTTGTCTTTTGGTGAAGGATTCCCAACAACTTCCCACTTTTTTCCGTTTTTCTTTTCAACCGATAACGCCGATACTTCGGGGGCGATTTTCCAAGTTATCACAACTCCGTTTTCGCCTACTGCCGCTTTTACAGCCAAAGCCGGAGGTGCGGGAGCAAAATCCGCTACTTGCGGGTCTCCGTGAACTGCACCGGTTGTTCCGCCGAGCGGGTCTCTTTTTTTTGCAGGTTTGTTCGTCTGTTCTTTGCAATATGCGATAATTTTATCTAAGCGTTCCTCGTTTAAGCCCACATTTGCGGGTGTCACCAAATTACCGTCTATAACATCGCTTGCAAAATCGTCATTTACCAACATTACCGGTCCGTTACCGCAAGCCCCCAAACATTCCACGCGAACAATTGTGAATAAACCGTCAGGAGTTGTTTCTCCCACTTTTATCCCTAATTTTTTTTCTGCAAGGGAAATAATATTTTCCGCACCTGCGATATGGCAACAAATATTTTGACAAAATTGCAACAAAAAGCGACCTGTCGGCGCGTGTTTATACATCGTGTAAAAAGTCGCCACTCCCCAAGCGTGAGCAGGTGAGCAACCGCAAACTTGTGCAGCCCATTTTACCGCCGCATTTGGCACCCAACCGAGTTCATTCTGTGCAATCCACAAGACTTCGAGCAATGCACCCTGTGCAACGGGATACTGTTTTAACAACGCTTCAATTCGCACCTTTATTTCCGCACTTTCCAACTTTGCCGAAATGTCTGCCCAAGCGGGTTGATTTATTTCTTTTTTGTGTCCTAAATTCAAAGACGAAGGAACTTGCAAATGCGGCGGAGTTCCCGTGCTTTCCGCCTTCGGATTTGACGGAGCAAAATTCGTGTTGGAAATGAATTCTATCATAGCGGGAAGGTAGAAAAATTGGGGTATAGGGTGTGGGGTGTGGGGTGTGGAGAAACTTGGCAGTGCAGGAGTTAAAAGTGTAAAGTTGAAAGTTGAAAGTGGGGAGAAGGGAGAAGGAAAACTCGGCGGTGCAGGAGTTAAAAGTGTAAAATTATTACTCTTTACTCTTTAGAGCGGGTTAAATTAGCGAGAGATTTATCATACAAGGAAACTTCTAAAAACTCCCTTTGTAACACAATTCCACAGATTTGAGTTTTTAGTCATTCCAAAAAATGACCCATTCGTTTTTTCTTGGTTTGCAAATATGCGGCGTTATTTGGGTTGGCTTTAACTTCAACGGGAATCCGCTTAACTACTTTTATGCCGAATTTCTGTAAATCGGAAATTTTTTGCGGATTATTTGTTAAAAGATTTATGGTTTTTATACCTTGTTCTTTTAGAATTTGTGCGGCAAAGGCGTAAGTTCGGCTATCTGCGGGAAAGCCGAGTTTTAAGTTCGCCTCAACCGTGTCAAATCCCTTTTCCTGCAACTCGTAAGCACGCAGTTTATTTGCAAGTCCAATTCCTCTGCCCTCGTGCCCTCGCATATATATTAGCAGTCCGCCGTTTTCGGCAATGTATTTTAATGAAATTTCTAGTTGTTCTCCGCAATCGCATTTTTTAGATGAGAAGACATCTCCGGTTAAACATTCGCTGTGAATGCGGACATTTACGGGTGTGGAGTTTTTCGGTAAGCGTAGCGGAAGTGAAGAAAGTGCAATGTATTCTTCCCCGTTGATTTTATTTCTGTATGCTGTTGCCTTGAATTTTCCGTAGCGAGTTGGCAGTTGAGGCTCGGCTATTTTTTCGACCAAAATTTCATTTGAAAGACGGTAATCTATAATTTCCTGAACGGTCAGCAAGGCAAGGTTATGTTTTTTTGCGAGTTTTTTAAGTTGAGGCATTCGTGCCATTGTGCCGTTGTCGTTTAGAATTTCACAGAGAACTCCTGCTTGCGGCAATTTTGCCATTTTGCAAAGTTCAATTGTAGCCTCCGTGTGCCCGTCCCGTTCCAAAACTCCGCCGTTTTTTGCCCTTAACGGAAAAATGTGCCCCGGCACAACGAAGTCGCCTGCATTTTTTGAAAAGTCCGAAAGGGCACGGCAGGTAATGGCACGCTCGGCGGCGGAAATTCCCGTTGTTGTTCCCTCGCGTGCCTCAACCGAAACCGTAAAAGGGGTTTCGTATCGGCTTGTATTGCGTGCCGCCATCATCGGTAATCCCAACTGCTCAACTCTTTTTTCGCTTATCGGCGCACACACAAGCCCTCTGCCGTGCGTTACCAAAAAATTTATATGCTTATCGGTGCAAGTTGATGCGGCACACACAAAATCGCCCTCGCTCTCGCGGTTTTCATCATCTGCTACAATTATAATTTTCCCCGCCTTAAAGTCGGCGAGTGCCTTTTGCAAATTGCTTTTTTGTGGCATAAGAGTTTGGAAGATAGAAAAGTAGAGTGTAAAGGGTAGAGAGTAGAGAGTAGAGAATAATAACTTTACACTTTCAACTTTCAACTTTACACTCCCCTCTTCCGCCTGCGCCGTAAAGTTGTCCACACCCTACACGCCACACCCTATACCCCACCCTGCATCGCAGAGTAAAAATTGTGAACGCGGTGTGCACCGAGCGTATCTAAAAAAATGGCACAGTTTTTGCAATTCATTTAGTTGAGGTTTCTATGCTCACAAAACTTGCAATTTTAGACAGAACGAGTGTCCCGGTGGCGGCAAAAGGTTTGGATGCCTATACGCACAGGGGTAGAGCGATTGCGAATAATATTGCGAATGTCAGCACTCCGGGCTATCGCAGAATTGAGGTGTCGTTTGAGGATCAGTTAAAGCAGGCACTTGATAAGGAACTCAACCTTTCCGGTACAAGGACAAACGGAAATCATTTATTTTTGGGGCGACCCGAATTGGAGCATGTAAAGAGTGAAGGGTATCGCAGTAATGACCCGACAAACCCCGGCGAATTGAATAATGTGGACATAGATATAGAAATGGCAAAACTTGCCGAAAATGAAATTGCATTTAATTTTGCAACTGCATTTATAAAGGATAGAGAAGGTGCAATTGGCGAGGCTATCAAAGGCAGCAGGGAGTAATATAATGGCTATGGTAGGACTTTTTTCGGGACTTAATATAAGTGCAACTGGTATGCGGGCGCAACGCGTTCGCCAGAATGTCATCTCGTCAAACATTGCAAATGCCGAGACCACAAGAACTCCGAATGGCGGACCTTACAAAAGGCAGCATGTGATTCTGGAGGCAGACCCTTTGGAATTTGACCAGTTTCTCATAAAAGAAGAGTCAAAAATTCGCGGAAGTAAAACTCAAGACGGACATATCAACATTCCGCAACCGAATTTTCCGCTTTCGCGCGAGCATATCGGCAGCGGTGTTAAGGTGCAGGAAATTGCACAAGATACTGGTCCCGACAGATTGGTGTATAGCCCCGACCATCCGGATGCGGATTCCGAAGGGTATTTGCATTTGCCCAATATGAATGTTGTTGAAGAAATGGTAGATATGATAACGGCAACTCGTGCTTATGAGGCTAATACAACCGCGTTTAACAGCACAAAATCTATGTTATTGAAAGCGTTGGAATTGGCGAGTTAGCAAATAAACAATTAGCGGTGCACAAAAACGCAAGGGAATTTATATGAATGTAGAACTGCAAACAAAGGATTGGCGTGCTCTTATGGAGAGCAAGAGGAAGGAGTTTGGGCTTAGCCAAACAACCTCTTCTAAATCGAAATCGGCGGAAAATTCGGCGGCAAAGGCTAATTCTACAGCGGTGTCTAACGCGGCTAAACCTGCACGGGCAACTGCGGCGGATTTTGCAGGAAGTATAGATGAACAGGTGAACTCTTTGCGAGAAAGGAGCGCAGAGGGTTTGCCTGTTCGCGAACTTGGAAATTTTATAGATGTGCGGGCATAGTTTTTGCTACTAATTTTTTAGAGGTTTCCAATATCAAAGTTTGTTAGAAGGTAAGAGTTAATTTTAGTTTTTTATATTTGAGGAACAGCCATTATGTATAGTGATATTAGAACACCAACTTCCGATTCAAAGCCGCTGGGCAACACCGTTCAGCCGCTGAGTCCGGGTGTTGATAAAACCCGTATGGGTCCGCAAAAAGCGGATGCCCCTAAATTTGATGAGATGCTCAACGGTTTCTTAAAAGATGTTAACCACATGCAAAATTACGCCGATGAGTCTATTCAAAAGATGGTTGCGGGCGAGGTGAAAGATGTTCATCAGGTTATGCTTGCCGTTGGCGAGGCGAAAGTCGCATTTAACCTTATGCTCGAAATCCGCAATAAAACGATGGATGCCTACAACGAATTGATGCGTATGAGAGGGTAGCCATCGCAAGAGTTGAAAGAGTAAAGTGAAAAGTGAAAAGTGTAAAGTTATTACTCTTTACTCTTTACTCCCCGCCTGCACTGCCGAGTTCCCTACACCCCACACCCTATACCCCACCCTGCACCGCCAAGTTTTACCCCCTCGCCTCATCTATCATCTTCATAATATCGCGGGAATTGTCAAGAGTCCATTGCGGGCACTCGGTAAGGTTGTTTTCTATTGCGTTTATTGCGGCGGTTGCCTCGTATTGGTATCCGTTAGACGGTTCCGAAAATTCTAAGGTGTAAGTTTCGCTTTCATTTTGAACGGTTAATTTAGTGGGAATGTGAAAACATTTGTGAAGGGTAAGTTTGCCCTTTGTTCCGTAGAGATTTGCCTCTGTATCCAAATCAACTGCAAATGAGGAGCACAAAGAGGCGGTTTTACCGTTTGCATGCAGGGTTTGAATCAGTGCGGTGGTGTCTGTGCCTGCGGGCGAAGGAATTTTTATGCTTTGGATTTTTGTCGGGTATCCAAATAGTTTGTAGGCGGCGAAAAGCGGGTAAATTCCTATGTCGTAAATTGAACCGCCGCCTTGTGCAGGGTCAAATAAGCGGCTGCTCACATTAAATGGTGCATTGAATCCAAAGTCCGCTTGAAGAATTTGCGGCTCGCCTATAGTTCCGTTTTTAGCGAGTTCCAAAAATTTTCTGAAACTCGGCAAAAATCCCGTCCATAACGCTTCCATTAAAAATAATTTTTTAGATTTTGCAACGGCTATTATGCTTTCCAATTCTGCGGAATTTAATGCAAAAGGTTTTTCGCACAGAACCGCTTTTCCCGCGTTGAGTGCGGCTATTGAATCGGGGGCGTGTCGGTGATTCGGCGTTGCGATATACACAATATCCACTTCCGGGTCGGCGAGCATACTTTCGCGTGAGGAGTATGCCTTTTTTGCTCCAAATTCCACTGCAAACGCTTGTGCGGTTTCTTTTGAACGAGAGCACATCGCATAGAGTTCCGCACCTTGCGTGTGTTGCAAACCGTGTGCGAACTGTTGCGCCATAAAGCCGGTGCCAATTATTGCAAATTGCATTTTAGTCCCCCTAAAAATCTCTAAAATCCCTGCCCTATAATAAAGTTAAACTCCATTGTTCCCACACTTGGGGCATCGTATCCGCCAACTTCTCCGGGGTCAAGCGGCCACGCAAAATCAAAACCTATTATTCCAAGCATTGGAACAATCACGCGGAAACCAAAACCGAAATCTCGTTTGAGCGAGGCAATGTCCCAGTCGCGGAGCGGCGAACCTATGTCTTTTGAAACCTTTTGACTTGTTGAATATTGTTTGCCGAAAACATTTCCCGCATCAAAGAAAAGCGGCAACAGGTAAAAACGATTCGGTGCAAGAGGAACGGAGAGTTCCGCCCCAAAATATTGATACGCTCTGCCGAGACGATACGCCCCTATTGAACCCGAACTATAACCTCTCAAAAGTCCCGAATAACCGAGTGCACCGCCCATTTGATAAAGCGAACGGTATTGCAGAGAACTTCCCGTGATTATGCCGAATTCGTTTGTGATACCGAGTGCGAGTTTATCGGAGTAGAGCGGGAACCACCATTTTATTGACAGATCTGTTTGGAGGAAACTGAAATCGCTACCCAAATATGGAGTTGCCCAATTGAAAGATGCAGTGTATCGAGAACCGTCGGTTGGGAAAATCGGCATATTTTTATCGTCGCGGCGAATTGTGAGATTTAACGAGGATTCAAGTCCCGTGAACTTTACCAAACTTCCGTCTGTATTATTGCCCTGCTCGTTCCTCTGCCAAGAATAACCGCCCTGAATGTAGAAGTAATCGTCTGGCCATTTTAGGCGAGTGCCTGCATAAACGCTTGCACCGTAGCGGCGAATATCGTAATTGTAAGCGTATGATTCTCCGTTATACCAAGTGTAATTTGTACTAAAACCAAGTGTTATTGGGCGATCCAAAAACCACGGCTCGGAAAATCCAAGTGATATACTTCTTTTATCAACTCCGTATTCCGCATTCACATTTGCACTCTGCCCGTCACCCATACAACAATTCGGGATAGATAAACTTAGCGTAAAAACCAAACCGTCCGCCTGACTATATGCCGCACCCGCACCGAACTGCCCCGTTCCCGCCTCGCGTTCCGAAACAGCGAATTGTAAATCTATGTCCTGCTCACCGACAGGTTGAATATTGGGCACCACATTATCGAAATAATTCAACTGCATTATATCGCGGAAACTGCGCTCCAAAAGCGACTGCCTAAAAGTTTCGCCCGGGTAGAGTTTAATTTCTCGACGGATAACTTTGTCTTTTGTTTTTGTGTTGCCTCTTATATGAACTTTATGAATTTGTGCGGGTAAGCCTTCGCGAATATCGAAATTCAAATTGACAATGCTGTCTTGAGTGAATGTTTTTGTTTCGTCCAATTGCACAAACAGGTAGCCGTCTTCGCTATATGCACTTGTAACAGATTTTTTGGTTTCGCTGTATGCGTAATAATCAAACACTTTTCCGCTGTCCAAACGGACTTGTGCTTTTAGAAAAGCATCGGGCAAAACCTCATTACCCGTGAAACTCACATTGCCCGCGTAATATTTTCTGCCTTCTTTTAAGTCTATATTTATGCGGACATAACTCGCGGTATTTGTGCTGTCGTATTTGGCGAGTGCGGGAAGAGTTTCTTCAAGTGAATAACGGACTAATAATTTTTCGGCGTATGGACTGCGTTTTTTTAATGCGAGAAGAGAATCTATTTTTGAATTTTTATTCGCGGTTTTGGGTAGTGATTTTATCCATTCCTTTCGTAATTCGCCGTAAGTTACAATGTTGTTAAGAATGTCTGCTAACTGTTTTTCGTCATAAATTGTCGGGACTGGGAAGGCTTGTTTATCGCCCATTTGTGCACGATGTTCGCGGTAGTAGTGCGAGGAGAGGGCGATTGATTTTCCCGCGAGTTTGTGGAGCGGATTTGATTCGTTTGCAATTGCCTTGTTGGTTTGCGCGTAAAGAACTTGCAGTGATTGACCCTTAGCGGTCATTCTGCCGAGATAAAATTTTGTGCTCGAATCGGGGAGATAATTTGCAGAATAATCGATGAGTTCCGCATCTAAGTAGCCGTAATGCCTTGCAGTAAAAAGAACGCTGTCTCTGTCTGTTTCAAAGATGTCCCTTTTGAAGTCTCCTCCGCCCCACCAAGAATCGGTTTTTGTGAGCATTTTTTCGAGAATCTCTTCGCTTGGAATTCCAACATTACCATTCACCAATATTGAATCGACCTTGACTTTGTTGCCTTCGCTTATTGAAAATATAACTTTGCTCTTGTGTTCGGCGGCGGGAATTTCGCTTATGCCTACCTGTGCAAGGAGGTATCCTTCCGAGCGATAGTGTGCAAGAATTGCCTGTCTGTCTCTTTCCAAAGAACTTTTGCTATAAACTTCGCCTGCGATAATACGCGTTTTTAAGCGCAAGTCGTCTTCGGTCATTTCGTCATTGCCCTCTATTATGAGCGTATCGAGCGCGGGGTGTTCGGCTACCGTGAAAATTATGTCCATCGCATTCGGGTCTGGGTTAGCCTGCATTGCAGGGTCGCTGTCTTCAACATATTCTGCGGAAACTTGAACATCGTCAAACAATCCCGTTTCATAAACGGACTCTATAGATTTGCGCACTAATTCGGATAAAGTTGCAGGCGGGTATGAAGAATTTTCTTTAATTGAAATTCGCGATATTACCGATGCAGGCTCGGTATAAACATTGCCCTCTACCAAAACCCTGCGTATGCGGTTCTGTTCCATTTCGCCAGATGCTCTGTCGACAAATTGTGAAAAGGCAAGCCCAAGCAGGCATAACAACAGCAGAGTGATTTTTTGAAACATCTGGGAGGAAGGTAGAAAAAGTTGAGAGTGTAAAGAGTAAAGTTGAAAGTGGGGAGAAGGGAATTGTAGGGGCGGGTTTTAAACCCGCCCTTTTAAAATTGCAAGGAGAAAATGGAATTTTTTTTTGACAGCAATAAATAAAATAATCAAACAATAGCCTCTTATTATACGCTGTCCAGTCGCTTTGCTTGGTGTGGTGCACTCGGCTCACACCGCGTTCCCTTGTTAATGGAAAACTCGGCAGTGCAGGGTGGGGTATAGGGTGTGGCGTGTAGGGTGTGGGGAAACTCGGTAGCACAGGCGGGACACCAAGCCGATAGGCGACTGGACAGACTAACTAACTAACTTATTTATTTCTTTTCTGCCTATCCAGCGTGTCGTCACTCGTCGTCGTCAACGACTCTTTTCTTCTTTTTGGCAGGAGCGGCAACGGGCTTTTTCTTTTTAACGGGAGGAACATATTCTTCTTCGTCCTCATCATCGTATTCCTCAACTACAACCCTCTTTTTCTTTTTGGTCGCGGCAGGTTTAGCGGCGGGCTTCTTCTTTTTGACAGGAACATATTCCTCTTCGTCTTCATCCTCGTCATCGTATTCCTCAACCACAGGTCTTTTCTTTTTAGCGGCGGCGGCTTTCTTTCTCGCCTGCTCTTTTAACGCCTCAAATTCCGCAATTGAATCTTCTACTCGCCTTCTTTCTGCGGCAATGGAGTCTTTACGGCGTTTTTCAACTCGTGCAATTGAATCCTGAACCCGTTTCTTTTCCGTTGCTATAGAATCGGCAATTCGTTTTTTCTCCGCTTGTTCGGCTTTTGCAAGTGTTGCCTTGTCTAAGGGGTCGGCTTGCGCCTCAAAAATAGGGTCATCATATTTTTTCTGTTTGAACACCGCGCCGGGTGCAAAGTTCCAATTCTCCGCTTGTCTGAGAACTGCGTTTCCCGCCACCGCTTTCGATAAAAGTTTAAAATTCAAATTCGATACTTTAATTGGCGAATCGTCAAGGTAGAGCATAAAATCAAAAAGTCCCGCTTGGTAGGTTGAACCGTCCGGTGCTTTGCCGGGTGCATCGTAATAAGCGAGAACGCCGACTATATCGTCTAAGAGAATATCTAAATCGGCGGTGTTGTGGTCGGCATTTGCACTGCCCGAAATCTCGAAAAACCAAGGCTTGTATTCAACGGAAATAGAGAAGGGACGGCTGTTGCCCGCGGCTTTGCCGAATTTAACGAAACTCCCCGTGAAACCCGCAAATTTCGGCTCTTTTTTGCTAAGAACGGGAAGTGCTGAAGCCGCCACCTGCGGCTCAGGTGTGCTTTGAACGGCGGTTTTTGCCGATGCTTTCGACTGGGCTTTTTTCTTGGCGGGTTGTGCAGAAACTGCCGCCGCAAAAGTTAATGCGAGAAGGATAGTAAAAATTCGACTCATAGGGGGGAAGGTAGAAACTTTGCAGTGCAGGGGTATAGGGTGTAGGGTATAGGGTGTGGGGTGTGGGGAACTCGGCGGTGCAGGCGGGGGAGAAGGGAAAAGGGGATTGTAGGGGCGGCATTTATGCCGCCCTTGTAGGAGCGAATAGTATTTGCCCGTTTAACATTGCACGCAGGGAAACGGGAGAAGGAGAAAGAGTGTAAAGTTGAAAATTGAAAGTTGATGGAAAACCCTTCCGAGTCATTCCCGTGCAGACGGGACACCAAGCCGGAGAATGACACCTAAAAAACAAAAAATGCACCGAAGTATTTACTTCGGTGCATTTTTACTTCTTTTCAAGAGCGGGAAAGGAGACTCGAACCCCCGACCCTAACCTTGGCAAGGTTATGCTCTACCAACTGAGCTATTCCCGCTTGAATTAGAACAAGTGCAAATTTAGAAAATTTTTTAAGACTTGTCAAGTTATTTTTTATTCTTTTGTGATTTTTTTTATGGCAAAAAAATGCTTTTAGAGTTTCTATATTAACCTCTAATGGCGATTATTGGGGCGATTGTAGGGGCGACAGGTTCCGGGAAGACCGAATTTGCGGTTGATTTGGCGGCTAAGATGAATGCGGAAATTATAAATATGGATTCGCGGCAGATTTATAGGGATTTTTGCATTGGAACTTCGCAACCGACTTTTGAAGAAAGAGAAAAGGCGGTTCATCATTTGGTCAATTTTTTGCCGCCTGAAAAATCGTATAATGCGGCGATGTTTGTGAGCGATGTGAAAAATTTACTCTCGCAAAAAACGGAAACAAACTTTATTTTAGCGGGAGGAACGGGGTTATATATGCAGGCTTTGTGTGAAGGTCTCGATATATTGCCGCCTGCCGACCCCGAACTCCGCGACCGTTTGCGAAAACACTACGCAAAATTACCCGTGCAAACACTTTATACCGATGCGTTAAAAACTAAACCGAGTATTGAGGGGAAAATTATGCCGAACGACAAGCAACGACTTTTGAGGGTTTTGGAACTTGCAGAGCAGGGAGCGGACAAAAGTGAGAAAATTGGCGAAAGAATTGGCGGAATAGGAGCAGTTCCAACTATGTTTCTCGATATTCCGCGAGAAAAATTATATGGCAGAATTAACAGCAGAGTTAAAAATATGCTTGAAAACGGTTGGGTTGAAGAGGTGCAAAAACTTGCAAAATCAATCCCGACTCACGCAGATAACGGCACGGTAATTCCTGCGTGGCAGTCGCTTGGTTACTTGGAATTGAAAGCCGCACTCGACTTAAAAAAAGACCCATTTTCAATAGCGGAAGAAGTCGCTCTCAAAACCCGCCACTATGCCAAACGCCAAATCACTTGGTTTAAGCATCATATTGATAACAATTGCCCCACCCCCAAAATAAATTTTTAGAAATGCGTATTTTAGACAGCCACTTTTTTCACTCAAACCTTGCACTTGGCGAAACAGCCGTTTGTGCAGAGGAGAGTGCACACATTGCAAAATCATTTCGTGCGCGTGCAGGTGATGCTTTAACGCTCTGCGATGGTAAGGGTCGGTTCTCAAGTGCAGTTTTGATAGACCCAAACCCAAAAGAATGTATTGTTAGAATTGAACAAATTGGCGAACAAGAGCCTCCGCCGAAAATTTCCCTTGCGATAAGTTGCCTGCAAAACGGTGAAGAAGAGGACATTGTTTTTCACGCCGCACAACTTCCGCTCGCCGCAATTTACCTGCTGCGAACCGACCGCTCATTAGAACCGAGAAATTCCGACTTAGACAAACTCCGCCGCCGTCTCTGTGCAAAATCGCTTTCCGCATTAAAGCAAAGCAAAAAGGCATATTTAACCGAGATTAAAGCCCCGATTTTCTTAAACGATTTTTTGAGTTCATTCAATGGAAATTTAATAGTCTGCGATGAAAGCGGAAACCTCGATTTGCCGCACTCGACCATTACGCAACAAACTCCAAGTGCAGTTTTAACCGGACCGGAAGGAGGTTTTTCCCCTGCCGAACTTGACACTTTAAAAAACAAAGGAAGTTATTTTTTTTCACTCGGCAAAACTCGTTTAAGAGCCGCCACCGCCCCGATTTTTGCCGCATTCGCCGTTGCAAATTTCTACAAAAACATCACTTCTTAATAACCTGCATCGCAAAGCCGAGCACGAGTCCTGCGCCTCCGAACCACATTAAATTTTCTGCTTTCTCAACAACCTCAGAGTTATTTTGGTAAAAACGAGTTGCCAAAAGACAACTGCCTATAAACATAACGCAGAACACATTCCACTTGCGCCAAAAGCCCAAGTTATCGGGAAATTTAGGAAAAAAACGCATATAAGCCAAGCCCCGCTAAAACTAAAAAACTAATCGCAATATTCGCCAAAAAAAAATCTCTGTTAAGTGCATCTAAATCATCGCTTTTTCTAAATAAATGTATGTATAAAAGAGAACAAAAAATCAACGAATATGCAATCCACCAAAATACGCCCAAACTCCACCACAAGCCCATAAACGCCGCAACGCACAACATAGCAATATGGCACCACAGCGAAATTTTCATCGCTTTATTAACCCCGAATTTTGCAGGGACTGAATGCAAGTTCAATTTTCTATCGCTCTCAATATCTTGGCTCGCATATATAATATCAAAACCCGACATCCAAAGTGCAAGCATAACTCCGAGCACGGCGGGAAAAACCGCAGGTTCTCCGCGCACGGCAATCCACGCACCGAGCGGACTTGCTCCAATTGCAATACCGAGAAAAAAATGCGAAAGGCAGGAAAATCTTTTCCAGAGCGAATAAGAGAGCAAAAACAGAAAAAGCGGAGCACTGCAATAAAATGCGAAATCATTTAACAGCCACGCAAAAAACATAAACGCAACACCATTCACAACTATAAACACCGCCACAGATTTTCGCGAAAGCAAACCCGCAGGAATGTGCCGTTTTGCAGTTCGGGGATTTTGAGCATCAAATTTTGCATCTGCCAAGCGATTAAAAGCCATCGCTCCGTTCCTTGCCGCAAACATACAACCCAAAATTAACAACAACACCTCAACGGAAGGCATTCCATTTGCCGCAACAAACATAGATGCAAGTGCAAAAGGCAAGGCGAAAAGAGTATGAGAAAAGCGGACAAGGTGAGCGTATTCAAAAATTGAGACTGTGGTGTGTGCCGATTGCTCCATATCAATACTTCTTTGGGTCAATTCCGAGCACCTTAATTTTATAACCTAAAATTCGCTGTGTTGTTTGCAAGGTTCGAGCGGTGGCGGCAATATTTCCGCCGCAACTCTTCAAAGTATCGACTATAATATCCCGTTCGTAGGTATCTACCATAGTCTTTAAATCGCCTTGAACAATTTTCCCCGTTGTCTCGGCGGTTTGCAAAGTTGCAGGCAAATTATGCGGATAAATCACCTCGCCTTCTGCGACCAAAACCGCTCGTTCAATGCAGTTCTCAAGTTCGCGAACATTGCCCGCCCAATGATAACTCATAAACATATCTATTGCACTGCTCGAAAGTCTGGTCACCCTTTTTCCGATAATTTTGTTATACTTTTCTATAAAATAATCTGCGAGCAGAGTTATATCTGACTTGCGTTTTCTCAAAGGCGGAACGAAAATCGGGAACACATGCAAGCGATAATACAAATCTTCACGGAATTTACCCTCGCGAACCAAACCGAGCAAATCCTTATTAGCCGCGGCGATTATGCGAATATTCACCGAAATTGTCTTTGTTCCGCCAACGCGTTCAAATGCCCGCTCCTGCAAAACCCGCAATAATTTAACCTGTAAATTCGGAGAAATTTCACTTATTTCATCTAAAAAAATTGTGCCTGAATCTGCGAGTTCAAACCGTCCTTTGCGTTCGCCTATGGCACCTGTAAAAGCCCCTCGCTCGTGCCCGAATAATTCGCTTTCAATTATATTTTCGGGAAGTGCCGCACAATGCACTCTCACAAAAGGTTTCCCCGCACGGTCGCTGTTAAAATGAATTGCCTCCGCAACTAATTCCTTACCTGTGCCTGTCTCACCCAAAATAAAAACGGTAGAAGGACTTTTGGCAACCTTTGCAATTTGGTCATAAACGAGTTGCATTTCGGCGGAATTGCCTATCATATTTGAAGGTTTAAATTTTTCGGCTAAATTTGTGCGGAGTTGTTCATTTTCCTGCCGCAAAAGTTGCATTTCGCTTTGCAGTTTCAGGCGAAATTTCACCGCTTGTGTTATGAGTGCGGCAACCACGGACAAAAGGTGCATATCCTCTTGCAATTCGTTTGGCGGTTCGCAATCCTTATCAACGCTTAAAGTGCCTACAACTTCCTGCTCAACAAAAATCGGCACGCAAATAAAGGAGGTGTCTTGGTCTTTGGAACGACCGGTTCTGTTCAAAAATTCCTCTGAAGTGCTTGTTCTCGGAATAACCGCCGGTTCGCCGGTTGCCGCTACTCTGCCGGTAACTCCCTCGCCAACCTTGTAATGACCGCGCGAGATTTGCATAGGCGAAAGACCGCTTGCAAGTTCAATGGATAAATTTCCCGTAACTCGGTTAAAAAGTGAGATTGTTGCGTATTTCATACCCCAATACAGACCAAGTTCGTGCAACACGAGTTGCAGAACTTCGTCCATATTTTCGCTTTTTGCAAGTGCTGTGCTAATGCGGTGCAAAAACTGAATTTCGGTTGCGGGTTCGCCCCGCAGTACCGAGTTTACTTTTCCTTGTTTGTCACCCATACGGAGACGGTTGCCTCAACATCGGCAAACACTTTAATCGGAACGGAATAATTGCCGAGTTGTTTAATCGGTTCTGCCAAAACAACCTGACGGCGTTCGATGCTAAAGCCGAGTTGTTTAAGAGCCGCCGCAATATCGGAACTTGAAACCGAACCATACAACCGTTCATTTTCAACAACACTTCGTTCAATGGTGATTTGTGCTGCTGAAATTCTTGTTGCGACATCTTGCGATTGTGCGAGTTCCTTACGGAACACAGCCTCAAGAGCGGCACGGTTCTTTTCCAAATTGCGTTTCTGGTCTTTTGTTGCGACCACCGCTAAGCGGCGCGGGAGCAGAAAATTACGGGCATAACCGTTTTTCACCTGCACCACATCCAAAAGTTTTCCCAAATGAGGAACATCTGCTTTAAGAATAATTTCCATATTGCCCCCTTACCTCAAAGAATCTGCCACAAAGGGTATAAGTGCAACTTGACGGGCGCGTTTGATAGCCTCGACCAATTCCCGCTGATGTTTTGCACAAGTTCCCGAAATGCGGCGGGGCAAAATTTTGCCTCTTTCCGAGAGGAATTTGCGAAGCATCGACTCGTCTTTATAATCGATAAACTCCGTTTTATTCTCGTGGAACCAGCAGTTTTTTTTGCGCGGAACGCGGTCGCCGCGGTTGCGTTCGTTCTTTTTGTCTTCAAAGGTCATTCTGCCTCCTCATCAAAGTCAATGGTAATATCGTCTGAACTGCTGGTGTGATTCTGGTCGTAGATTATATCGGTGAACGGGTAATCTACGAGTGTTATCCACCGTAAAATGCTGGTGTTAATGTCGAAACCTTTTTCGAGGTCTGCCACCACATCGCTATTTGCTTTGTAGTAGAAAATGACATAGTAACCGTGTGTTTGTTTGCGAATTTCGTAGGCGAGTTTGCGCTTGCCCCAGTTATCGCGCCTCTTTATTTCACCCGAATGTGCAGTAATCTTCTGCTCGACCGCGGCAATTTCGGCGTCTATAGCCTCATCCGAAATCATAGCATCAATTACGACCATCGTTTCGTAATCTCTAATCATATATTCCCCTTGGACAGTTGCCCGCCCCCGACATTGAGAGCAGGAGGGTTTGCTTTTTAGGCAGAGTAAATATAGAAAAAAAAATTGTATTTGTCAAACAGTTTTTGGGGAACAACCAGGTCAAACGCATCTAAATATTTAGTGCCTTAGTGCAAGATTAACTAAAACTTCTCTAACTTATGCAGTTTGGGTGTTTTGCGGATGAGGCGAAGTCCTTGATAATAAACTTTTTTAGTTCTTTTTTCATAATTTATCTCCGGACTTATTTCTTCCATATAAATGCACTCCGGACTTAAATTATGGTCGCAATTTCCTCCCCAATCCCACCAATCCTTATAAAAATCACTGATAACGGATTCATGCACAATGCCTATCATATCATATAATCCAAATCCATTAGGCTGCAATTGAGCGACCGATTTTAGACCAATGGGGCTAATCCACTCATAGCGGGAAACGGTTCGCGAATCTTTATTATCCCCCCAATAATACCGAGTAGAGGCACCTGCACGCATTAAAAGCATCCACTCTTCTTCAAATGGAGAGCGGTAACCTGAAGCAGAAGTATCCAAGTGTTTCTTTTCTGGTTGCCTCAATGTATGCTCCAGTTTCTGCCTTGTAGCGATAGCGGGAAGTTGGCTTTGAACTTTTGCCTTTTGACAAGGAAGAGACATATAAAATTTTGCTTGGTTCTTTTTCTTTGGCAAGTCGAGTTTTTTCGGGCAGTTCATACACTTCTGCCTTAAATGTGGAAATGCGATTTCCTTTTGCATCATAAACGCCGTATTGTTCAGCGGCAATGGCTACAAATGAAAAAGCGAGGAAAAATATTAAACACACTCTCATAAATTTCCTCTAAAATATAGAAAACTAAAACTTCTCCAACTTATGCAGTTTGGGTGTTTTGCGGAGAAAGCGGAAACTATCAAAATTTACTTGTTCATTAACTAATCTTGATTTCTGTTCTATATCCGCACATATTCTTTCTTTTTCATGCTTTTTATTTTCTTTCCACTCGCATTCTTTTGTTTTGGAAGGCATTCTCATTACCGGTAAAAGAGTTCGCGTTTTTCTCATAAAATAACATTCCGGACATTTACTAAAAGTAGTTGCCCAACCATAGTAATTATAATTAATACCATTTTTTGTGTAAGAAAAATAATCCATTATTGTCTCTTTCGCTATGCCAACCATATCATAAAGCCCGAATCTATTTGGTTGTAATTTTGCCACTTGTTTTAATCCGACAGGGCTTACCCAAGCATATCGTGAAACTTTGAGCGAATCCTCATAATCTCCCCAATAATAAGTACTGGAAGTTCCCGCACGCATTAAAAAGAACCATTCCTCTTTAAACGGCACTCTATAACCTGAAGATGAAGTATCTACCACAAGAAAATTATATGAAGCGTCAATTGCATTAACATCACCTAAAAGGATATAATTTTTGGTATTTTTTGCATTATAGTCGCGAATATCAACCCTAATATATGCAGTATCCAATCCCTCTTTTTTAGAACGCTCATTCGCAAATCTAAATTCTTGACCTCCGATATAAGGTCTGCGAGATTCTTCAAGGTTTTCATTTTGATATACAAAATCCCATTTTATAATCTTAGGCTTTATTATATTTCCAAGTTTAAGATAATACGAGGCATCTCCCATTGTAAATTTTGTTTTATCCACAATAAGAGGCATATCATATACCTTGCTTTCATAGTTTCCCGGCAACACATCGCTCCAAGTTGCCTCAGGTCTTAAACTAGTTATAGAATCTATTATATGTTGATCATACACATAAACTTTGTGTGAATAGTCGCCCATTTGAATATAACTTTGGTCAACTAAAACCTGAATTGTATCTGTTTTGCCGCTATTTTGCAAAAGTAATATGCGAAAAGTTCCAGCAAGGTTTGATGTTTGAACTATAATGCAATTCTCCGCATTTAAAGATACTGAATATTCACTAATCCAAGTGCCTTGAATTTCTTTATCCGGACAAATTGAAATCGTTTCTTTTCTGGTTGCCTCAATGTATGCTCCAGTTTCTGCCTTGTAGCGATAGCGGGAAGTTGGCTTTGAACTTTTGCCTTTTGACAAGGAAGAAACATACAAATTCTTATTTGGTTCTTTTTCTTTGGCGAGTAGCGTTTTTTGGGGCAGTTCGTGCTGTTCTGCCTCAAATGTGGAAATGCGATTTCCTTGTGTATCATAAACTCCGTATTGTTCAGCGGCAATGGCTACAAATGAAAAAGCGAGGAAAAATATTAAACACACTCTCATAAATTTCCTCTAAAATATAGAAAACTAAAACTTCTCCAACTTATGCAGTTTGGGTGTTTTGCGGAGAAAGCGGAAACTATCAAAAGAATGTCTTTAAGAAGGTGTGCCTTGATGTGCTCTACTCTGGGGTCAGGTAAATCTGAAAAAATGATACGGGATTTTGCATAGATAATTATACAAAATTTAGATGCGTTTGCCCTGTCCTCCCCCCGTCTCTTACGCCCTCTGGGCTGACGGGGGGAACGGCAAATTTTATGCATTCTCCAAAAAACATTAAAGTTTTAGCAAAATTTGCCGATAAATGAAGTGTATGGGTGGAGTGCATAGGTGTTAAGGGCATCAAAATTATGATAAGCGACATATTCAATTCACAGCACGAGCAAAAAATAGTCGGCTCGGTTGGAATAGACGGGACTCCGCAGAGGCAGGATTCTCGAACTTATGCTCTTTTTCCGCAAAATGATGACGAAAGCAATAAAGGCGGTTATGAACTCTCTTTAAGCGAAAAAGGTTGGAATATTTTGGAAGGGATTGGTTTTTCAAGCAAAAGTGAAAATAAAAGCGAAAATAAAGATGAAGAAAATAAAGAGAGCAACGGAGAGAATAAAGAAAAAAACGGGGAAAAAGAACGAGATGTTTCCGGTGCGGAAAAACTGAGCGAGGAAGATCAGAGAGATGTTGAAGAGTTAAAACGGATAGACCGCAAAGTTCATACGCACGAACAGGCGCATTTGAGCACGGCGGGCGGTTATGCGAGGGGCGGTGCGCATTACGATTATGTAACGGGACCAGATGGCAACAGATATGCAAATTCAGGTCATGTGAACATAGATACAAGTCCCGAAAAATCACCCGAAGCGACTTTACGCAAGGCGGCAACCGTTCGCAGAGCGGCACTCGCTCCCGCCGACCCGTCTCCCGCCGATAGGCAAATTGCCGCTGAGGCGGTAAAGATGTCGCAAGAGGCGCAAAAGCAACTCGCCCAAGAGAGAACAAGCGAAAACGAAGGAGGGGGTAGCGAGCAACACTAAAAGCCAAAATATTGGCTTTTGGAGAGAGTGTGCTTTAGCACTCGTAAGTGCAGAGTTATTCTGGGCGAGGGGGAGACTTCCCCCGCCAAAATTGCCACAACCTCACCGAAAGAAAGCACGAAGTAAAGTAATCTCAGAAGAACTCCCTCAAACTTTATCTCATAAAATAGGGAGTTCTTCTGAGACGACGGCGAACCACTTAAATTTGCATAAAAACACGGTTCGCCCATGTCGCTTAGTAGGCTCTGACGACCTCTTAACGAGGTCGTCAGAGCCTACTAAAATTTCTTCTCCAGAATTACTCAATGTTGTGGCGGAAAGAACGCATCGGCAGAAAATGCACGGGCAGAAAAGTTGGCAAAAAGTCATAGAAAGTCGGCAGAAAGTTTGACAAACGCAAAATTTTTTTCTATATTTGGGGTCGTTGGTGACATACCCAAGTGGTAAGGGGTCGGTCTGCAAAACCGTTATTCCCCGGTTCGAATCCGGGTGTCACCTCTAAAATTACTTTGCTTTTATGTAAGCAGTCAGCGAGTCTCTTAAAACCGTATCAGGGTCTTGTGCACCGTTAATTTTGGTAATCAGCGACTCGTTATATGCACCCAAAACGGCGGCGGTTTTGTCTTCGTATTCTTTTAGGCGGGCGCGAATCACGGTTTCATCGGCGTCGTCTTTTCTGCCTTCGATTTTTGCGCGTTTGAGCAATCGTTCGACGATTATGGAGTAGTCGGGGATGTCGAGCACAAAGATGTGTTTAATATTTACAACCGATTTTATGAGTTCGGCTTGAGCCACCGTTCGAGGGATGCCGTCGAGCAAAAAGGAATCTTTTTCCGGTGCAAATTTGTTGGTGTCAATAAGTCCGCCCACGAAACGCGAAAAAATTTTGACGGTCACTTCATCGGGAACGAGTTTTCCTGCTCCGGCGTAACTTGCAAATAATTTGCCGTTTTCGCTTGCAGGCGAAAGTCCTCTGAAAATATCACCCGTTGAAAGGTGTTTTATTCCGGTGGTAGTGGCGAGTTTTGCTCCTACCGTTCCCTTACCTGAACCCGGAGGTCCAAAAATCAAAAATGCTGAAATGTCTGACATAGTTGGGGAAGGTAGAAAAAGTTGAGAGTGTAGAGCAGTAAAGAGTAAAGTTGAGAGTAGGGGAAGGCGTTCCCTTCCTTAGTTCTGCGGTGCAGTTAATTTTAACCCGTCTGCAGCGCTTGTTATAATTCCGCCTGCATAGCCTGCACCTTCTATAAAAAATCCCCCTTTGTTTCACGGCTTTTTTGACAAAGCCGTTTCACCTTCCCCCGTTTTTAGCGCCCGCAGGGCTAACGGGGGAAACGGCGAAGTTTCAGGCTAATTTTAACCCATCTGCAGCACTTGTTATAATTCCGCCTGCATAGCCTGCACCTTCTATAAAAAATCCCCCTTTGTTTCACGGCTTTTTTGACAAAGCCGTTTCACCTTCCCCCGTTTTTAGCGCCCGCAGGGCTAACGGGGGAAACG
>BNUP01000013.1 GCA_025997455.1 Fibrobacterales bacterium | reverse complement strand
CCAATAGGCGAGCGGCGGCTGATGGTTAAACGGGGTTTTGCCAAAATCAGCGTTTCGAGGCAGTGCGAACTGCTCTCCGTCAGTCGTTCGGGTCTCTACTACACGCCAAGCACCGAGAGCGTGGAGATTGGCACGGTGGTTCCCGTGATGAAAAAGAACCTGCTCAAGGTTGTGCCGTGGGTGCATGCGAACAAGGCGAGGAGTTTGGTATGCTAAGAGTCTCAACCGCTAAAACCGAAAGCGTGCAAATGATGCGTGGCGAACTAATGCCGCAGAGCAAGAATTTCTTTTTTGGGAAGTTTTGTTATGCGAGATACTTCATCAGGATTGTAACCGCTTGCAAGCATATTTTTAGCCGACAGCACAAGCCCTTGCCTCATGCCCTGCTGCATACCTTGCTGCATACCTTCTTCTGTTGCCTTCTTTTTTGCAAACGCCATTATAGCGGCTTGGTCGCACTTATACTTCATTTCTTGGTCGTAAAACATACTTTCCTCTTCGGTAAAGTTAGAAATTTTTGCAATCTCAAATATCCGCTTAATTTCATTTTTCATAAAATTTTTGGGAACTCCTTTCAAATTTTGAACATTTTTAAGCACAAAAAGCATTTTGTCGATGTTCGTTTTACATTCCTCTTTGGTTTTGTCAAATCTTGCAAGCACAACATAAACCATTTGCATAAAATTGTAACGGACTTCCCGATGAAGGTCGTTTGCAACGGAAAGATATTGAATGACTTCATTGCAGTCGGTTCCAAAATCAAGATCAAATTCAAGAAAACTGAGCGTGTAAATTTTAGGAAAATCATATTTATGCCCATCGCCTTTTTTGGCAATATTTGCAAGGGACATACACAAATAATAAAAAGTTCTTTTGATAAAATGCTCTTGCTCGGCAACCTGCATTTCAACGATAAACCTTGCACCGGAGGCATCTTCGCAGTGAATGTCAAAAATGGCACTCCTGTTTTTGCGAGTTTTGCCGAGTTGGGATGTATGGATTATCTTGACATCAGCAATGGGGCTGGCGAGAACCCTTTCAAGGAAAATATTCAAAAGGAATGCGAGCAGATCCTTGTCTTTTTCGCCGGCAAACGCCTTTTTGAAAGTGAAATCCAGCGTGAGCGGGGCAAAAACCGGATGTTTCGCGGAAGTGCGATCTGCCGTTTTAGCGGCGGGTTTCTTTCTATGCATAAAAAATCCTCTTTGTTTGGCAATTTAATCGCTAAGAGGACTAAAAGTAAGGGAGATAATGTAAGATATCCCGTAAGCGATTTTGTGAAATATAGAAAAATTTCCCCCCCGTCAGCCATAGTAAGGGAGCAAGTGCGACCTTATGGAGAAGGAGTGCGAATGCACGGAATGTCTTTGGCGGAAGAGACGGGGGGAGGCATAAGTCGCTCTGATAAAGAGCGGCTTGGCGAGGGGGAGTATAGAAAAATTGAACGGAGGCTTGCCGCATGATCCCTAAAGTCATCCACTTCGTTTGGTTCTCTGAAAACATACCTGAAAACATACAGAGATACTAGAGGTTCTCTATAGTCAATTAGAATGATAAACTTCAATGGTAGCCTTGGCAATCTTATCCCAGTCGTAGTCCCTCCTATGCAAAATACTTTCATAATTCTGTGAATGCGAAATTGCCAAGTGACTCTCGATAGTCGCCACTAAGTCCTCCACACTCCCTGCCGAGTAAAAGCATTCTTCGGGCAGAGGCACCTCCTTGTTTGCGGGAATGTCGCTCGCCACAATATCGAGGTTATAACTCATTGCCTCCAAAAGCACAATGGGCAGCCCCTCGTGGAGGCTCGGCAATACAAACAATAGAGCGTTTGCGTATAACGCCTCCAAGTCCTTGCCCACCACGAACCCCGGCAACACCACGCCCAGTTCTGCGGCTCTTTGCTCCAATGCCTCGGCGTACTTGCTGTGAATGTCAGCCTTGCCTGCGATCACCAGTTTTAGATTTACGGATTTGCGGGTTTGCTCCCATGCATTGAGCAGGTCTGAAAATCCTTTCTCTTCAACGAACCTGCCCACCGCAAGAACATAGCCCTTGCTTTGCAGGTCAAAGGGGGGCAAAGCCATTGTGGTCGCTTTGCAAACCACGCCGTTCCTTATCAGCACCGTGTGCGTGAACTTGAACTTGCTTGTCAGGTGCGCTTGTATGCCTGCACTGATGGCTATCACTTTGTTTGCGGTGGCACAACCCACCAATTCACCCAGCCGAAGCATCGACTTGGCGAAAAGTCCCCATTTGGCACGCTCGTAGTCGGGACCGTGGTGCGTGACAACGACCTTTGCACCGAGCAACCTGAAGGCGGGAACGAACAACGCAGGACCAATGCCGTGGATGTGCACAATGCCCGGTCTCAAGAATAGGCAACGCCATATACACAAAAACATATAGGTTGCCGTTTCCAACACCTGCTTATGGATACACGGGAGCGGCACAATTTGCACACCTTCGAACTCGAACGCCTCTTTTTGCTTTAGGTAGCCGCGCCTGCCATAGACGATGACCTCCGTGCCGAGGGTAGCGAGCCTTGTCGCAAGATGCTCGCAATGCGTTTCAATGCCGCCCTGCACACCGGGAAAACCGCGCAAACCAACGAACGCCACTTTCATCTGCACCTACCTGGGGTGGGAGTGGTGTTAAAGAGTCGGGGGATTTTTCGCAATTGGGAGGTCATTTACAAAACCCTCCCTTTTCCGATTTTTATCATTTTCGTGACCTCACGAAAATGGTCGACTATGCCGACACCTTGTATTTTAGAGGAATCGACCGCACATAGTATGTTTGATTTATACTGTGTTATGCTTTGTTTTTATTTTAACTTGTTTGTTTAACTCAATCGCTTCTGTATCTTCCACAGCCCGCCGCACAAAAGCATGGTGGATAGCGCAGTGGAAGAAACAAGACGCAGCCATTCGCTAGCAAAATCAATTTGCGTAAACAAATGCACAAGGGCAAAGGCAACCGCCACCAAGACTACCACTTTTGCCATTTCTTTTGCGTAGAGCAAAAGAGACAACTGAACATGCAGCTTGGCAAACCACGCCCTTGCAAACACTATAAACAAAGCAGAAACGATAAGTCTAAACTTTGTAGCAACGCCTCGCCATACTTTGCCTTATCTTCTCCCTTCTGTTCAAACTCAACAATATAGTAACCTATTAACCAATTTCGAATAGTTAATCCGACATTTATGGTATGGGCTGTCGAGGCTTGCAATGCAGATTGCACGGATTGTATTTGTTTGACTAATTCGTTAAATTTCATATAGGCAAATATAGCAATTTATTCTCACAAACTTGCCAAAAACTTCCAGATTGGCGAGTAGACCACCGTGTGCCGTTTAATGCCTCGACAGCAACCGCCCCCTTACCTTTGACCACACGCCTTTTACCATGCACCTTTCTCGCTTATCAAGACATACAACAAACGCAGCTACAATAAAAACTATCTCGAAACTTGCCCCACTAAAAAGTAAGGCTTTTAACCCGCTCGTTTGCGAGCAAACGATAAGCGGTAATGGAATGGCAATCATAGAAACCGCTGCGAGTCTTACAAGTACAGAGGCAAACCGCCGTAATGGAAACCCCACCATTGAACGCAAAAATAATGCCCTAGCGATAAATAAAAAACAATCCACCGTTATTTTTACAAACAAAACAATAGTTGGCGGCATACCCATTGATAAAAAAACAAACGAACCGGATATAATCAATAATTTAATTATCGTGACCGTTAAATAAAAATTTTTAATATTGCCTGTTGCTGCAATCGCATTTGTCATAGGGTTTACAAATGTGGTGACTAAAGAATCTATAAGCACGAGTTCACAAAATACAACGGCATATTCGGGTACTGTTTTGAGCCAAATTTTAAGGGCAAGTTCCATGTTTAAAATTAATGGAATGCTTAATGCAAACAGCAATAAAAATGAAAATTTGGAAGATCTGATAATGAGGTTAAAAAATCGTTCCCTTTCATTTGCGGCATAAGATTTTATGATTTGTGGCATAAAAGCAACCTGAAAATTTTGCACAAAAGAATTGACAGCGTTATTTACTTGGTTTGCTATACCCATGGCAGCATTTACTGCAACGCCATAAAACACATTGAGCAGCATGTTTACACCTTGGGTCATGCTTACATCAGCGGCACTAGTGAACAAAGTCCAACCCGAAAATCCCATTTGCAACTTAAACAGTTCTTTGTCCCAGACGGGTTTGTATAAACTTTCTTTAAATTTTTGATTGCAATAAATTTTATAGCAAACGCAAACAATTGCGATTACAAAAAACATAAGTATGGCGTATAATTTTAATTTATCGAATGAAAACCATGTAAGCAAATACACGATTCCTAATTTTAGCAAAGCCTCCGCAATGCTCAAATAGGCAAAAACCGACATTTTTTCATTGGCGATAATTACAGCATTGTAGGGAACTTGCACAATACCAATGCAGGCAGAGAGCACCGAAAACTGATACACCCAGTTTACCGCATCAATGCGGGCAGTTGGGAGGTTTAGTTGTGAATTCAAAAACCAAAGACCAACGGTTTCGCCTAGCAATAAAATAAGGAACGCCGCACCAATATGGATGCTCATGCTTACGCTAAAAGTTTTTGCGACTTTTAACTTATCGCCTTTACCCAAAGCATGGGTTAAAAACCGTTGCGTTCCATAGCCCATAGATCCGCTTATGAACGAAAATAATACGATTACTCCGCCAACTACGCTATAAATACCAAAGTCCTCTACCCCAAGGGTGCCTAGCACTACACGAGAGGTATAAAGCGACACAAGCATGATTACGCCCATGCGAAAGTACAGCAAAAGCGTATTTTTGGCTATGCGCTTATTTTGGTATTCCAAATAAATCCTCAAGAACTTTTTCTGTAAACACCTTTCTACCCTTTTCGTTCATCAAAAACGAATCTGAGTATAAGTCAGAATCTAAAAACTCCGAGGATCTGTAATAATCCAACACAGGCACCTCCCTCTTTTTTTGCACTTCTTGCACCATATCATAAAATACCGTTTGTATAAATTCTTCGGGGATGGCATCTCTCAAAACCTTTGTTACGGGCATAATGCCCAGCACTGGGCGCAAAGATCGCTCTTTGCAAAAATCTATGATGTCGCAAAGCTCCTCTATTTTATGCTCGATGGCAATCTTGTTTTTTTGAGAAAGAGGTTCGGTCAAAGAATGAATCTGAAATTCCTTTTTCCAGCTCTCAATACGTTTTTTGGCATCGGTTTTGGCATCTGTTTTTTTACCTATTCTGATTATTTTTTTTATCCATGATTTAATGATTGGTTTTGCACAAAAAAACAATGGACATTCAACTTCTTTTTGCACTTTTTTATAGGTTTGCACCGAATAGTATTTCCCGAGAAGAACGGGAGAGAGGCAGTAATGGTATCGCCTGTAAAAAGATGGCTGAAAATCTCCGACCAATGCACTGAATGGGCATAGTAGTAGTAGTAGTACGACACCATCTTCCCTAATGTAGCTATGGTAATTTTTAAGGATAGAAAAACTTGTTGTTAAATTTTGGGGCTGCATGGCCCAGTTCTCTGCTTTTATTTGAGATTCAGAAAAATCAAGTCCAAAACGGGGAGAACTGCTGCCCAAAGCAACCAGCTCCAAGTTAAAGGTATTTTGTCGCTTGAGTTTAACGACATCGCCATAAGCAGAACGATACCATTCGGTGTTTTTGAATGGGGCGTTTAGGATTTTCAGTATTTTTTTCATAGTTTTTTAAAATCACAATTATCAGGGTTTGGCCATACCCGAAAATTACAGTTCAATGTTTTCATTTTTTCCATATCGTCGACTGAAAGTTCAAAATTAAAAATATCTATGTTTTCACATTGATGTTTGGGATTAAGAGCCCTGACCACTGGGATTACTCCATTCTGGATATGCCATCTTAAAATAATTTGAGTAGGCGTTTTTTTGTGCTTGTTTGCTATTTCCATCAGACAGCCTTCTCCACCAATCGCTTCTTGCCTTGCCGTAGGCGCGTATGCTTGCGGCACAATTTTATTTCGCTTACAAAAATCTACCAATGAAATTTGGTTAAGCCAAGGGTGTTGCTCAAACTGGTTTATTGACGGAGGCTCGTCGCCATTATTTAAGATATCTTCTAAGTGATGCTGATGGCAGTTTGCTACGCCAATGGATTTTGCAAAACCCTCTTTTTTCAAGGATTCCATCACCTTCCAAGTTTCTAAAAAATGCCCAGTCACAGGCCAATGAAACATCAAAACATCAACATAATCTAGTTGCAGTTCTTTTAGATTCGCTAAAAAAGCCTCCCTCTGCGTATGGGTAAACTGTGCACGGTTTGTAATGCGTGTTGTTACAATCAAATCTCTTCTTGGAATGCCACATTTTTTTATGCATTCGCCTATGGTTTTCACCTGATCATAACTCGCCGAGTAGTCTATCCAACGAAAACCAGCCTGTTGAATTGCATATAACACAGATTTTTTATATGCCGGAGTTTGCTTGATTCGGAAATACAGAAATTGGATTTTCCATTGGAATTTTCGAACAATTCTATCGAAAACAGAATCGCCTTGATGCAATTTCCTGCCGCGCATCATAATACCAGGACCAAAAGCCATAGAGGGCACGATTAGTCCATCATTTAATGTAATACTTGGCATTTCTATGCCGTTGGACAATGTTATCTTTTGCATATTTTACTAATCCTCATCAAATGTATCCAAAAACTGCTTAACCGTCATTATCTTTACTCCTTCGTATTCTTTCAGCACCAATAAATCGTTGTCTCCGCTTACGATGTATATACACTTCACGGGCTTCGACTCGAACTTGCTTGATAGCGTCTTGCACATCTTGCGGAGTTAAACCTACTTCTTTTGCCCATGCTTGCATCTCTTGCATTGTTTTCTTAAAACCGTCTATGGGTAAACGCCTATCCGAGGTTACCCGAGGGGGCCTAGCCCCGACCCTCGATGGTCTGTTCATAGTAGCTGTGGTCATAAATACTCCTTGCTTGTAGTTCTATGGGTAAATATAGAAAAATACGACTATCAATACCACTCAATGTTTTCTTTGATGACCTTTGCCGGTGTTCCGGCTATCAAACTGCGAGGTGGCATGCTCTTGCTAACCGTTGCGTTTGCAGCTACCACAGAACCCTCGCCAATTGTAACCCCGGGCAAAATAGTGCAACTCGTACAAAGCCAAACATGGTCTTTGATGCAAACCGGAGCATGGGTCACATAAGTATCGCTCACAATGACATGAGGCCCATTAAAATCGCGAATGGAAACATTTCGACCGATGCGCACGCCATTGCCAATGGAAACCTCTTTTGCGCACATAATAGTTAAACCGACATTACAGGCTCCTTGGCCTATCGTCAGTTTGCCTCCATTTACGACCTCAATATATGCTCCATAACGCAGGTTATATGGGGCTGTTCCATAACGGGTAAGCGGGCCATCATGGATTTCTAGTGTCGTATTAGCCTCCATACGCAATGCTGTTGGCATTTTTAAACCCTTGACAGGATTGTTTCCGTAAATAATCCCCTTTTTTAAAATAATTTTTGCCGATGGATGGATGTCAAATACAGCACTTGGCATAGCATACAATAGATTTTTTTTTGCCAAGCTCGAAGATGTGTTTTTCCGAATAAAATTTAACCTTATGAAATTAAAAAACGAGAGAGGATGAAACGCATAATGAGTATAAAAGAATTTCCCAAGTTTTAAAATAGATTTCACTTTCTTTTTTAAGCCGCCGTTATATCCGTTTTTAATCGGAAAGTATTTTTGCACGACATCATCAAAAGTTCCTGCATCTAAGTCCTTGAAAAACAGTTCTCTGTCTATTTTTGCAGGTTCCAATGATTTTTTTAGTGCAATGTTTCCAGAAAGAACTGACTTAAACGGTGTTGAAATCCATTCTAGACTGTCTTTGACGAGATTAAAATAATCGAATCCTTTTTTAGAGTTGATAAGCACAACGGAAGTACCTATGTTATTATCCATGTTTTTATCGACTTTTTCGATGCCCCAATAATCGCCTATCGTGATATCTGCGATGCGGGGGAATCCCTTAAACTCGCAAGCATAGCAAGACGGGCGGCAAAACACATTCGTATGGTAACCTCTACGAAAATCATCCTGCATAAGAACGCCATAATATGATTTTCCATTGTCAAAGACAACTTTGCGGGTAAGGTTCCGCCACCCCAATTCTTTGTTTTTTGCTTTTACATAAACGACTTTGCCTCCGAATTTCTGTTCCAAAGAATCAAGGTATTTACGATAAACTTTGGGCGAATTTACGCCTCTGCATATAAAATCAACGATAATCAAATTGTCATAATCTTTTTTAAGAAAACTTCTTAATGCAGCCATTTGGCAAGGAGTGCCACAAACCAAGACTTTTTCATTGCCTGCCAAAATGGATTTAATCTCAGAGAATAAACCTTCCGCATTGCTCTGAAGGTATTTTGAACTCCTCAATTTTGCTAAATCTTCCGCATTATTTGAAATGTAATTGCGAACAGTGAAATCTTCATTATAGATAGCTCCGCCCACATATCCGCCTTGTGCATACATGCCCTCTGCCAAGGCAGAAAAAACTCCACCGGAAGTGCTATCCCAGCGAATTTTCATATTTTTATGTATGGCCGCATAGCAATGCGGTTCTTCAAAATCGTTCTTTTTTAAGTCATCGATGTGAATGACAGGGCACACCTTTTGGCACATTTTGCAATCGGTACATTTGCTCTGGTCGATGCAGGGGTATGGAAAACCCTCGGCATCGGTTTGCATGGAAATTGCCTTGTGGGCACAAGTGTCGTGGCAAGCCGCACAGCCTACGCATTGAGAGGTTTCTACTATTTGGTTCATATTTACTCCGCCACCCACCTTCCAATATTCCTTTTTTCCTTATCGAATTCTATGCCCAATTTAACCACCTTTTTACCTTGCCCATTGTATGAGAGGGCGTAATCCTTGCTCTCGATTTGTGCTAAAGCCGCCTCGGCAGTGTCGTTTAGTTTAAATTCTATTACATATACAAAATCTTTTTCTTCTATCACAGCATCAACGCTGCCCACCGCTGTATGTACCTCCACACGGGAGTATATGCCGAGCATCCGCACAATAACATAAAAGATAAGTTGGTAGCAATACTCCACACGAGAGAGAATGTCAAAAGGGATGCCGTTGTAAAAGGGCTTTAATGCCTCCACAAAGCCGTTGGCATCGCCTGCGGCAAGCATCTTGTGCATTTTGTTCACTAGGGAGGCTTGCATTTCGGGCATTGCCCCTGAATACGCTGCGGAGAGAGCCTTTGCAAATCCAATACGCACCTCATCGTTGGGGTAATCGAGTGTGTAGAGCATGCTCTCCGGGTCGTAATCCGTAATGGTTAGGTATCCCGATTGGTAAAATACCGGAATCGCCCTGAGATTATTGCCTTGGTAATCGTCAAAGGCATCGGAAGAAAGTTCTATTTTTTCGAGATTTGTCGCATCAATTTTTTGTTGTTCTATAAGTTTAATTAAAAATGTAGGAGTGCCGGAGGCAAACCAATAGGGAATGAACTCCCCTTTACTATTGAAGTGATGAAGCAAGCCAAAGGGATTGTAAACCGTGAGAGGTTCCTTGGAAAACCGATAGCCGTTGTAAAAGCGTTTTAATTTGGCGGGGTATGCACCGCCATCCCCACCTGCTATACCATTGATTTCTTCCCTAAAATTTTCTTCCAATTCTTTTTGCGTAATACCGCAAATATCGGTGTAGCGAGGGTCGAGGGAAATGTCGGTGAGGTTATTAAGATCGGAAAATATGCTTACCTTGGAGAATTTTGTGACACCTGTGAGGAACACAAACTTTAGGTGTTCATCAGAGGATTTAAGTACACCATAAAAGCCCTTGAGGTTCCGCCGCATTTCTGCGTGAAGCACCGGGGTATCAATGGTGCTTAGTAGCGGTTTATCGTATTCATCAATAATAACAGCAACTTTTTCGCCAAATTTATTGTGAGCGTCTTCTATTAATGAACGGAGTTGCTCTGAGATAGTCTCTCCACGCAAACCCAAAGCCATACGGGAGGCGTTGCTTTCCAAATTCCCGAACTGCGTTGCAAATAAATCATCGACAGAAGCATACGATCCAGGATTTAAATCAATTCGAATCACCGGGTACTTTTTCCATTCCCAAGTGAGCGAATCTATGGCAAGACCTTTGAACAACTCGCGCTGCCCCTCAAAGAGAGCACCAAGCGTGGAACACAAGAGCGATTTGCCAAAACGCCGAGGGCGGGAGAGGAAAAATACATAGCCGGAACCTGTCACAAGATCGTGAATGCGGGCTGTTTTGTCCACATAGTGGTAGTTGTCTTCTCTGATGGTGGAGAAGGTTTGGATGCCTAGTGGGTAGCGTTTGGGTTTATCCATAGTAGTTTAAATGTAGAAATTTATTCCAATGCGTTTTTTAGCCAGTTGCCGGAATAGGTTCGCCAATCCTCCAAAATACTGTCTATCTTATTCCAATCCACAGGACGGTTAAGTTTTTCTTGAAATTTTTCCTTGAATTCATTGCCTTGCAGCATGCGGTATTCAAGACCGGTTTTGCCGAGAATGGTGGCAAAGCGTTCATTCATGCCAACGCCTGTTGAACGGTTTGGGATGACGACAAATTGTTTATGAAACAATATGCAGAAAACTGCGCAATGGAAAGAGTCGGTGATAATCCACTCGGCATGGTCGATATTTGCAAGCCAATCGGAAACAGAAACCATTGTTTTTTTCTTTTGCAAATCAACCGTAATCGTTTTGGTGTTTGTTAAGGTTTCTTGAACCGCATTTGGCAAAGTTTCACGGATTTTGTAAACGAAAACGAATGGTTGTAAGGGCATTGTATGCAATGCCTGTACGATAGAAAATTTTCTGCGGTAAAAATCGCCCTTATGCAAAATTGTGGGGTCGCAAACGCAGACGACATTTGATAAGCCTAGCGAAGTTAAATAGGGAACATTCGATTCTTCGCGCACACTGATGGCTTGGAATTTTTGCAACCAAGGGAGAACTTTTTGCTCAAAATCTTTAGGCCATTTTGCCATGCCGAGGCTTGCTGCGTAGGAGATACGCTTGGCGGAGAGCGGTGCAAAAGCGAGGAAATATATTTGCTCACGATTTGCGATAAAACGGGGATTCCATACTTGATCAGAGCCTACGATGAATGTATTTGCCTGTAAATTTGATGATAAAATTTGCTCTACAAGCGAATAACGGTTTGTTAAATTAAGCATTTTTAATTCAGGCATCATTTGATACGCGCGTTTTTTGTAATACCGATAAAGTGCCAAAATTCGCCATAGTAGTGGAACTTTTCGTGAATTATTCCCCACTATGTATTGATAACTTGGAATAAAATTGAGCGTAGTGCAATCTAAATATTTTTGCAGAGCAAAGGCTTGCAAAAATGCACCGTAGTTTTTGGAGCAATGGAATGTGGCGTGTAAATTTGAGAAGAATGCCATATTACTAAAAGCCTAATTTTAAAAATGAACTGTATGTAGAATCAAGGATTTTAGAAGTATAGGGGTATGCCTCTCCTGCTTTATATATAACATAAACAACAACAAAATAAGCAATTGAGTATAAAGTGATTACATATCTTACTATATACAATTGTTGCCCAGCGATAAGAAATTTATTTGTAGATTTAGCAATCATAGGGAGTATGAAACACAACATCCAATTAAAAGGAATAACTATACGAATAAGGAATATTGAATTCGTTAATGGTAAAAGTGCCCCGAAAATTATTATCATTATTATGCAAACAAAAAAATCATAATGATTCGTATATTTTTCTATCCTTTTTTTAAAAGGAATAACAAATAAAATAAGAGGGGCAAAAAGAAATACTGTTTTATATCCTCCATCAAAATCATTCGACTCAAGAAAATACCTAGCAAAAAAATCAAATCCTATTATTGTCATCAGTGCAAGGTATTGATCAAAAAATACTTGAGCACTTACAACAATTGATATAGATACTCCTATTAAAATTAATTTGCTAAATAAAGTCTTAAAATGATTTGTATACAAATATACTAAATGTATAAATACAAATAATGCATTTGATGTATGAAATAACATAGATATGGCTATAATTAAATAAAAATATAATGGTTTGTTTTTTAATAAGAATGTTACGGCGAATAATCCCATGGAACAAGCTAGATATTGCCGTATTAAATTAAAAGAACCTACATAAAAAAAACAAAAATAAACTAACATTCCAATCCATATAGAACAATAGCGTTTGCAATTATTCAAAGCCAAAATCACAACCATACATTCCATAAAAGCTATCAAAAAATGAACCCATTCCACATGGGTCGTAATTCTGCTCATAATAAAATTCATCCATAAGTAACTCTTGGCAATCCAACCATCCCATCTTTCTTCCATTCCATTGATATTTGGAGCCGTTAAAGCATCTGCAAAAACGGGGTTAGCGTATACCAATGTGTCTGTGCCTATAGAATCATCGCGAACAGCTGCTAGCACCGCAGGGATTATTGCGGCGAGTATAAATAATGGGATTTGAAAATAGGGATACTTTTTATCGTATTTTTGTGCCAAATACAATAACAAACAAGAACTTGAAAATACAAAAAGATAGCTATTCATAAGGCATTTAAAAAAGTTTTTTTATAAATCGTTTGACAATATTTTTAGGAACGATAAAAAAATATCGAATAGCTAGACTCGGTAAACTTTTTAATATAAAATCCATTTTTAAAGATTTTAACACCCATTTTTCAAAAACCATAATCGGAATAAGTTTTGTTATTTTTGTACAAGAAGTTTCCCTAAATGTTTGTTGATAAACAACATCTGGCGTACAAACTACAGATTGAATTTTTTGTGCTAAACGAAGATTCATTATGTAATCTTCTCCACGATAAATTTCCCTTGGCAAATTAAAAACAGAACTAGTCAACAAATCTCTTTTAATTATGCGAGCGTAAGGACCCCAAGGCATTTTATTAATCAATAATTTTCTCAAAAATAGTGAACCATGAAGATCTTTCTTTTTTGTAAATCTATCTATTTTAGGCATAAGCCCATTAGCCATAGAACCGATTACAATATCGGCTTTATCTGAATTTTGAAGCAATGCGTCAATAGCATGGATAGGTATTTGATCATCAGCATCAACAAAGCATATCCATTCACCTTTTGCCAAAGAACAACCATTTTTGCGGGCAGCAGTCACGCCTTGATTTTTTTGATGTAAAACTTGAATTTGTTCATCTTTTACCGCATATTCATCACAAATTCCCGGACACTTATCCGGACTACCGTCATCGACTAGAATTAATTCCCAATCTGTAAATGTTTGTGCTATGATACTTTCTATACAAGCAGGCAAGTAATCTTCCACTTTATACACCGGTACTATTATAGAAACTTTAGATAAGCGAATCATTGCCTGGCTCCACTAAAATCCAATTAGGTTCGATCAAATCAATTTTTATGTTATTAGCAAACCATCTTGAAGGAGAAATTACAATTTTATTTTCATTTCTCGATAAATATTGCCCCCACCATGCAAATGTACTATTGGAAAGTATAAAATGTTTGCAAGAATACATCAATCGCAATTTTTCCCAAACAGGATCCGTGCCTGATTCAAAAGAAAATGTATCTTCAAAATGGAGGTTTTGTTTGCACCATTCAATATCATCGGAGAATATAAAAAAATGGCAATTTGGGAGTTTTTCTTTTATAAGTTTAATTGATTTATTGTAATAATAGAGAGTGCAAACATTGTGATTTTTATTTTTGGGTAAAAGATAGTCTCCCCGGCGTATGGAAATGCTCACAGAATTTGTATTCCGAATTTTTTCGTATAAATCATAATTTTGTGGCAGTTCTGGATTTTTTGGAGTAAATTCATACAAAAGAATATTGCGGATGTCTAAAAAATATTTTTTAGACATCGCATAATTATTCAAAAATACATTCGATGCATTGTTTGATAGATTTATGGGAACATAATCATTCAACGAATAGGATACTCCAAACCTATTTAATAATTTTTGAATAAAAATATTATGATGCAAGCCAAATTTTCTAATTAGTTTCCAATAAAAAATGAGCATTTTTTGCAATACGGTTGCATCTTTTATAAACTCGATATTCCTATATGTAAACCTAGATTCGTATTTTGTGACTTGAAAATACTTTAATGAATCTTTAAATCCATCCTTTCCCGTGAATTCTTTTTTTGGGTAAATAAAGCATAACGGTTCATTATTTCTCTGCAACTGAACTTTCCGAGCTAAAGCATAGCGAAACATTAAGTTCCCCAATCGACCACCCATGCGAACATAAATCATATTCGCCCTGCTGTTCGAGGCTCTGTTACCTTTTTAAATACGCTATATTCATAATTTTGATTTTCCAATACCCTGTTGTTGCTTGAAAATTTTGTATGCTCTCCGCTTGTTAAAAAATGAGGTATGGTAACTGGTTCATATTTTTTTGCAACTTCGGTATCCGTAAAACAGTAATTTGCGTTAAATATCACCAAATACCCATTTTGTTTTACATGGTTATCCAACAACTCAATGCTCTTATTGAATTGTTCAAAAGAATAAATATCAGAACTGTCTTCTTTGCATTTCAATACCGGCCATCTGCATAAAACATCCATCGCAAAAACAATATCGTATTCACTACCCGCTTTATTCAAATCATTAAAAAATTGAATTGCAGAGTCTTTGTTTTTTTGCCTAGCTTTGGCAATATTCGCTTCACTTATATCATAACCGGCAATTTTAGATTTTTCAAAATATTTTCTTATGCTAAAACATTCTTCGCCTGTGCTACAACCAAAAGATAAAATCTTTATACCATCGAACTTAACTGTAGATTTCATAAAGCCAAAAATCGCAGGATACCTGTCAAATGCCGTTTGGTTACTGATTTGATTATAACCTTGTTTATTATATTTTTTATTGGCAAAAGAACTTCTTGCATATCGATTGATGACTTTTATCCGCATGCGATAAAAAATATCTTTGGGGTTATTTTTTAACTTTTTGAACAATGCAAATACTTTGTTTTTTATATTCAAAAAATTATAATCTATCTTTTTTGTGTCCACGCCTAACTGAATCGTTAGCCTGTCCACAAATCCATTACTCCTATCTCCCATCCCAAAAATAATTTTGTCGTATTGCATATCCTTCACTTTTTCTAGCGGATATACATTGTAATTGCCTATTTTTGGGTAGCCGTTCGTAAAATCCTTGGCGTCGTTTAAGAATCCAAGAATTTCATAAGATTTTTTCACTTGAGGAACAATTGCTTGTGCAAAGATTCCTCTACCAAGTATAAATGCTTTTTGTTTCATAATTCTATCCAATCTCCAAAAGTTCTATCCCATTCAAATGGCGTAAATTCTTCAAATCCTGCGCCAGGATAAAATGTTAATTCGCCAAAATAAATTTTCATATTACTTTCCTTCCTTTGGCAACTTGAGCCATTCTCCGAATAATCGATCGGTTTCTGTAGGATTGAACTTTCCAAGTCCTGCCTCTGGGTAAAAAGTGAGTTCGCCAAAGAGTATACCCCCCCCCCCACCGAATATCATTATTTATGCAATAAAAATCCACTCGCACAAATGGAATATTTTTTGAAAGAGTTTTGGCAAATTCCAACATTTTTTCTAGTTGTGCTGGCTTTGGAATTTGTTTTTGCTTGCCATTTTTGTATAGTAAAGTAAAATCACATAAATTCCATTCCGTATCATATAAATTGCGTTTATGTTCAACAAACCTATCAAAATCTACTTGTATAATTTTCGACTCTCCATCAAAACAAAATATTTTATAGTCTTTGAGTTCAGTTTCCGATTCATCCACCATATATTTTTCAGCGATAATTCTAGACTTTACACTCTTGTACGGCCATTCTCGACCATCCCAGTAATAATTTTTCTTTAAGCATCGCTCAATTTTCTTTTTTGCCCTCTTTATATCCAGGTTACTCTTATCTTTGCAAATCACAAGCCCACCACTGTCGTGGGTGCATTTCAGCACAAACTGCTCCGGCAACTTGCTAAAATCAATATCATCGAATTTATCCCACACGCCCAAAAGCGGAATCAAATACTCCTCGCCAATTGTTTCGGCGATATGCTTGCGAACCTCGTATTTATCAACGAACTGCGTATATTCCGGCTTGCGGTCGTGAATTTTAAGCCATTGCAATTTTTCGTTGAAGGTTTGCGGGTTTGATAAATTGGGCCAATATCCCACTTCTATGCGGTAAAGGATTTTTAGATACAGAGAATCTGGCATCCAGTTAAACACTCCACGCCTGCCGAGATAGCCGAATAGGTGGAAGGGATTTTTAAGGTATTTTAGGATTTTATTCATACGCCCCTCCCCATAATGCCTCCGATTTATAAGAAATCGGAAAGCCCATAGCAAGTCTATCCACATTCGGATATTTTAGAAACATATCCTCAATTTTTTGTTTAAACGAATGATTGGGATTGATAATATTCAGCAAATAAACAATCATTGAAAGCACATAATATATTTTGGTATTATCGACTTGCTGATTTGCAAGCCAATTGTTAAAAGAATTTTTTGGAAATAATGGGCGAATACGCATCTGTCGATTCCATAACCGCACATGATGAGCACACATATTTCTGATATAAACAAGGCTATGCAACCATGACATAAAAATGACATCCGATAAACCAAATGCTTTAGATATTTCTCTTTTTGTTTTTCCGGATTTTAAATTTTCATACAACCTGGATAATGTGCCAAAAGATGTGATTTCTAGTGTAATGAACGATGGGGGAACTGGATTAGAGTATTTTGATTTGAAAGAAACAACAAAAGCCTCGTCACTTCTTTTAAATTCTTCACCTACTTTTTTTAGCGTAGATTGATGCTTATAGGAATCGATAAATAGCGAACCATCTTCAATCCAAAATGAACCGTAGGCGATGGATAAAATATACGCCATTTTTGAACGCACCGAAATTTCTATTTTTTCGAGTTCTACGCTAATCAATTTACGGAGTTCTTTGTCGAACTTGTATAAATCAAAAACCGTCTCAAATGTAGATCCTGGGTTAAAAATATGAGTTTGCTTATCTGCAAGTAGAGGATACCAATAGCCACTAAATCTATAGTAACTGACATACTCCAGCAAATGCAATGCTTTATTTTCATCTGAGAACTGCATTCCACGAGATTTGAGTAAAGATATTTGCTCTTGATAAGAAAAAAATTGCTTTGTATAAGGGATTTTAGGCAACATCCACCTCCAAAATATGGTGTAAAAATAAAAAACTCACCCTGAGCGCGCTGTTCTTACGGGAAGCGGGGTGAGCATGTTGGTGACAAATATAGAATAATTTATTAGAATTGTCAAGGGTTATTCGCTTAATTAGCATTTCACCACCCCCTCAAACACTCCCATCAATCCTTTATAATGTTCCTCTGCCGAATATTTTGTTTCTATCAATCGATACCCATTTTCTCCCATGTGCTTTGCCTCTTCTGGGTGCTCAAATAAATAATCTGCCTTGGAGATCAAATCGCTTGCATCACGATACTTAAAATGCAGTCCCGTTTCATTGTCAATTACAGCCTCCGCCAAAGAGCCTATGCCGGTAGCCACCACGCATTTTTTAAGCGCGTAAGATTCCAAAAGGCTATTTGGCAGGTTCTCGTACCAATTTGAAGGAACTATGGTAAACAAGCATTTCGCAAGAATTTCCTGAATCTGCTCAAAGTTCATTTTTCCTAGGAACTCGATCTGGTGCTGTTTGCCTACAATCATTTTTTTAATCTTTTGCTCGTATTGCGTGTGGTATGAGAATCCTATGATTTTAAGGGGCTTTTTGTTTTTTAAAAACGCATCGACAAGAACATCCACACCTTTATCGGGATCCAAACGCCCAAAAAACAACGCAAAGGGTTCGTAAGTTATTTGCTCTATAGTTTTAACTGCGTTAAAAAATGTGGGCACAGCAAAAGATTTGTTTTGCAGATATTTTGCCTCTAAAAATTTGCTCCGAGTAAATGCGGAAGTAAATACAAAGGCATCTATTTTTTTGCGGACTCCGTAAATTTGTTGAAACGCAACCGAAGCGGCTTTTACAAAAGAAAGCATCCTAGAACCGGCGCAATTATCTTTAACTGCATTGCAAAGGGAACCCTTTGAGCATTTTTCACAGATTTGATTTATTTGCGGATTGTATAAAAAATGACCCGGGCAAATTTGCGCATATTCAGAAATTCGTTGCACAAAGGGAATGCGATATTTTTTTGCCGCAGATATAACGCTGCAAGACATTCTCATTTGGTATTGCAAACAATAAATAAGGTCTGGTCTTGTCTCTTTGATTAATCTTTCTAATTTGCTTTTTGCCTCGAAAGAATAAAATATCCTGCCAATCATTTTTATTGGATTTTTAATGCCCGCATCAAGGGGAGATAACCAATAACGAGAATATTCCGATGCCTTGTTTTGCTTATGTTGAACAGAAAAAGGAATAACTGTATGCCCTTTGGATTCGAGCAATTGCATCACATTGAACATATAGCGTTCGGGACCGCCGCTAATAAAATACCGGGTATTAACTAGGAGGATTTTCATTTATTCCTAATAAATATCGCATTCACCGTTGTATAGGCCATCAATGTATATCCGCAAGCAGCAGATGTCAAATACGCTACTATTTCACTTTTATATACGGAATCCAACCCAACCATATCATTGTTATACGGTACGCATTCTACGCAAATTAATACTGGACATCCTATAGAAACATCTTCCCATTTTATGCTTTTTAATATGTTTAAGTCGTAACCCTCCGCATCTATAGAAAGTACTTCTGGGAATTTTCCATTGAGGTATTCATGAATAACATCAGCAACGCTCATTACCTTTACGGGAATAACCTCCTTAATTTTGAATCCAAGAGTCTCGTATCTTTGCGCTTCTTCTTTGGATAGTGTGCTTAGCGCAGGGTGATCCATAATATAAAAATCCATTGATCCGCTTGTATCACCTACGGCTATATTCAGATTTACATCCCCTTTTCGCTGCCTATAAAATTCCCCAATTAACATAGGATTGGCTTCCACATTAACGCCTCTCATTCCCATGTCATAAAATAATGCAGAATTGCTAGAGCGTTTTGGATGATGAGCTCCGATATCTAGCCAAGCCCATTTATCTATTTTCAATTCGTTTAAAATGTGCAACATTATAATGTCTTCACCATGCTGGGAATAGCTTTTCTTATGGGGGTCAGGAACAACGCGATTCCGTATTTTATGCACAAAATGATTACGACGGAGTGATTCCCACACACTATGCAAAATCTGATTTTTGCGAAAATTAAATAAACTCATGCTTTTACCTCTCGAACCATACGCACCGTGCTTAGCGGAGCAAAAAAGAAATTCAAATACACGCTCCGTTCCGCTACCCAACCAATCGCAATCGGCAAGACAAGCGATGCGGCTATCCCTACAATCCAATGCAGTTCTACGGAGTAAATTCCTTGCTTCAAAAGCAATGCCCTAAACGGCGCCGCACATATCGTATGTAATAAGAATATGGGCATAGTCCATTTGGCAAGCCACTTCACAGTATTTTGCGGAAACCAATTTTCTTTGGAACACTTGAGAAACAAAAAAACGCTAAAAGCAACTCCCCACAAGGTAAGCAAGGGGCGCAGTCCAGTTGTGATAAAACCCGAATAGGCGAGTATCGCAGAAACAGGCAAAAAGAGACCCAATAAAGCAACAACTTTCCAAGGGACGGTTGCCTTTACCATTCCAAAAAAACAGAACGCCATGCCCAATACAAACCACAAGTTAATCCAGCCTAAAAGCATCAATAGCCCCCCCCCCCCCCCGCAAAATCCGTGCCAGATATATTGCGGAGTGTTAAAAGTCCAATGGACAACGCAAGCAGTATAGAAATTCCTTTTTTGGAGGCAACGGTTGGCGTTACCAAAAACGCCAAGAACAGGGCATGGAAAAACCAAAACTGATTTATGGGGTGAAACAACAAGGATTCCCAATACCCATATTGAACAGGGGTATTGACAGATCCGCTAAACCAAGTTTTCAACAAATAAGTAATGGTAAAAAATGTGAAATAAGGAACACCCAAATTGATGAACTTTTTAAGGGTATTGTTGCCATAAGCCCGAAGAGAATTAATTTTGCTCAATTTTTGATACAAATAGCCGCTGCAAAAAAAGAACAACGGAACATGGAACAAATAAATAACAACCTCTATTGTATGGCTTATCGGGTTTGCCCTGTCGGTAATCCCTGCATCGTTAAAACTACGGAGCAAATGCCCAAAAGCGACCAAGAGGCAAGCGAATAGCTTTACATAGTCAATCCAGTACTCGCGGGAGGATTCTTTGTTCATAGAGTCTCCCTACGAGAAATCTGTTTCCCATACCTCACCATAATCCACATCGCCACCGCATACCGCTTGAACCGGTGCGGCTCCAGCAGGCACCGCCAAAGCCACTCCATGCCAAACCTGCGGAACAGACCCGGAGCACGCTTGATCTCGCCGCTCAAAAAATCGACAACGCCGCCCAATCCGGCAACCAGCCGCACTCCATTTTGAATTAAAAACTCTCGGTTGCCTTCCATCCACATTTCTTGCTTGGGAGCACCAAAACACACGGCAATAACCGCGGGCTTAAATTGCTCAATCAATGTTTGCAACTCTGAATCTTGGTGAATGTCTATGGAACTGGGGAACTCCGGGGAGTAGCCAGAGACATCGAGATTTGGGTAGCGTTTTTTGATGTTCAACACAGCCAATTCATTCCGCTTTGAGGTGCCGCCAAGTATCAAAATCCGCTTGTTCTCTTTTTGGCAAACGGAGAGCAAATCGTATATGAAATCGGAGCCGCAAATCCGCTTGAGCCAAACCCTGTTTTTAAGCCACGCGATAAAGGAAACCGGATAGCCGTCCACCACGCTCCATTCGGCGCACTGCAAAATTTTGCGGTACTCGGAATCTTTCAGTGCCTTGCTGAATATTTCCAGATTGACCGTGTGCATAACGGCAAGGCTTTCGCCGTTCAACTGGCTAGCGACATGGGAGAGCCAAGCCTCCCTGCCTTCGTGGAACAAGCGGATGCCGAGCAGATGGGCTTCTTTGTGGCTCATGCCGCACCCCCACGCCCGTCCCGTGCCCCGTTTCCCCTGTCAAAGAGGCGGGGGATATTTCGCAATTGGGAGGTCATTTACAAAACCTCCTTAATTTCATTTTTTAATTGCTCTTCTGTAGGCAGGTAGAGCATGTATTTGGAGGCGAATATCTGCTTATTTTCTTCGGGCAAAGTGTAACGCACTAGCGCATCGATTTTATCGGCGCAAAGGACAATGCCGATGGGAGAAGCCACTAACACAAAGCATTTTAATACATAATGATAAAACACCAAATCAATATAGAAATCTCTGCCATCGACCGTGCGTAGCATGGAATGCACCGACTTGCAGCCATGTAGCGGTGAATCAAAATCTATGGAAAAAGGCGTAGTAGTTTGCATAAAAGAACTATGTTGAAACTTTGGTTGATGCTATCAATTTGCCAAATTCGTGCGTAGAAACTCCCAAAGATCTTAGCCCTTTAAATAAGGAATCTAAGGTAAAATCTGCGTTTTTTTTCTTTACCGGTGCTACATTGGAGGTTTTTTGGCGTTTCTTTACCTCCTGTGCAAGTTGGAATTTCATTTCTTCTAGATCGGCCTCTGCAGGAGACAAACCTACCGCCTCCCAAGCAGTATCATAGAGCTTCATCCCATGAATTTCAAAAAAATCTTTTTCGGCATTTTTCTTTTTCATAATTTCACCTTTTTAAAACCCTCCCTTTTTAGGTAATTTTTTTGTGAATTTTTCAATTGATTTTTCGTCACTGGCAACTCGCCGTTCCAATTTTTCTCTCTCAAAAGACTCTGATGGTCAAGGTCGATGCACTTATCCGTTGAAGTCACCTGCAACACTTGCGGAAAAAATGGATACTTGTCGAGTTCTTGCAACATGAGCACAAATGTAGAAAAATTTTACAGCAATTCCAACACCCCCATGTACAGGCTCCCCAAAACGCTTTTGTTTACTCTCTGCCTATACCTATTTGGTTATCCCTCAGTTTTGAGGGCTGGCATAAATTATTGCTTTCCACAGCCGCTTTTTTGTTAGTGTTTGCCCCAAGTGCGTTTTCTTTGGGCTTACCAAGCACGAGAGATTTGTGATAGCAGGGGAGGTGAGGGCGAGGTTTTCTCTATAATATATAAAGTCTAAAATATTTTTACATTTATATTACATATATCCCTACCTTGTTTCCTTGTGAGAGCATTGCACCATTCCTTGAATAGCTTCACTCGTTCTTCCATAGATTTTACCCATCTATTGTGAATTATAGTCTTTCTCATTAACCACCATACACGCTCCTTGTTCTATGAGATAAAGTTTGGGGGAGTTCTTATGAGATTACTATATTCATACCAATGTCGCCTTATCCCAACATACCAACGCCCTTGCCAATTGGCACCGAGTTTTTCGATGAGATGATCGAAAAAGGATATTACTATATCGATAAAACTCTGCTAATCCAAGAAATTCTCGATAAGAGATCTAAAGTCAATCTATTTACCCGCCCTCGCCGCTTTGGAAAAACGCTAAACCAAACAATGCTCAAATGTTTTTTTGAGGACACCTCTATTATTAGTGAAGAGAGTAGAGAGAAGAGAGTAGAGAGAGAAGAATGGAAACCGCCGTGGGCAAAAGATAAACGGCATTTATTTAACGGACTTAAAATTGAGGCGGCAGGTGAGGGTCGCTATATGGAGGAGCAGGGAAAGTATCCTGTAATATTTCTCACGCTTAAAGGAGCAAAGCACGACTCGTGGGAGGCTTCTTATGCAAGCCTCAAGGGTATGATTTCTAATGAATTTAGAAGACATGATTATGTAATAAAAACAGGTAAATTAAAACCTGCAAATAAAGAAAAGTTTGAACGGCTTGTTGCAAACAAAGGCGAACCTGACGATTACACGGATTCGCTTAGATTCCTATCCGAATGCTTAAATACCTATCACGGGAAAAAAACAATTATCCTCATAGATGAATATGATGTGCCCTTAGAGAGTGCGTGGTTTGCCGGTTTTTATAAATCGATGATAGATTTTATCCGTTCGTTCTTCGGGCTTGCACTTAAAACAAACGATTCATTGGAGTTTGCAGTGCTCACCGGCTGTTTGCGAATTTCAAAGGAGAGTATTTTTACGGGATTGAATAACTTAAATATTGTGTCTATTGTAAGCAGAAGTTATGCGGAATATTTTGGTTTTATTCCTGCAGAAGTAGAGGCAATGTTGTGTTATTATAAGATGGAAAATAGAAGAGATATTATTAAAAGTTGGTATAACGGATACATATTTGGGAATAATACGCAAATCTACAATCCTTGGAGCATCATCAATGCGGTTAGCGACTTGAAGGATTTTCCTAATGCTTACCCTAAACCCTATTGGTCAAACACCAGTAGCAACAGTATTGTGCGCACTCTTATAGACAAAGCAGACGATGCGGCAAAGAAGGATTTAGAAACGCTTGTCGCAGGCGGCTTCATCCAAAAAATAATTCACGAAGACATTACTTATGATGAGATTGACAAGGAAATCAATAACTTGTGGAATTTTCTGTTTTTTACGGGATACCTTACAAAGTTTGGCGAATCTATGGAAGGTGACAAAATTGTTTTGGACTTAAAGGTTCCGAATCGAGAATTGCATTATATTTTTAATACTAAAATTGAAGACTGGTTTAGAGAGAAAATTAGGCAAAAAGATTACTCAAAATTATACACAGCCATTTTAGCGGGAGATACAGATTCTTTTGAAAAAGAGATTTCCGATGTATTGTTTCAATCCATCAGTTATTTAGATAACAGCGAATCGTTTTACCACGGCTTGCTTGTTGGCATTTTAGCAAAACTGCAAGACTGGTCGCTTAAATCCAATAGGGAGGCAGGCTGGGGGCGTAGCGATATTTATCTCAAGTATAAAAACTTTAGGGGCAAAGCCATTATTTTTGAACTTAAATATGCAGAAAAAGTAATGGGGTTAGAGGCTAAGTGCGATGAGGCGTTAGCACAGATAGAGAAAAATAAGTACACCGCCGATTTAGAAGAGGACGGCTACAGACCGGAGAACATCATTAAATACGGCATTGCTTTTAGCGGCAAAAACTGCATGGTGAAAAACATATAGGAAATCTCTAAAAACTCCATTGACTCTCAATTTAGTAAAACTGGAGTTTTTAGAGACGACGGCGAACCTGCAAAAAATAAACATTCTCACAGTTCGCCAATTCTCAAGTAGCACTACTTAAATATCTTTGTCACCTTTTTCACTACAATTTTGCCGACACTTTTGCTAATCTTGCCGGCTCGTTTAGCAATCTCTGCAAGCGCGTGCTTTTCCACATCTTCAACAAAAGCGTTAAATGCAGGCAATACGCTTGGGTCAATCTTGGTTTTTGAAATTGAAGTCACCAAGGTTTTAAGGGTATTCAGCGTTTTCAAAAAATCCTGAGGGCTTCCTTGCTTCAAAATTGCCTTGGCAATGCTTGTACTCGCACTCTTTCCAAGTTCCTGCCGATTGGTATTGTCAGAGGGTTTAGAAGGCGACCGCAACCATAAAACCGTTGCCACAAATACATCGCCCTCTTTAGCCACAACATCTATTACTGCTTTTTGAAATTCTTTGTTTCCGTTGTATAAATCTAATCCCGCCAAGAAAAAATTAGCGAGGGCTTCGGAAAGTTCGAGCATTGTGCAGGGCTTTTTCTTCATCAAAAGTGCAACCACACCCGTGATTGTTTTTTGGCGTATGGAGTCGAATTTTTTGTCCCTTAAAAAATAACGCACCAACTGATTCAACATAACGGGGATATACACCGGGTCTGCAACGCCGGCAGGAACGCTTTTGCTGTCGCGAAGGGCGTTGGGGCAGTGGAAGAGCGGCATAGGGTTGCCATAAGGAAACGCTTTTGTGTGGTCGCCGCGGTATCCGCCGTGGAACTCGGAATGATACGGATACAGATAAGTTCCGAGACAATTCACAAAATCTCTCCGTTCAACTAACAGATGCACAACATCTTTACGGGCGGCGATGTTCTTCTTGTATTTTTCGTGAAACTGCGGTGAAAATCCCTGACCGTCAAGAGAAAGGCACAGATTGACATAATTGTTCGGGCAAACGATTGATACATATTGCGCTTTGTTGCCGCCCTTTGAATGACCTGCCACTGCGAGGTATTCCACATTGAGAGTTTTGTCTTCGCGCACAGAATTGACGAATTTGGCGGATGCTTTTTGTTGAACCGTATCGCTCAGATACATTCCTTCGCCGTTGTCTGCCCACTCTTTGTCGCCGTGAGTTCCGCGGAATATAATGTATGCTTGCCTATTGTTATCCATAAAGCAAACCGCACGATGACCGGGAAGTCCGTCCTCGACTTTGCCGGCTTCAATTACATCTACAAATTTTACAATTGTGAGAGAACTCAATTTTTGGTCGGCGAGCACGGATTCTATTAAATTTTTCCATTCGTCTTTTGTCATCTCGGCGGGGAGTGCTCCTTGAGTATCGTCTAAACCGTTCGCTAAAATATAACCCAAAATATCGCCCAAATCGCCTTGCCCGGAGAGTTCGAGAAGTTCGTCCAAATAAACCACATTGCACAACCGCTCCAGTTGCCACAAGTCCAAACGCGATTTTGCGGCAGATTTTACAGAGCCGAGTTTTGTCGGTTTTTGCCACGCCTTTGCTCGATATTTATCGTCTATCCAATAAGTTACGGGACCGCATTTTATCCACGCTCTTAATTTTTTTGCGGCAATTGCTTTGGCAACGGCATTCACATTTTTTTCGAGTTCGTCGCTTTTTTGTGTGCCGCTTGCGGTGAGCATAACCTTAAAATCGCTTGCGTGTGTTATCCGTTTGCTAATGGTAACGCTTGCTTTGAAGTGGTTTCCCGTGTCCTTTACTGCGGTTTCTGTGATTTTTTGATATTCTCCGATTCGCAAAACACTATCGTAAGAATCATCGAATTTATAGCCTTTTTCGGTTTCAATGCCAAAAACCATAAACTCTTTATCTTTTTCTTTTGCACAGCCTGCAGGTTTAACCAACCAACGGTCGCCTCGCATTCCAAAACTTTGACCGATGTGCCCCAAAATTTCAAATTGCCCTTTGTATTTCTTGCTCAAGTAATCAAGAACCGCATCTGCCATAAAAACTCCTGCATAAATGACCTATTAGGGGGGAAAGGTAGAAAATTATCACGCGGCGGTGCAAGTTGGGGTATGGGGTGTAGGGTGTGGGGTGTGGAGAACTCGGCTGTGCAAGAGTTGAACGAGAAAAGTGTAAAGTGTAAAGTGGGGGGAAGGTAGAAAATTATCACGCGGCGGTGCAAGGGTTGAAAGTTGAGAGTGGAGAGTAGAGTTTGTAGTGGCGTGGTTTTATTTGCATTGCGGGTTTGTATGGGCGGCATTTATGCCGCCCATACTTACGAATTGGTTGGTGACGAATGAGGGGATTAAAAGCCAAAGTATTGGCTTTTGGAGAGAGAGTGCTTTAGCACTCGTAAGTGCATAGATTTCTATATTCAAAAATATGCAGGAAATATTTGTAGCAAGGCAACCAATCTTAGACCGAGACCACAATTTGTTTGCTTATGAATTACTTTTTCGCCGCAAGCAAAATGAAAACTCCACTTCGGTTCTCGATGATATGAGTGCAACAGCACAGGTACTCGACAATGTATTGAATAATGTTGGTGTGGATAAGTTGATAGGTAAAAATTTTGCGTTTATAAATTGCAGTTATGAGTTGCTGACGAGTGAAATTCTTTTGATACTAAATCCTGAAATTTTCGTTTTGGAAATTTTGGAGACCGTGAATATTGACGAGAATATAGTTGCGGCAGTGAAGTCTTTTAGGGAGAAGGGTTATAAAATTGCGATAGATGATTTTGTGCCTAAGCCGGAAGAATACCAAAAAATAAAACCGCTGTTGCCATATACGAGTATTGTAAAGTTAGAGTTTCCCGCGACAAATATTCCCCAGATTGAACAGGCTGTGAAAATTTTTCATTCGAGAAATATAAAAGTTTTGGCGGAAAAAGTTGAGACTGAAAAAGATTTTAAGGATTGCCTTGCTGCGGGTTGTGATTTGTTTCAGGGGTATTTTTTCTCAAAGCCGGAGATGATGAGTTCCGGAAAATTAGACGGAAATTCAATGGGGGCACTTGAACTTTTGCGGGCGGTTGATGCCGAACTTGAAATTAGCGACTTGGAAAACCGATTCAAAAATCAACCCGAATTGGCGGTGAATTTAATCAAGTATTTGAACTCTGCGGCATTTGCCACTCGCACCGAAATTACTTCAATTCGCCATGCAATTACACTTCTCGGATACAGCAACTTAAAACGGTGGTTGTTGATTCTCGCTTATGCTCATTCAACGGGAGGTTCGGGAAAATCGCCTCTGCTTGCAGATGCGGTTCGGCGGGCATCTCTCTTTGAGAACATCGCAAAGTCGCTTTCTTGGGAAAAGAGTAAAGTTGAAAAAAGTTATCTTATGGGTTTGGTGAGTCGTTTAGATGCACTTTACAAAGTCAGTATGGGCGAGATTCTTTCGCAAATTTCCCTTGACGATGAGGTTTCGAGTGCACTGTTAAACAACAAGGGACTTTTCGGTTTATTGCTTTTGCTCACTGATTTTTTGGAGAAAGACGATGTTAATGGTGCAGACGGCATATTGGAACGACTTGGACTTTCTATGGAATCTTTCAGTGCGTGCCTGCTCAAAAGTTACGAAAACGCCGAAGGGATTTAATTAGGGGGACTTTGTCATTCCCCCCAAGCAGCCCTGCAGGCGGAATAGTTGGGGGGACAGTTAGCGAAGTTAAGAAGACTTCGCTAACTTAGGGGGGACTTTGTCTTTTAGCCTCGTATCCAAGGTTTTCAAACATTTCATAATCTTTATCTGCACTTGTGCCCGGCGTTGTCAGTAATCCGCCCACGAGCGAAGCGTTTATCCCCGCCTGCAACGCTTTTTTCTGCAAACCCTCACTCATATTTATTCGCCCTCCCGCAAAACGAATAAATGCATCAGGATTCACAAACCTAAAAACCGCCATTGTCGTTAAAATTTCCTCATCGGTGAGAGGTTTTGCATTTTCGAGTGCCGAGCCTTTTATGGGGTTCAAAATGTTAATGGGGATAGACTTAACTCCCAATTCGCGGAGTTCGCAAGCGAGTTCCACGCGTTGTTCCATACTCTCGCCCATTCCGATAATTCCTCCCGAACAAATATCGAGACCGCATTCTTTGGCGAGTTTTAGCGTTGTTTTTTTTTCTGCCGTTGTGTGTGTGGAGCAGAGTTGCGGAAAAAACGATTCCGCACTTTCGAGATTGCATTCGTAGCGATTAACGCCAGCATCTTTTAACATAAGCATTTCCTCTTTGCCTATTAAACCCATAGATGCACAGAGTTTGAGTCCCGTGTTTTCGTGAATGCGTTTATACATTTCACAAAATTTTTCCATTTCTTTTTTATCAACTTTGCGACCGCTTGTTACAAGTGAAAATCTCTTTACGCCTTTAATGTCATTTTGAACCGCACAGTCAAAAACTTCATCACCGTCTTTTATGGGGTAGGTCGAAATTCCCGTTTTGTGCTTTGCCGATTGTGCACACCATTTGCAATCCTCACTGCACAGCCCCGATCTCGCATTTATTATTGAGCAGGTATCCAATTCCTTTCCGCAAAATTTTTCTCGAATTTCGTTTGCCGCCGCGTAGAGTATATCTTTATTTGGGTAGCGCGTAAGTTCAACCGCATCTTTATATGAAACTTCACCTTGCCGTTCCAAAACTCGTGCCGTAATTTCTTCTAAGTTCATTTTTTCTTCCAAGTTCATTTTGATGTCCTTGTTTATGAATTTAGAAAAATTTCGGGCGTGTCCCTTTGGGTCGGGCTATACCCCTCACGCAAATTCGGCATTGCATTTTGGGGAGAAGGGAGAAGATGTGCTTAAACTTAGGGGGGTATTCATTCAGGAACAGGCAATATTACCGTGAGAAGAACCGCTACATAATGGCAAATCGCCGCACTTAGAACAAACAGATGCCAAATCGCGTGATGATGATAAATTTTTTTGTTGAGGTAGAATATGCAACCGAGCGTATAAAGTCCGCCGCCAACCAACAAAAGCACCAAAACTGAAGTAGGCAATACGGAGAAAAATCTTTTGCCGCCCACGAGCAAAAGCCAACCCATAACAATATAAATTATTGTGCTGACAACTTTGAAACGCCCCGTGAAAAATACCTTAAAAATTGTCCCGATAAGCACAAGCGACCATTGAATGGAAAGTAGGGTAATACCAAACGGGTCAAGCATATATACGAGCAAAAACGGCGTATAAGTTCCCGCAATCAAAAAGTAGATAGATATGTGGTCAAAAGTCCGTAACATCTTTTTTGCATCGGTATTTTGCGTGCTGTGATACAGCGTGCTGAATGTGAAAAGCATAAGAAAACTGAAAGCGTAAATTGTTGCGCCCACAATTCCCGGCACATTTCCCGTATTCGCACCGACAGCCGAGAGTACAGGCACACTTGCTATACCGAACAGAAACCCTATTCCGTGCGTTATCGCATTTGCCATTTCACGCTTTAATTCGCGTAGTGATTCCATAGTTTGGGAATGTAGTTATTTTTCACTCGGCAGTGCTACCTCAAGTCTATTTCTTCCACTCCCAAAGGCAATTTGAATTTGAAATCATCGCGGGAGAGTTTAACTGCAGTTAGATTTTCGATTGAATACCAAACTTCATTTCCCAAGTTATCTATTGTGTGGAGTCGCAGTGGAGAGCAGTCGCGGGGTGAAATCCATACTTCCATAGCGGAAAATTGTTCGCGGTATTTGTCGGGATTTAGAGTGATGGCATTTACGGTTACACCTTTCCAGAGTTCGGTTTTTGCCGACACCGCCTTTGTGCCTAAGTAGCGAAATATCAATTCAGTCGGGTGCAGATTATTTTCCAAATCGGCGATAAGTTTTACAAGAACTTGTTTTTGTGCGGGGTTATATTGCCAAAGGTTAATGCCGTCGCTTATAATTTGCTGGTCGGGAAGTTTTATTGCAAAATTATTTTCGCTACCCGTGAGAACCGAACCTTTTCGCACGGATTCTTCGCCTGTGGCTGAGGCTCGGTATAGCATATTAAATTCAAATTTAAAACTCTCGTTTTTTTTGAAATAATCCGCAGAGCAACGCAACAATGAATCTGCAGTATTTTGCGGTGTTGCCGCAAGCAGTGGAGCAATAAGAAGAAAAAGCAACATTATGTGCAAAGGCATTGGGGGAAGGTAGAAACTTTGCAGTGCAGGGGTATGGGGTGTGGCGTGTAGGGTGTGGGGTTTTGGAAGGGGATACGGGAATTGTAGGGGCGTGGTTTTTAACCCGCCCTTTTAGAATTGCAAGAGTTGAAAGTTGAAAGTGTAAAGTGGAGAGTAGGGAGAAGGGAGATGGGGTTACCTTTATTTATTTTTTCTGTCAATCTAATGACAGTAAATCTAAAATTCACCTCAGTTTTGCTTTGAGTTCATCCAAACTTCCAACGCTATCCAAAAGTTTTTTTAGATTAGAACGCTCGTAAGCCGCTCCCAGCGACTTACCCTGACTGATGCCTTGACTTATGCCTTGACTTATGCCCTGACTGATGCCCTGACTGATGCCCTGACTGATGCCTTCCTGCTTTGCAAATGCAAGTGCTTTATCAAAATCATATTCGCCGAATAACATATTGATAACCTCCGATGAATGTTGCGGAAGATAATCCAAAAGAATGCTATGCGCTATGCAGTATTCAACAGCGCGCGTTATGGCTTCCTCTAAATTATCGCTTTCCTTCTCAAACTCCCTAACTTTACCGATAAATGTGGCATATCCATTCAATGCCTCGCTCTTTTGCTCCAATTCAGGATTATGACCTTTATTGATATTGAGAACTCTTACTGTCAATTCAAGAACTTTTTCCCTGTCCTTTACCTTAAAGGCATCTGATAGTTTCAAAAGCGTTTCTTTAGGATATTCCT
>BNUP01000012.1 GCA_025997455.1 Fibrobacterales bacterium | reverse complement strand
GAACTCGGACGGCACATTGTATTCAAGAAAAACCCGATTGTTATCGTCTTGAATCATATTGACCATTTCGCCTTTGCGCCGTCCGAGTTCCTCAATTATTCCGCCGCTAAATTCCGCGGGGACTTCAACTTTATACTGCTCTATCGGTTCTAAAACTCTGCCGTTTTCGTCTTTTTGAAAAATAACTTGAGGAGAGCCTATTGTAAATTCATAACCTTCGCGCCGCATATTCTCAATTAAAATTGTGAGATGCATAACGCCGCGCCCGCTGACTTTGTAGGAACTTGCACCGTCGGCTTTTTCGACGAGGAGTGCCGGGTCTGCCATTCGAGCGCGTTCCAAGCGTTCCAATAAGTGGTTTCCCGTTAAATATTTTCCGCCGCCTTTGCCTGCAAGCGGTGAAGTATTAACGGTGAAAAGCATTGAGATAGTTGGAGGGTCAAGGTGTATGCGCGGTAGTTCTTCCGGTTTGTCGGTTGCGGAGAGAGTGTCGCCAATGTCGAAAGATTCCAAGCCCGATAAAAGGACTATATCGCCCGGCACCGTAATTTCCGCAGGTATGGGGGTTATGCCGTCGTATCTTAAAATTTTTTGGATTCGTATATTTTTGAATTTTCCTTCGGGTGTTGATTGGGCGATCGTCATTCCTGCCTTCCAAGTTCCGCGCAAAATTCTTCCCACTGCGAGTCGTCCCAAGAAAGACGAGTATTCAAGGGATGCAATTTGAAGCAGAGGAGTGCCGCTCGGATCGCCTTTGGGTGCAGGAATGCGCTCCAAAATCATATCCATAAGCGGGAGCAAATCGCCATCGGGGTCGCTCATATTTAATCGACAAGTTCCCTTTCTTCCGCTTGCAAAAACCGCACCGAATTCCAATTGCTGTTCGTTTGCGTTCAAATCGCAGAACAAGTCAAAAACTTTGTTGAGAGTGCCATCGGGATTGCAACCATCGCGGTCAATTTTATTCACAACTACTATGGGAATAAGCCCTAATTCCAACGCTTTTTGAGTAACAAATCTGGTTTGCGCCATTGGTCCTTCAAAAGCATCTACCACCAACAGCACGCCATCTACCGTGCCGAGAACGCGCTCAACTTGCCCGCCAAAATCCGCGTGACCCGGAGTATCTACAATATTTACCCTGTGTCCTTTGTAAAATACGCTTGCATTTTTCGCCAAAATGGTTATTCCGCGTTCTTTTTCCAAACTGTCAGAATCCATAACTCTTTCGGCTACTTCTTCTGTTTCGCGGAAAGTTCCGCACTGTTTCAAAATTTGATCGACCAAAGTGGTCTTGCCGTGATCAACATGTGCTATAATAGCGATGTTACGAATATTCTCATTTACAAATGAACTCATTTTACTCCAATCTTATGTTGGAAGGGAAGATAGAAAAAGTTGATAGTGAAAAGTGAAAAGAGTGGAGTGTATAGAGTATAGAGTAGAGAGTATAGAGTAGAGAGTAAAGTTGGGAACTCGGCAGTGCAGGAGTTGAAAGTGTAAAGTTATTATTCTCTACTCTTTACTCTCTACTCTCCCCCACTCCCCAACCCGCAATGTTGTATATTCCACACGGTATGATTGCACAAATTTTTCAGCACTTGCCTTTTGAAGATATTTACGCAATAGAACCTTGGCTGCGGGAACGAGGTTTTGCAATTTGCTACACAAAATTTTTCAACGATGATAAACCTCCCGCATCAAATCAATACGATTTTTTGATTGTGCTCGGCGGCTCTATGGGCGTTTATGATGAGGCGGAATTTCCGTATCTCGCATTGGAAAAGGCGGCAATTAGCGATGCTTTGGCGGCAAATAAACCTGTGCTCGGTATTTGCTTGGGAGCACAACTTGTAGCGCATTGTTTAGGTGCAACCGTGCGAAAAAATCCTGTTAAGGAAATCGGTTGGTTTTCGGTGGAATCTGTGCCGCACGCGTCAAATGCTTTTGAGTTCCCTTCCATAGCACAAGTTTTTCACTGGCACGGAGACACATTTGACATTCCAAACGGAGCGATTCGCTTGGCAAAAAGCAAACGCTGTCAAAATCAAGCATTTCAATACGGACACACTGTTTTGGCTTTTCAATTTCATCTCGAAGCAACCCGACAAAGCGTTGCCGCTCTTGCCGAAAACTGCAAAAATGAACTTAATCCAAACGCCCCCGCCATTCAAACTGCACAACAGATGAACGCCGTTCCCGACTTTTATTTTAGTGCAATTCACAAGGTTTTATATGAGGCGTTGGATTATTTAACGAGAACTTCTAAAAATTGCTAAAATGCCATCATCTGCACTTGCAATTTTTAGAAGTTACTTAATCAAAAACTAAAACGACGGAAGTCCGCCAATTCCGCCCGAACCTGCACCGCCTCGTTGATTCCACTGGTCGGTGTGTTGCAAATTGCCGTCCAAGAAATTCCACGAGATTTTTTCGTAGCGAATTGTAACCTCTTCCTGATGAACAAATTGCTCCTTTGTGCTATCCTTAACATTGTGCATATACGAGCGGACACTCGCAATTTTGCACTTCTCCAACTTGTGCTCAAAGTAAGCAACTTCCTCGCCGCGGTCGGTAATTTTATACCACCGAATTAAAATATTCGGCACGGTTTGCCCTGTGCAGACCTTCTGGTAGAGGAGCGACGACGACTTATCAAACGCCTTGTGGATTATCAGGGAATCGTGCTTGCGCGTGCCAGTAAGCGAGCCGTCGTCACGGTCTGTGGGCACATAAACCCTGTGATTAAATTCAAGGACTTCAACAAAGCCCTCACGCCCAGACACATTCACCGAACCGGGAATGCCGTCTATTTTCATATATGCAGGAATAGCCATAACGCCTCCGTTGCGGCTCTCCTTTCCCGTGCAGGGGGGAATGTAGAAAAACTCGGCAGTGCAGGGGTATAGGGTGTAGGGTGTGGATAACTCGGCATTGCAGGTTTATAGAGTTGAAAGTTACACTTTCAACCCCTGCACTGCCGAGTTCCCCTATACCCCACACCCCACTTTTCTACCTTTGCAAAATGTCATTTAGCGACATTAAATCTTTGACCAATGCCGAACTGCGGAATTTCTTAGCCGAAAACGGGCAAAAGCCTTACCGTGCAGAGCAGATTAGGGTTTGGCTGTATAAAAATATGGCTGAGAGTTTTGAAGGTATGAATGTGCCGAAGGAACTCTGCGAACTTTTAGAAAAGACATTTCGCATAAAATCGCTCACACAGGAAACTAGGCTCGAAAGTAGCGATGGCACCGTAAAATGGTTATATAAAACCGCCGACGGTTTGCCTGTTGAAACGGTTATGATACCTACCGAGACGAGGGCTTCGGTTTGCGTTTCCACGCAGTCGGGTTGTGCTATGGGTTGTGCTTTTTGCAGAACGGGAAAAATGGGTTTAAATCGTTCGCTTGAGGCGGGTGAAATTTTAGAACAGATTATAAATGTGTGGCGAATTCAAACGGTCACAAATGTTATTTTTATGGGTATGGGTGAACCGCTTATGAACTTAGAAAGCGTGCATAGAGCCTGCGAAACCCTTCACGACCAAAAAGCATTTTCTATGGGAAAGGGTCGCCTCACGGTTAGCACAAGCGGAGTGGTGCCGAAAATTGCGGAACTTTTGGAAAGGAATACTCCTTGCCAATTAGCGGTGAGTTTGGTAGCGGCAGATAACGAAACTCGTGCATCGCTTATGCCCGTGAATAAATCGTGGGCATTGCCTGAACTTTTAGAGGGCATAGATAACTATATACGAAAAAGCGATGAATGGGTTACGCTTGAATATATTTTGATTAAAGGTAAAACTTGCTCACCCAAAGCCGCCGCCGACCTCATAAAAATAGTTAAGCCGCGTCGTTGTAAGGTGAATGCTATAGTCTTAAACGACTGCGAAGATCCGAATTTGCAAGCACCTTCACAGGAAGAGATAGATGAATTTATGCGGTTGGTTCGTTCGGAAGCCGTGCAGATAAATATAAGAAATCCGAGAGGCAGAGATATTTTTGCCGCCTGCGGTCAGTTGGCTATGCGCTTGTAATTTTTCTTTAACAAGGGAACGCGGTGTGGATAGAACACACCAAAAAAAGTGTAAAGTTATTATTCAACTCTACAAACTTGCAAGTTAGTCTATGATAAATGGACATTCTCCACATTCAACTTTACACTCCCCACACCCTATACCCTACTTTTCTACATTCCCGTAGCCGATGAATAAAAGGAAGGAAATATGGCTCTAATAAAACTTACGCAGAACATTCCCCAATATTGGGAGAATTGGTATGCGGAGGGAAAAGATACTTGGGATTTGGGTTGTGCAACACCTGCACTTTTGGAGTTTTTTAAACATCCTTCCTGCCCTAAAAAAGGTTCGGTTCTTGTGCCGGCGGCGGGTCGCGGTTGGGATGCGGAGGCGTGGGCAAAACGGGGTCATTCGGTTTTGGCGGTTGATTTCTCTCCGACGGCGTGCGATTGCTTGGAAAATTTGTCTCAGCGAACGCAGAATTTGCGAATGCTGAATTTAGATATGTTTTTGTTGAGTCCGAAAAACAAGGAAAAGGGCGGCGAAAAATTTGATATAATTTACGATTACTGCACCTTTGCGGGAGTTCATCCGGGCAGGCGCGATGAATATTTTGAAATGCTGTTAAAGATGCTTAAAGATGACGGTGTTGTTGTATTTTTTCTGTTTCCGCTGCACGAGGAATATTCCGATGATTATAACCCGCCGCACTCAACTACAGAAGGGGAATTGGCGGTTCGTTTTAAGGGAGTTTTTAAAGTTGAGAAAAAAATTAAGCCCACAAAGAGCATTAAACGGCGTGCGGGCAGAGAAGAAATTTGGTTGTTGAGGAAAATATGAGTGAAGATTTATGTCCCTGCGGGTCGGGGAAAAGTTATGGCGAATGCTGTGAGCCTATAATCAAAAAAACTGCGAAAGCCGATAGTCCCGAATCGCTGATGAGGTCGCGATATACGGCTTATGCCAAGCACGAAGTTTTGTGGCTGCGCGATAGTTTGGAAGTGAATCAGCGCAAGGACTTCGATGAGAAGGGTGCAAGGGTTTGGGCGGAGCAAAGCGAGTGGCTCGGCTTAAAAATCGTTTCTAACAAAATTGACGAGCAGTTGAATAAGGGTTTAGTCGAATTTGTTGCAAAGTATAAATCCGGCGGAATTGTTCGCGACCATCACGAGGTTTCGGAGTTTGTGAGAAAGAACGGAGACTGGTTTTTAACGGAAGGCAAATTGATTAAGCCCGAACCCGTGAAGAAAGAAATCAGCGTTGGACGAAATGACCCTTGCCCCTGCGGGTCGGGAAAGAAATATAAAAAGTGCTGCGGTGCTTAAATTTGCATAAAAACACAGGTCGCCCGTGTCGCTTAGTAGGATCTGACTATCTCTTGTTGAGTTAATCAGTGTTTACTTTAAATACTTAGGTAACCTCTACCAACCTCCTAAGAGGTTGGTAGAGGTTACCAAGCGACATGGGCGAACTGAGTTTTTATGATGATAATGTCATACTGCGGCGAATGCTCGCAGTATCGCCGTCGTCTCTAAAAACTCAAATCTGTGGAATTGTGTTACAAAGGGAGTTTTTAGAGGTTTCCTTTAAACAGTTCGCTGAGTGCGGCAAGTGCACTTTCAATGCACCAATCATCTTTGTTGTATTTGGCGGCGATGTTGCTCACCGCACGAATTTGAACAGACGGAACGCCGTATTCCCTGCAAGTTGCAAAAAATGCCGCACCTTCCATAGTTTCAATTTGTGCCTCTGTTCCGCGTTGCAATCCTATTTCATCCGTATCTGTGCAGTGTAGAACCGTAGCGGATTTTACGGGCTGTAAATCGTTTTTGAAAGGTAAATCGGCAGAGGCGAAAAACTCATTTGGTTCCCAAGGTTTAAACTCTAACAGTAAATCGCTTTTCACATTTACAACTTCACCGATTTTTAAGTTGCTGTTTGAGTATGCTCCTGCAATTCCTATCTGTATCGCAAAGTCAATCTCTTTGTTGCCGCTAAATTTTTTGGATAGTGTTAAAGCGGTTGCGATAATTCCAACGCCTGTTATTACACAATCGTAACCTGCTGGAACGCCGTTTGGAAAAACACCGCTCTGTTCAAGTTCGGTAGCAAAAACAAAAAGTGTCAAAACTGCCCTAAAAAGCGTTGGTCGTTGGAAGTGAGGAGTGAAATTTCTGGAATATGATGCCTCAACATTGCAATTCTATCTAATCCGAATCCGAATGCGAAACCCGTGTATTTTTCACTATCTATACCTACATTTGCAAACACGGCGGGATCTACCGAACCGCATCCGCCTATCTCCATCCATCCTGTGCCCTTGCACCTGCGGCAACCTGCACCTCCGCAAAAAACACAACTCACATCTAACTCCGCACTCGGCTCGGTGAACGGGAAAAAACTCGGACGAAATCTCGTTTTTATATTTTCGCCGAACAACTTTTTTGCAAATAACGAAAGCGTTCCTTTTAGTTGCGCAAACGAAATATTTTCATCGACAACCAAACCTTCGCATTGCTGAAACATAGGCGCGTGCGTGGCATCGGAATCAACTCGAAATACATGACCGAGTGCAACCATTCTTAAAGGCGGTTTGTGATTTTCCATATAATGAATTTGCGTTCCGCTTGTGTGCGTGCGGAGCATAACGCCCTCGGCGAGATAAAATGTATCTTGCATATCGCGACTCGGATGGTCTTTTGGTGTGTTTAACGCCTCAAAATTATACCAATCCGTTTCTATATCTCGCCCCAAATCTACCTTAAAACCCATTCCGTAAAAGAAGTCAATTACCTCTTCTCGAATGTCGTATAGCGGGTGCGTGCTGCCTTTGTGATAACCTTCACCCGGCAGTGAAATATCAATTTTTCCGCTTTCAAGCGAACGGGCAAGTGCGGCTTTTTTTGCAATTTCCTGTGCAGTTTCTATTGCAGTTTGAACAGACACCTTCAAATCATTTACCAATTTCCCGAATGTCGGTTTTTCCTCTGCACTCAATTGCCCCATTCCTTTTAATAAATCGGTGACAAGCCCTTTTTTGCCGAGATATTTTAACCGCAATATTTCAATTGCCGAACCGTCGCTCGTATCGGTCTGCGAGAGTTCCTCTTTGAATGCGTTTTCTAATTCCGTAATTTGAGAGTGCATATTGGTAAGGTAGAAAAAAATTGGGCGTGCCCCTTTGGGTCGGGCTATCCGCTAAAATTGCTCGCACAATACCGCTACTATCCCTCACGCAAATTCACCATTGCAAAAAGGGCGGGTTAAAAACCACGCCCCTACAATTCCTTTCCCCACACCCCACACCCTATACCCCAGCACTGCAAACTTTCTACCTTCCCCCAATGCCCTCTCTCCAATTCTCCTTCCCAAACAAAACGGTTGTCATAACAGGCGGTGCAAACGGAATCGGCAAAAGCATTGCGGAACACTTTCAAAATGCAGGTGCAAAAGTTGCAGTCATAGACAAAGAAATTGCAAACGGAGCAAACTTCTTTTTTCAGGGCGATATTGCCGAAGAATCTGTGCTCCGTGAATTTGCAAAACAAGTGGTGAAAAAATTTGATAAAGTCGATTTTTTAATCAATGATGCGAGCGTGGGTCTTGCCAAAAAGGGAATTTTATCGGATTGCAGTTTTGATGATTTTGTATATGTGCAAAAAGTAGGTGTTGCCGCACCTTATTTGCTCACGCAGTTATTTTTACCTTATTTTACAAAAAATGCCGCAGTTGTAAATTTAAGTTCCACAAGAGCGTTTCAATCGCAACCGGATACTGAAAGTTATAGTGCGAGCAAAGGCGGTATTGTATCGCTTACCCACGCACTTGCCGTAAGTCTTGCGGGCATGGTTCGCGTAAATGCAATTTCACCGGGGTGGGTAGATACCGCAGGAGCAAAATGGAGCAAAGCCGACCAAAAACAACAACTTGCGGGTCGCATTGGCACGCCTGCCGATATTGCAAATATGACCCTATATTTGTGCAGTGATGCGGCGGGTTTTATTACAGGACAAAATTTTACGATTGACGGCGGAATGGGAAAACTTATGGTGTATCATAATGATTTTGGGTGGAAGTTCAATCCAACCACTTAAGGAAACCTCTAAAAACTCATCTGAACCACAATATCATAAAATTTGAGTTTTTAGAGACGACGGCAATAAGTATAGCCGCCCAATTAAAAAGGAGTTGTGATACTGAAAGCCAAGAGTTTGGCTTTCGGAGAGAGAGTGCTTTAGCACTCGTAAGTTAGAGTGTTAAAAAGAAACCTGAGATAATCTGTATATACAATGGCAGAAAACTACTCAAATTTGCATAAAAAACGCAGTTCGCCCATGTCGCTTGGTAACCTCTACCAACCTCTTAGGAGGTTAATAGAGGTTACCTCCTTTAATTTTATTTCTATCTTTACATTATGTCACGCAAACTATTCAACATCGCAGGTCCCTGCAACCCCGTAGACCATTATATCATAGATGCCTACCGGCGTCTGGGAGATGAGGTCGGACGACTTATTACAGACAAACAATACTTCGTTATCCACGCGGCAAGGCAGAGCGGTAAAACTACGCTGCTCATCAACCTAACCCAAAGCATCAACGCAAAAGGCGATTATTACGCTTTATATTGTTCGCTCGAAGAGTCCGATGGAATTATAGAACCCGAAAAAGGTTTATCGACAGTTATTGCAAGTATCAAATCTGCACTTAAATATACAGCCCTTCCGCATAAAGAACAGTTCGCCCAAAATACAACAGGCATATCATTTTCCGATGTGTTGTATAGTGCCCTTGCCGATTACTGCTCGCTCTTAGACAAACCGCTCATCATATTTTTTGACGAGGCAGACTGCCTAAGCAACCAAACTCTTATCTCTTTTTTACGGCAACTCCGCAAAGGTTATATAGACCGCAACACGGGAGTCCCTTTTGTGCATTCGCTCGCTCTCGTCGGTATGCGAAACATTCGCGATTACAAAGCGTTTATCCGCCCCGACCAAGAAACTCTGGGCAGTGCAAGCCCTTTTAATGTTGTCTCGGAAGCACTCACCTTACGGAATTTTACGGAAGAAGAAATTAAAGAACTTTACATGCAACACACGGCAAATACAGGACAAAAATTTGAGGAGAGTATTTTTAGTTTCGTTTATGAGCAGACTTTGGGGCAACCTTGGCTTGTGAACGCCATTGCCCGCGAGTGTGCCGATAAAATTACAAACAGAGATTTTTCACAAATCATCACAAAAGTTATGTCTCACCAAGCCATACAAACACTGATTCGGCGGCGGGATGTGCATTTTGACAGTTTAATAGAAAGGTTAAAAGAACAGAGAGTGCATAATGTTGTGCAACCGATGATCACAGGCGAAGGTGATATTGATAAAGCCACAAATGATTTTCTATATACACGCGATTTGGGAATTATCCGTGAATTAAAAAACGGGGCTGTTGTGCCGGGAAATCCCATTTATGCCGAGATGATTGGCAGAGCATTGAGTTTTAGAGTGCAGGATTCTCTAAATCTAAAGAATCCCGAATTAATTGTTCCTCGTTATCTTAAAGACGGCAAAATAGATATGGACTATTTGATGAGGGATTTTCAAGTTTTTTGGCGAGAGAACAGCAAAATTTGGGGAGAGCGATTCGATTACAAGGAAGCCGCTCCGCATTTGGTGATGCAGGCTTTTTTGCAGAGAATTATAAATGGCGGGGGCGATATTATCAGGGAAATGGCAAGCGGGAGCGGTCGTTCCGATTTATGTGTTGTTTATGATGACCATAAGTATCCTGTTGAAATTAAAATAAAGGGCAATCAACCATTCAATAAAAGTGTAGAGCAAATTGCCGCATATATGGATACCTTTGGCGTATCCGAAGGGCATTTGGTTATATTTGACCGCGATGATTCTAAAACTTGGGATGAGAAAATTTTTACGCGGACAGAGAATTTTGAAGGAAAAACCATAACTGTTGTAGGCTGTTAGCCGATTTTTGCCAACAGTTGTTGTCATAAAATTTCTATTCTTTAACTACATTTGTTGAAATGAATGATACTTTAGCAAAAAATTTGTCGGCATCGCTACAACGGTTATTGCACGATGAACGGTTGAACAGGTCTATTACGAGAAAGGATTTCGCGGCTAAGAGCGGACTTTCGCGGCAATATGTCGCTATGCTTGAAGACGGAAAGAGAATTCCGCGACTCGATACGCTGTTTCAAATTGCACAGGGTTTGAATATGCAGATTAGTCAGTTGGTTGAAATTTTGCAGGGAAATCTCAATTCTGCGATGAGCACCCCCACAAGTATGGCTGCTGACAGCGGAAAAATAAAATGGATTACACGGAAACAGTAGGGTTGCTGAATACGCGATGGCTTATCGTTTGAAAATTCGGCAAGGCTTTTTGAATTTTTGCCCCGTATTGCTCGGTGAACAAGCGGGAATCCGTTATGAAAATTGTGCGTTTGCCATTTACTTCAGGTGTAAAACGAGATAGAGCGGCGTAAAGTTTGCGAATATTTAATGTGGTTTCGGGAAGGGTGAGGAGAATAAATGCGTTTTTTTCTTGCGATTTCAAGTGGTTTTGGCGTGCCTCCGTTACGGGGTCTTTTATGTCGGGGAATGGCAGTCTGGTGAGGGCGACAAAGAGATTTGCGGGAAGGTCTGCCTCTTCCAAATTTTTGAGTTCATCGGAGGTGCCGAGAAGTATGCTGCCCTGTTCTTTGGTGAAGAATGATAAGAGGTTATAAAAATTGCCATCGACCCCTTGCGTGAAGAGGCGGCGGGCGGGCGTTGGCGGATTATCAACTATTGCGGCGGATAATTTTTGTATTATGCCGAAATCGCAGAATACCAACGAATTTTCGGGATTGCGAGGCAGGAGTTCGCACAAGGTTTTGACAATTTCCGTGTTGAAATTCGGGTCGGTGGGTTTGGGTAAAAAATCTATTCCTACTACGGTCGCCTGTTGATTGGGCGATTCTGCGGTGAAAATTTTGGCGATTGTGCGATGACTTCCGCCTAAGCCCAGACAATTTGCAAAATAGTCGAATTGGGCATTAACCGAATCTGTGCTAAGGACATCAGAGGTAAAAAATGCGGATTGAATCGCTGGATAAAATGACTCTCTCCATTTTGAACTCGCATTGAGCGGTTCGGCGTTAAAGGACACTTGATACGGGTTTGAGTTGCTCTCCACCCAATACACCAAGTTGCTGTGGCTTGCGGCGAACAGGAAGGACAAATCGCTTTTGATTTTGCGAATGTCGGAGTAAAATTGAGCGGTGTCTTTGGAGTTATCTTGCTGTTGTTCAATGTTTTCTAATAACGCGGCTAAGGCGTTTTGCAAGGGTTCGGGAGATATGCCTGTTTCGGCGGCAAAGTTTTGCGAGTAGGCGAATTTTCGTTTTTTCGCTTTGGCGGCAAATTCTTGAACTTGTTTTATAAGTGCCAAAAATGCCTTTTCACTTTCGGTTGCGAGTGCAGTCCATTTATCCGACCAACTATTCTGCTTTATTGCGTTTCGCAAGGAATAGAAGTAGAGGTTGCGGGCAAATGCACGACTGCTTGCAACGGGAAGGCGACCTGCATCGTCAAAAATTGCTTTGGTATAGGGAGGCAAAATTGCAAAATCGAGATTCAAATCTTGCAGGAATAATTGATGATTAACAATTAAAAGGTTTGAGGATGCTGCGGCTTTTTTCGCTTTTTGAAAATGGCATTCGGTGTAGTATTTGCACGATTCACCTGCACAGGATGCGGGTTCGCAGGCAACTTTTTTCCAGAGTATCGGGGTGCGGGTATGATGCAGAACTTCGTTTAAGTCGCCGTCTTTGGTTTTGCACGCCCAAGTTATGAGCGAGAGAAAAATGACTCTTTCTTCTGCGGTGAGTCGGTGTTCGGCATCGTTTATGCAGTCGTTGAATTTGCGCAGGCAGATATAGGAAAATCTTTCTTTGAGAAGTGCGGGGCGGAGTTTTTGTGTGAGTGTGTTAAGAGCGGGAAGAGAGTTCTCCCAAATATATTTCTGTTTGTTCCTGCTCGAAGTGCTGATTAAAATTCTTTCGTTCGGATTTTCGTTTATGTAATCTAAGGCGGCGGTGAGATAGCCTGATGCACGGTCTATTCCGTTTTGTGCCTCTGCAAAAAATATATTCTGCGGAGTTTTGGTATTGGCACTCAGCGCTTGTGCCGCAAAATCGGTATATTGCTTTTGGTTCTCGCTCATTGTGCAACTCCTTGTACTTCTGAATTTTCAAATAATGTTTTATATTCCGTTCCGATTAAAACCTTTTCAAATTTTTCCCTTACTTCTTTATCGTATTTTAAGAGTTCGGCAAGACCCAAGCAAAATACTTTTCCGCACGCCTCCGCATCTGGCAGGGCGCGGTGTGATGCACTCACGCTTATATTCAATTGCTTTACCAAATTTACCAATTTATGACTTTCAAAAGTCCAAGCCGCTTGTGCAATTGCAAGTGAGTCCCAGAATACAAAATTCAAATTTTTGAAACCGTTCCGCGTGAGTGCAAGCGAAAAAACCTTTGAGTCGAATGCGGAATTGTGTGCAACTATCGGGCTTTGCCCTATGAACTCCAACACCTTTGGTGCAATTTCTTTGAACGGCAACGCCGAACTTAACTCTGCGGAATTTATGCCCGTGAGGTAATTGACGAATGAGGAGATTTCTTTTTCGGGTTTTACCAAAAAACTCAAATTTTCCATAGGTTCGCCGTTTTCAAAACGCACGAGTGCAATATCGATGATACTGTCTTTATCGGTATCTAAACCTGTGGTCTCTAAGTCGAGTGCAACAAAAGATGGCGTTAGCATTTGGGGAAGGTAGAAAAAAGTTGATAGTTAAAAGTGTAAAGTTGAAAGTGGGGAAGAAATCGTCATTCTGCACGACCGTCGCAGAATCCTGTAGGGGCGTGGGGAATAGAGTGTAAAGTTGAAAGTTAAAAGTGGAAAGTTGGGAGAATATCCATTCACCATATAAATGTATTGACATTTCTTAAATAATTTTCTATACTTGCGGTACGAAATTGACTAAACACGCTTTGTTGCGGATGCAAGAGCGGGGGATAAGTGTGGATGAATTGTATGAGGTTTGGGAAAATATAAATACAACTTCAGTCCCAAGCGACAAACAGTCTGAAGTTGTTGTTTTAACAGGCAAAACAGCAAAAGGCAGACGAATAAGGATTGTTGCAAGCGGTGATGAAACGGTTATAACTGCGTATGTTTTCTCCGGAAAGAGGTAATTTATGAGAAAGATTGAAATTGTGGATGACGACGAATTAAATGCTCTCGGTCAATGGTTTGATGAGCATATAGAGGAAACTAATGCTGAATGTGCTGAGGCTGAAAAGAATGGCAAGGTTTATACCCTTGCCGAACTCGGAGCGAAAGACGGTTCTGAGGCTATTAAAAAACTCAGGGAAAAACCCGCACGAAAAATGTACTCGTTCCGCCTTCCTATTGTTTTGGTTGAAGGTTTGAAACAAAAAGCAAAACGAGAGCATAAGCCTTATCAAAGGCTTGTTAATGATGCTCTTTGGGCAGTTATCAGGTAGTTTTTTATGGGAGTTCGGCAATCTTTTTTGTAATCAAAATCTGAACGCAATGTTTTTCCGTATTTTATAAACCTTTGATATCCGGCTCGCTTGTCTGAAAGTTCTTCTGTAATGAGACTTTTTTTTATATTTTTCGGTCTCAAAAAAGTAATCACCACTTCATAAGATTCCCTAACAGGTATAGCCTCCTGCGGTAAAACCGAACCGCCGTCATAAATGCCTTGAACTGCAAACATAGAACCTCCTCGTTTGAATAGATTATTTAATACCCCCACCAAGAGTCGAACTTGGGTAACAGGTTTAGGAAACCCGTGCTCTATCCAGTTGAGCTATGGAGGCGAAAATCATTGTTTAACGGAGTTCTTTTTAATTGTCGGTTTGATTGCGGGTTTGGCGGCAGGTTTAGCGGTTGCGAATTTTTTAGATGATTTTTGAACATCGGGATTATTGCGGGCATCGCGAACCATCTGCTTAATTTCCTCTTCACGATTGCGTTTCACCTGCTCCAATTTTTTTCCCAGCAAGTCGCCGAGAGCCACACCTTGAGATGCCGGTACGGGCGGCTTTTTACTTGCCTTATTAAAACGACTTTTTCTTAAATCACCTGCCATAAAAACCTCTTTTATTAAATATGAAGGGGTTAATGTAGAAAATTGCGTTGCAGGGGTGGGGGGTGGGGAGAACTCGGCGGTGCAAACTTTCTACCTTCCGCTTATCAATGTTTTTTCGTCTAATGATAATAGCGGTGCTTTTGCTCTGCGGTATGCATGCTGCGGTTTTTGCCGAATCATTAGATACGGCGGCATTAGGTACGGCGGATGCAGCAAAATCTCAAACACAAGAAATCTCTAAAAACTCTTATGCAATTAAAAATTTTCCTTCGGATGTTTTTAGAGACGACGGCGAACCTGTACTAAGTAAGGCAGACAACGATTCGCCCGTGTCGCTCAGTGAACCTCTAATAACATCTTCCGAAGTTAATAGAGGTTCACTGCAAGAAATCTCTAAAAACTCTTATGCAATTAAAAATTTTCCTTCGGATGTTTTTAGAGACGACGGCGAACCTGCACTAAGTAAGACAGACAACGATTCGCCCGTGTCGCTCAGTGAACCTCTAATAACATCTTCCGAAGTTAATAGAGGTTCACTGCGATACATCCCTCTTCCGCCCAACGCCGAGCCGCTCAATTCACTTCTTCCGCAAAAGGGAATTTCAAACGGTGCTCCGCTCAAAGCCACAAAACCGCCTGTTGTTTATGAACACGGAATAGATTTTGAGAGCAGAGCCGCAGTTGTGCATTCAAGCGTGGTAAATAGCACAACAAAAGACACCGTGCCGCTTTGGGATTCTCATTACACGGAACTTGCGGATTATTCAATGGATATGTTCAACATAGGCTTTAACCGCTTGTGGTTAAATTCTTTAATAGGGCAAAAGAGCGGCGGTTTTGATTCGCCTGCCGAAGGTTCGCTTTTTGATATTTCTCTTCCCGTTGCACTGCCCGCGTGGATGAAGGATTTCGGTTTTGACAGACCGCAACTTCTTCTTCAGGGAACTATGGATATTCGCTTTCACGGAATCGGCGTGCTCGATGATGCTCCCGGAAGTCAGGAAAATTCGCTGTTGCCATCGCCTTCGCTTTCTTACAATCCGAGTTTTATTGTGCAGGGAAAAATCGGCAGAAATATAACGGTGGAACTCAACAATACGGAAGGAGGTTTGGGTATTCGCAATCGTGTTCGCATAGTTTATGCGGAGGCAGCGCCCAATGAATTTGAAGATTATATTTTGCAGCGCTTGGAACTCGGCAACACTTCTATCGGTTTATCGGGAACGGAATTAACCGGTTATGCCGAAGAACATCAGGGACTTTTCGGTATTAAAGCAGATTTGAAATTTGGAAACTGGAGACTCACCACAATAGCCTCACAAGATGCGGGCAGTCAGGAGAGTTATACCATTCGCGGTAAAGACGATAATACAGAATTTCAAATTCAGGATAAACAATTCGTCTCATACAAATATTATTTTTTAACTCAAAGCATTCGGAACGGATATGTAAGTTCGAGGATTAACGGCAACTTACCCCCAAGATTAAATCTTACCGGTTTGAAACTTTATAAACGCAGTCCGCTCAACAACAAAAACACCACAATAGAAAATGTTACAGGCGTGTATTTTCCTCCCGGCAGCAGTGTTCCTGTGAAAATTACGGGTTTGCCCATTACGGAGATGGCGAGCGGAACGGATTATATTTTTGATGCAAATACGGGAGTACTCCGCGTGAAAAACGGAAACCAGAATATGCTTATTGCGGCATCTTGGAGCGGAGACGGCACGGCACGGGCGACTTCTGCGGTGCGGAGCGGTGATGAGGTTGTTTTGGTGCAATATGATGCGGCGGCATCTAACTTAACGGATATTGATAAATTGATGTTGCGAAATATTTATAATGTGGGTATCTCAAATGATAACTCGCAAAATTTTATATTGAGAATGAAAGACCGTTCAAGGAATGCGGTTGATTTTTTGAAAATTCTTGGCGTTGCGGATTCTGCAAACGGTTCGGTTAAAGTGAATGATGTTTCGATTTTTCCGAAGGAAGGCAGTGAATACACGGGAGATATGTGGTTGCCCTGCCGTGATGCAAATTTTTACAGGAGCAGAAAATATGCAAATCCCGAAGCGGTTGCAAAAGAGAGATGCCTTGAACCGTTGAGGAATGTCGATTCTTCCGCCACTATGGCATCACTTTACACAACACCGATTCGCTCGCTAAATTTGTATCAGCCGCTTTATTATTTTGAGTCTGTGGGGAAACGCAGAAATGCAAGCATTAGCGTGAGAGACCCTAACAGCAGTTATTCCGTTGGTGGCGGCGGTTGTTTGGATATTGCACCTAATTCCGAAAAGTTAAAGGCGGGTTCGGAGGTTTTGGTTCGCGATGTGGATTATCAGGTGAATTACGAGTTGGGGCAAATTGAATTGATAAGCGAAAGAGCGCTTGACCCGAACAAGGAGATTACGGTTAATTTTGAATGCGAACCGCTTTTTGAACTTCAAAGTAAATTATTGTTGGGGGCGAGAGCGGAATACCCCTTCAAAAAATTCGGCGACGGTTCAATTCTCGGACTTACCGCTTTATATAAAAATCAAAGTGTAAGCACGGAGAATCCGAGGCTCGGCGGAGAGCCGTTTTCGAGTTTATTATTGGGAACGAATATTCGTTTGTTAGATACTTCGGAAGTTATGAGCAAGGTGATAAATTTTTTACCGTTCATAGATACAAAGGCGGCATCGCGGTGGTCTTTTGAGGGTGAGTTTGCGGCGGCATATCACAATGCAAATACGAGTTCTCGGAAGTCTGCACTTATAGATGATTTTGAGAGCAGTGCACTGAATTTTCAATTTCCTCTTTCGAGGGTTATGTGGTTTAAGGCATCGCCGCCCGGAGGAACGCAAAGCGATTTATCGACTTTTATAGAAGGGCAGGATTTTAAACATAACGGAGAATTTGTGTGGCATTCCAACACAACGCAATTATACAGATATATATTTACACCGGTAGGGAACAGCGATGTAGATAACAGAGAACTTTCGATTTTGAGTTTTCGCTTGCGGGCAAACGATAATTTGAACGGAAAGAGTTGGGGCGGTGTTATGCGTGCAAACAGCACTTATTACCAAGATATGTCTCAAAAAAAATATATAGAAATTGTGGCACGGGGAAATGTAGGTTCTTTGTATATAGATTTGGGAGCGGTGAGCGAGGATATTTCAATTAACGGATATGAACCCAATGGTCATTTAGATTCTGAGGCAGATGTGGGAACTACCCAACCACTTCACGACAGAGGTCTTGATAATGCAACAGGTATGGATGAAAAATTGCAAATTTGGGATTGCAGATATGCGGAGTGCCGTTCTTCGGCTCGCGATACAAGCAATGTTTCCGGTGCAAATACGGATATTGCAAGGGATAATTTTAACTCGTCTTTACTCGACTCCGATGACCCTCCGATTCAAATTAACGGAACGGAAGGAAACTCCGGCGAACGCGCTTACGATACGGAAGATTTAGACAGAAACGGTTCTTTAGACACCGACATTCGGTTTGTGCGATACAGGATTGATCTCTCAAATGAAGATCCCGTAGGTTTTGAAAAATTGCAAAACGGTTGGCGTAGGTTTCGTATTCCCTTAGATCAATTCGATACAATAGTTTCGGCACAGGGCGGTTCGTTAAAAGAAATTTTGGCGGAGGCGAGATATACGCGGCTTTGGTATGGGAAACTCGGTGCGGGAATTTCGGAGGGCAGAACGCAAATTGCAGATTTTAAGATAGTAGGAAATGAGTGGGAAGAAGGGAGCGGCGGAAATCAATTTGGGATAACCTCAAACCCCGTTACCGAAACCGTGAGCGGAGGCGGAATTAACGCAGATATTTACGCACCGGGTTCGGTGATAGTTGCAGACAGCAACTATATGAAAATTCAAGTTGCAAACAACCGTGATAATACGGGAACTTATTTCACTTCACCCAATACTCCCATAGAAAGAGACAGTGAAACAAATGCACCGCTAAAAGAGCAGAGTCTTCTGTTGGAATACGGCGGATTGCACCCTTCGCAAGAGGTGAGTGCAACCAGATTTTTTGATAATGAAGTTAAAGATTTTACCGCATATAACAATTTGAAAATGGAAATTCATTACGAAACAAAAGCACAAAAAGTTCCAATTCGTTTTGCACTAAGGTTTGGGCGAGGCGGGCTTGACGGCAGTGATGATTATTACGAATGGTCTTTTAAGCCCGTAAAAATTGAATGCGGTGAAACGGAGAGAGTTCAGGATTGCCACGAAAGAAATTGGAAGATGAACGCTTTTTCTCTTCCGTTATCGGAGTTTTCAAATTTGAAAATCGGCAGAACTCCGCCATTTCTTAAACCTATAGAAAAAGATTTGGAAGGTGATATTGCCAAAAGCCGCGAGGAGAAAATTAAAATTGTGGGAAACCCGTCCGAGAGCCAAATTGACTGGATTCGTTTTACCGTGATTGCAGATGATGATGCACCGTTAGAAGATTTGGAAGGAACCTTTTGGATAAACGATTTTAGACTTTCTGGAATGAACAACGATTGGGGTTATGCGACAAGAATTCACGGGCAATTGGATTTTGCGGATGTGATGTCGGTTTCGGGAGAACTCCGTTACCAAGACGGAAATTTTGCAACTCTCAAAAGTGAAGGTAAAAGTCCAAAGCCGAGTCCGAGTGCCGCAAATACGCGCTTAGATGCAAACGGAACGGCGAGTTTGAATGTCAATAAATTTTTCAGCGATGATTACGGTTTGCATTTGCCGTTTGGCGTTGGTTATTCTTCGAGCACTTTGCGCCCATATATGAAACCCGATGACGATATTGGTTTAAGCCACGATAACGCCTTTGATATGTTTGGCGATTTTGCTACGGTTGATTTGGAGATGAAAAATTTAGCGGAAGAGGATTCTCTGCGGAAAGCGGCGGAGGCAAAAGGCTATCAATCATTTTCCCGCACGAGAACTTTATCGATGGGTTTCAGTAAAGATTACACAAAAGACGATAATATATTTCAGGAAATTTTCAGTCAAATATTTTTAGAACGCCCCGCCTTAAATTATTCATACAGAGAAACGGAAAATCGCTCCGCAAAAGCCGCAGATTCTTCTTACCAATATAATACAACCTTTGAATATAAATTGGGAACTTTTGAACGGAGCAATGTTTTCCTGTTCGGCAATAAATCTCTGCCTGTGGAATTGCAGCCCTCAACTTTTGATTTAACCGTTATGGACTTGGCATATTCGCGAAATGTGAATCAGGAACGAGACCCGAATTTCTTGGAGCCGCAAGTTGACAGGATTACAAAATACACAACCGATTTGCGGCATAAGGCAGACATTCGTTGGAATATTTTACCGTTTTTAAGTTTGAACTATACTCTGAATATCAGCAGAGATATGGCGGGCGGCGGCGACAGGCAGGCATTTACAAAGGAGGATTTTTTTAGTCCCGACGGAGAAGGCGGTTTGTTTGCCGCAAATTATATTTTTGATTATGACCACACCGACAAGAAAATTTTTTATCGCGATTCGGTTTATACTTACGCTATCGACACTCTTTACAACGACTCAACCGGTGAATCTACGCCTGTGTACCAAGAGGGGCATTCCTATATAATAGACAGCGTTGGCACGCGGGATTACGGGCGCACCTTTGGAATTTTGCGAAACGAACGGGACAGAAAACAGGATTTTAGAATGAATTTTTCACCCGAATGGATTCCCTTTTTACCGATGAGATTCTCTTTTTCGAGCGGCTTTATGCAGAATAAATCCATATCAGATAATTTTGATTTTTTTGATGCCGAGCAACTTTCTAAAAATTTTTGGACAATTTCGCAGAACAACAGATTTGAATTTGCACCGAGTTTGAAACTCGCACAGTTAGCGGGAATTGCAGGGAAAAATGCGGTCAGCAATTTTTTTGAGAAATGGAAGTGGCGGGAAATTCGCAGCACTTGGACAGTTGATTTGCAAACCACAGGAGAGGATTTTACGCTTGCACAACTATATGAGGAACAGGGCGTTAATTCATTGCAGTATTATTTGTTCGGACTTGGAATTGGAAACGGCTACCGCAACAGAGGATTTTGGAATTTGGTTAGCGGAGATATGGGTTTAGATTCACGGGATGATTTTTTAGATTTTGCGGAATACCGAAACAGAAATGTAGATAGCATTGTTTATCAAGGACGGTTTGAGCACGCGGTAAGGAGAAATTTAACGAATAGCACCTCGATGACTTTGCCTTGGTGGGATATAGGCTTAAAAGGCGATTTAACTTGGACGGAAACATTTAAGCAACGCCGCGAAAACCCGCTCTACATTGACACAACTACAACTTTCCCAAAAATCGGTATTGGCGTTGATGTGCCGAATTTTGCAAACAGATTAGATTTAACAAAAGGGAAACTCCGCTCGCTTTCAACCGCACACAGATTTGATTATACGGAGCAGAGAACAGTTCGCCCTTACCAAAGTGCGGAAGATGAATGGCTGACCACAATAGATTTTAACCCGATAATCCGCGTGAGTGCACTTACCCAAGGGAATATTCGCATTGAAAACAGCGTGCGTTTGAAAATTGAAGAACGAATTAGGCGGGCAAAAATGGAACTGCCGGGTTTGGAAACTTGGGAGGAAGATGACTATGTGAAAATTCCTTGGCTGAGAACAGATAAAGCGGTTGATAGAGGTTATGCCGCAGGCGATGAACTCACCATTGCATATTCTTTAAAGACAAAACGAGGTTTTCAATTTTGGCGATGGTATATGAAATTAGACAACGATATTGATTTGAAATTGACAAGCGGTTATTCTTACAGGAAGATTATTCAGGAAAATTATGCGGTAAAAGGCGATTCTATAACAGGTGTTTTTAATCCCTATGACATTGCGAGCGGAACAGACGGAATTTTTAAGGAATTTGACACACCGGAAGGAAATCACATAATAAGTTATACGCCTGAACTTGAAAAAATTTCACGAAATACCCCAACGCGGGCGCACGAGTGGTATATTCGTCCGAGTGTGGGTTATTCGTTTAGCAAATTGGCAAGTGCAAGTGCATATATTGAATACCGCCGTTTAACAGAGCAGTTGAATGACGGCAACAAGCATACCCGCCAGAGTTTGAGTTTTGAACTCGCGGTAATGCTGAGGTTTAATTAAGCGGAAGGGGTAAAATTTTTCTATCTTCCAATATGATGTCTATATATGTTCTTATATTTGCCGTAGGTTGCGTTTTGGGTGCAATTTTTTCGTGGATTTATTTTTACGGCAAAATGCACAAAAAGCCAAGCGGCAAACCGCAGAGGATAACCGATGCTCTTACAATTCCTCAAGCGATTCCCGAAGGGGAAACTCGCTCCACAAGAGATGAGCAAGACGCACTCGGTTATGAGCACTATTACATGAATAAAGATACCATGTTAAAAAGTTTAATCGAGTATTTTCACAGCAGATTAGTTAATTTGGAGCATAGCGGCGAAGGCGAGGTAAAAATAGGTTCGGTGTGTTTTTGGGAAAAAATCAACGGAGTTTTTTCTCTGTTAAAATTCAATTCCACTTACGGTATAAACGAAACTTTTCTTGTGTCCGCAGAAAATAAATTTTTTATAAAAGATAAATTTGTTTGGAATAAGGAAAACGGAAAAAACCCGATAAACTTCTACACAGCAGAAAATTTACAGGCGAACTTCGTTGCAGGCTCGGCAGTTTCCTTTAACGGTGTGTGCGGTTATATAACCATAGATTCCTTTACGAATAATTTTAACGATTCCGTTATAAATGAACTCAACAATGTGTCTCAGTTGGCGGGTGATATTTTTAGAGTGTTAAAAGAAAACAGTACATATCATGTCGGGATAAATTTATTCAGGGAAAGCATAAGAGATGTTTCCAATATTTTGAATTTAAAATCAAAGGAAGCCGTTTTATCGACATTATCTCAAATGCTGTCGTATAATTTTAGGTGCGACAGATTAATGCTTATTGTGCCGGAAAATGACGGCTCCGATAAGTGGCATATATGTGAGGTGGCGGGAGAGCAGAGGGAGATCTTAAAATCGATATCTTTTGAACCGCACGAAAAATGCCTTTTATATGAATTATTTTTGCGTTTTACTTCATCGGTAAGAAAAGATGATATTGCAACCGACCCTTACCAATGCCGAATTTTCCCGGATGAACCGCAGAATTTGGATCTGCAATCGCTTTATGCCGTTATGCCGCCTATTTCCGATAATTTTTATCCGATTGCCATTGTTTTGGAAAGCAAAGAAAAAAACGCCGTTACAAAAACCGAATCGCAATTGCTCTCTTATATTGCAACTTGCATCGGCATGAAATTAAAAGAATTTGCATTAAATGAAGAAAAGGAGAAAGAGCAAAATATTGAGTTGATTATCGATTCTAACGGAACGGGAGAGTTGCTCTCGTATTATAAAAATGAAATTCAAAATATAAAGAACGGTTCTGACAATTTGGGAATTTTATTTTTGAAAATTAACCCGCAGATTGTTGATGTACGTTTTTTTGAGCGGGTAAAAGATTACAAAAAACATCAGGGCAATTTTCATTTCAGTTCGCTTGGAAAAGGTGAATATATATTTTCCGAGAGAGGTTTGTTCAGTGAGGAAACATTTAACCACACCGCAAATAAAATGAAAAATTATTTGGTTGGCGAGTTAGAAAACAGCAGTCAAACAGTTTGGGTAGATAAACAGAAAATTCAAAAGAAAGAAGAGGAAGGCGAAAAAGAAGATTATGGAATGCTGCTTTGGCTCTTCAGTTTGCAGACATTTATTAAGGAAGTTTAATGTTTGGTGCATTTGACTGGATTGTTTTAATCGCTTACCTGTGCCTTTCGGTTTTTATAGGATTGTGGGCATCTCGCAAAAATCGCTCTTACAAAGATTATATGCTCGGCGGCGGAGCGATGCCGTGGATTCCCGTAGGGATAAGTTTAATTGCAACTTCGGTGAGTGCAACAACTTTACTCGGCGTTCCTGCCGATGTTTTTGATGTCGATATGACATTGATAATGACGAATGTCGGAAGTTTTATCAGTATTATTGTGGTGGGGTGGTTGTTTATTCCCCGTTTGCGAAAAAGCGGAATACAAAGCGCTTACGAACTTTTGGAGAGAAATTTTTCGCGGTCGGTGCGGAGAGTTGCGGCTGTGCTATATTCATTTCACTTAGTTTTGCGCACGGGAATTTTGCTGTTTGCACCGTCTATTGTACTTTCGTCAATTTTGGGAATTTCCGTTAATGCATCAATTTTAATTTCTGCGGTTGCGGCTATTTTATACACTTGGTATGGCGGATTTAAGGCGGTGGTTTGGACTGATGTTATGCAGTTTATAGTGTTCTTTGGCGGCGGAATTTTTGCGTTATTTGTTTTGGCAAACGGGATAGGCGGTTTTGGCGAAATGCTATCGCTTGCGGAGAGTTCGGGAAAAAGTCATTGGTTTAACGGATCGCTCGATATTTCAAATGCGAGAACTCTCTTATCAGCAGGTATTGTTTATGCGGTTTTAGAAATTGCAATTCGCGGGTGCGACCAGCAATTTGTCGCTCGCTATTTGAGTTGTAAAGATATGAAACAGGCGAATATGTCGAGCGTTCTGTCTATGGTTTTGGGTTTGGTTGTGTCTCTCCTTTTTTATTATTTGGGTGCCGCGTTATTTGTGTATTACAAGGTAAAAGCCGTTGCTGTTCTGCCCGAAAATTTGGGTGTGAATGATGTGTTTCCGTATTTTATAGTTAATGGCTTGCCTGCGGGAGTAACGGGACTTTTGGTTGCGGCAATTTATGCGGCGGCTATGAGCAGCATTTCAAGTGCAATTCACGCACTCGGAAATACCACTGAAAAAGATATTTTGTGTAATGAAAACGGTTCTGTTTCGCGGGCAAAAATTTGGATAGTGATTTGGGGTATTTGCGGAACTTTGGCGGCTTTTATTGCGGCATCTCAAAGCGGCTCGTTGTTAAAAAATGCTTTATTTTTTACTGGGTTATTCACTGGACCGCTACTCGCATTATTTTTGCTCTCTTTTTTTGCATCTTATTTGCGTTCATTTTCGGTTTTAATAGGCGTTGCGTGCGGAATGCTAAGTTTGCTTTTGTTTAACGGCATTCCGTTTATTCCTGCATACACTCCGCCTCTTGCGGGAATTTTTGCGTGGGAATGGAATCCGCTTATCTCTTGTTCCTTCTCCGTTTGGCTTGCACTGTGCGTTGATTTTGTGTGCCCCAGAAAAGAAATTAATGTGATAGCGTGAGTTATTTATTTTTTTTCATAACTACATCAAGCAAATTTTCGCAGTCAACAGACAAAAATTCTGTTGTTCCATAGCCCTTAATCCACTCGGCTGGGAGTTTAGTTTTTTTTGATTTTTCTGGATTGTATTTCATTTCAAAAGCGTGAAGTTTTCCGTTTCTTTCCTCTATTAAATCAATTTCATTTTGCTCATATGTCCGCCAAAAATATCTATTAAAATCAAGTGAATTATTTGAGCAGAATTTCATTCTCTCAACTATTGCAAAATTTTCCCAAATTTCGCCCAAGTCGCCACGCAGTTCCGCCATATTAAAATTGTTTATTATAGCGTTTCTAATTCCAACATCGTAAAAATAAAAACGCGGTTTTTTTGTGATTTCGTTTCGCAGATTACGGCTAAATCCACCCAAACGGAAAATTATATATGCCTTTTCAAGCAGGTCTAAATATCTACTAACAGTATTTTTGCTTACAGACAAATTATTTCCCAATTCTTCAATGGAAACTTCTTTGCCGATTTGATACGCCAGCATAACGAGAATTTTTAGCAAAAACTGTGAACTTTTAATTTCTTGATATGCTAAAATGTCTTTAAGAAGTAAATTTTTTACCATGTCCCGCAAAAAACTTTCTCTTTCGTGATTATCATTCGCAATAACGCTATCGGGATACATTCCGTATATAAGCAGATTATTTCTAATCTCACGCCATTTCAAAGCGGGCGAAGCATAGTCCTTCAAAAGTTCATTAACGGAAAACGGGTATAAAAAATAAGAACGCGAACGCCCTACAAGCGGCTCACCGATTTGATTGTTTAATTCAAACGATGATGAACCGGTTGCTATAACCGCAATTTGCGGCAAATGGTCGTTTATCAGTTTTAACGATTTGCCTATGTTTTTAATTTCCTGTGCTTCATCTATAAATAGAATATCGCAGTTGCCGATAAATCTCTTCATTTTTGATATAGAATTATCGGAAAAAATTTCTTTGCACTCCAAGTCGCCGCCGTCAAAAGTTAAAATGCGTTTGTTTTGCATTGAGTTTAACATATTTATTATAAGCGTTGTTTTTCCAACCCTACGGGGACCTTCCAAAATTAAGGTTTTACCTTTTTTTATTTTCTTTGCAATATTCAAATCTCTTTCTACCATAAAAACTCCCAATAGATAACGCCTTATCTTGAATATAGTAAATTTTGCCAAATTCCGTCAGTTAACTGACTAAATTTTGCCAAATTCCGTCAGTTAGGGCATTTGTTTCTACAATATCGGCACTTTGACAATTTTCTTTTGGTGTGCCACTGTGGGGAGTGGGGAATTGGTAATTTTCTATCTTTCGCTTTCCACAAACCAATGAGGTATAAAATGGTTGTTAAAAAAGTTTCCGCGGTTGTATTTTCCGCACTCCTTTCATTTGCTTTCCTATCCTGCTCATCCGAGAGCAATTCAGGGGACGAAAACGGCAATGTGAATGTTCCTACAAAAGGAAAGTCGGCAGACGAACTTCTAAAAGCCGCAGTTGCATCGCTAAAAGAATCTCACTATGACGAGGCAATTGCATATTACGATGCCGCATACGAAAATTATCCAAACGACCCTCGCACCGCAGTTTATTCCGCACTTGCAAACCTTGCAAAAATCAGCACCGACCCAAAAGTCCTTAACTTAATGAGAAATCGAATCGGCTTTTCCGATTACCCGAACAGATTAAACGCGTTGTTTAGCGACAAATGGTTAAAAGGCTACCCCGAACGAATCGATTATTATTATTGCAACAAAAATGAACAATGCGGATATTGGTATGATGAAGACGAACTCGACTATTATGATTTAAGCGAGGCGGGTTATTACAGATATGACTACAATAATAGAAATTACACTCTCATTTCTAAAACCCCAAAATACGATACGATTAACCTTCCCGAAATTAAAATTCCAAGTTGGATTAACAAAAGCGAAGGAACTTTATACGAGTCCTCTCTATTGTCGGGAAATATTTTTGGAGCAGATGCTTGGGCAATCTCTCTTTTTGCTCATCTCTTAGATAAAAATACAAACGGATTAAATGATGCTCTTGATGAAGTTACCGATGCAGTGTTCGGTGCATCTTACAACACAGCAATGGATAGAATAAATCATTTGGAAAAAAATAAAGATGCAAAAATATCCTTAGACCCTTATTTTATTGAGCAGTTGGGTTTAGAAGATGTTTTTGATGAATATGACTCTATCGGTTGGGCGGAAATAAATATTGTGTCTGCCGCAACGCTTGCTCTAAAAGCATCTCTCGAATGGGTATCCTCCTACAATTGGAACAGCGATTTAAGTGATTTTAAATTTCTTTGGAAAGCCAAAAGCGGTGATGCTTTTTTAGATTCACTAAAAAAAATTGATGCAAAAAAATTACCGTTTAACAGCGATTTATTAAAGCCCCGTTCGGGAAAAATGTCGCTTGCAAAGGCTGATTTTATCAAAGCAATTCAAAGTGCTCAAGGTTCTTACGAATACATAAAGGAGAGTCCGCTTTATCCTTCAAAAGTAAAAGAGTCGTATTCCACAATAAATACGGGAATGCAAAAGTTAATAACTGCAATAAATAACGGAGAAAAATTCTGGATTCCCGAAGACCCCACAAGCGGCAGTTGGCCTGTTGCCGACGGAGAAGATGTGATTGGCGGTATCGATTTGGGAAATTTTTTCAAAGAGGGTTATTTGTCGCTCAACAATTTATTTGAAACCGAAAGCGGAAAACCCGTTTTTTACACGGATGATGATGACTATTATAAAGTCACCGCAAATAATTATGCGGAAGTTGAAGAGTTATATTTGAAACTAAAAGCGAACACAATTAAGGCTTTGATTCTGGGTAAAGAAACAGAGGATATAAAAGATCAATATATCAACTTGGGCATTACCGACGACTGGGCACAAATTATTTTTGAAAAATATTACAAGTAATAACTGATTATCTCGGCTAAGAGGTAATCGGCATTTACTATGGAGAACCTCTATTAACCTCATAAGTGGTTGATAGAGGTTCTCTAAGCGACATTGGCGAACTATGAGAATGTTTATTTTTTGCAGGTTCGCCGTCGTCTCTAAAAACTCAAATCTGTGGAATTGTGTTACAAAGAGAATTTTTAGAGGTTTTCTATGAATAGAATTTTAATTGCACTTGTTTTGCATTTTGTTTCTTTTGCATTCGCTTTTAACGAGGCGAGTGCCTTTTATATTTATGAATATGCAAAAATTTACAATTTTGAACACAAAAATGAGAACTTGAATTTAAGTGCAACTGTGCTGTTTCAAGAACCTCTTTCTTTTGATTATGCGTCAACAAAAATAACGAGCGATGGCGGAAACATATTTTTTCTGCAAACGGAACTTTCTTTTGCAATTGGAAAAGGAACATTTACACCTTCTTTTTTATTTGGTCGAGGAAAATGGCAAAGCGGAGATTTTGAATATTTTTACGGGAAACCGCATTTACCGAGCATAAACGCTTTTAGCGGAACTTTTAATTTGGGCAATAGTTCCGTGAATGCAGGTTTTTATTTTGGGAAAATGCAAATTTTGAACAACGAGGAATTAGAATTATTTAATTCCGATTTTTATTTTTCAAATGTTTCCTACAAATATTCCGCAAATCATCTCAATGCAACAATAGGATTTGTATCTGCAAATATGAATGCAAACGGTTCTTTAACCGCCGCCAACCAACATTACTTTTTATTTCCGTATAGTTTTTACAATGCAGACGGACTCTTAAAAATAAAAGCACTCTATGAAATAACAAATTTAAGTTTCGAAGGAAATTTTGCAAACTACGCTTTGAAATTAGGAGGAGTCATTTCTTTATACGGAAAAATGAACGGCAAAATGCACTATAAGCACAGAAAATTTTACGGGCAAGATGAAGTTTTCGACACACTCGCTACAATTCAATTAAAAAACAACGGCTTTGCTTTTGCCATATTGAGCATCAACTCAAAAAAAATAAAATTTGATAAATTTGCAATTCAATACGGAGTTCAAAAACCGTTTATAATACCTTTTGGAAAGTCCTTTAACGGAATATCGGGTGAAACAAAAAACAGCGTAAATTTGAAAGATGCTTTTTTGTCGATGTTAACCGCAAATGCAAATATTTATTTTTGAAGATAAACGGTGGGAGGTTTATCGCCAAGACTTATACAGATTATCTCAGATTTCCTTTTAATAGGGCGATGATACTTATTGTCCGCCATAGTTTATACAGATTATCACAACTCCTTTTTAATTGGGCGGCTATACTTATTGTCCGCCATTATTCATATAGTTTATCTCAATTTTTTTACAAGTGGGCGGCTATACTTATTGTAAGAGTTGAAAGTGGGGAGAAGGGAGAGGGAAGAATGTCCATTTACCATAGACCAACCTGCGTGTTTATTGCTCCGGCGGCGATTTGATTGTTGCTAAACCGGACAGCAGTGTAAAATTATATATATTTGCAATATGCTAAACAAAACGGCGAATAATTATAAAACGGATATAGTAATCTCAGTTCGCCCGTGTCGCTTAGTAGGCTCTGACGACCTCTTAACGAGTTCTTCAGAGCCTACTATACCCAATCGCCAAATGTCTTTTTGCACAAAAAATTTATCGGTAGGTTATGCCTTCCCTCTCGCCTCAAACCTGAGTTTTAACTTTGATGAAGGTGATTTTATTGCACTTATAGGCAGAAACGGCAGCGGAAAAAGCACTTTTCTAAAAACCATAGCAGGCTTAATAAAACCGCTATGCGGAAACATTACCGTCAGCGGCGAAAACATCTCGGCAATACCGCCTCGCAAACTCGCCAAACAAATCGCTTTTGTTCCTGCCGCTTTCCCAAGTGAAGTCAATATAAAAGTATTCGATTTTATCGCACTCGGCAGAACTCCGCACACAAACATATTCGACCGCATAACCTCACGCGATTTAGAAATAATCAACACTGCAATAAACTGTTTGGAACTCACCGAATTTTCAAATCGCCGAGTAAATTTTTTAAGCGATGGGCAACGCGGGCGAGTATCGCTTGCACGGGCACTCGCCCAAGATACCGACATATTACTTTTAGACGAACCAACCGCCTTTTTAGATTATCCGAGCAGAATAAAATTGTTCAAATTCTTAACGCAATTAACCACTCCGCACTCTGCACTCCGCACGGGCGGCAAAACCATTCTCATTTCTACTCACGAATTAGACTTAGCCAAAAAATTCTCCAAAAAAATTCTGCAATTCACAGGCGATGGCAACTCCACCGGAACCGCTCTTTTAAATACCGTAGAAAACACCACCGTTGAATGGGGTTAAACTCAGTAACTCGCAACAAAAGCCGTGTCGCTGACAACTTCAAAAACTCGCTCGATTGTTTCGCCTGCCGAAGAAATCATTTTTATTTTCACGGGAACGCCCTCATATACGGTGAAAACAGCCGCATCGCCGAATATCGGCAAATCGTGAATGAACACTTTTGCGTTTCCTGTTTTTGAAAGGGTAAATTTGTAACTCTTCCCCAAATCAAAAAAATCCTCAATTTCTTTTTGCATTTCAGTTGGACGATTTTTTCCAAACTCCCTGATAACTTCCAACTCCGCATCCATTTTTGCCGCACTCAAATTCCACCGTTTTTGATCTAATGGAATTTCACTTGCAATTGCCTGCATTAAAGAATTGATTTTTGCAGATACATTAGCAGGAGCAAATTGTGTGGCAAGCAAAAACGAAAATCTATTTATAAATGTATTCCGATAATTTTCATTCGCAAATAATCGCCGAGTTATAAGCGTTGAATGTGGAGGATTCGGGTATTCGGGTCCGTTCGCCTCAGTTGCAAAGTCAAACATTTTCACTCCCGGAGGGTCGTCATAGCCGCCAAATCCGAAATCTGTATCGTATAAAAACCACTTCCATTTTGTTTCCGGTAAATTAGAACGCCACCTCTTTAAGTTGTTTGCAAGCCAATCCTTATTCAAAAAATAAATCTCGCTTTGAATATAATTAGTGTAATTATTCAAATCAATTTTTTTAGACAATTCTGCAACATCGGCATCGCTCATTGCATTCAGCCCGTTGAGCCAACTCAAAATGCTTTGAAAATCTGCATCTGACCCGTGCGAAACTTCGCCATTCCCCTTAACTAAATCGATATTATTTTTATCTATACCGTAATTTGTTTCAAAATATTCTGCGTTGGAGCGTTCCCGCAAATTATGAATGCCAAAATACTTTCCGTTATAATAGACAATAGCCGCACGACCCTTTTGGTAATCGAGTCCCAAGCCATCTGTGAGCGAACTCATAAGCATATCACGAATATAGTCCTTACCAAAATTTCCGCCGTTGTTGCGTAAAATAAAATTCTTAAATTTTTGGAGTTCCGGATATTCCGGGAACAACGCATATTTCAAATTCTTTTGTCCGCTTTTTTCTTTGAATTCTATCACTACGGATTTTTTGGGATTAGCCCTGCTGTAATTGCCAAAAATTCCCAAACTCGCAGGATAAGTCCAAGCGAATTTTGCTCCGTTTTCAAAAAAATCGATTTGAACGGGAAATTCAATTTCTTCCCAATAGTTCGCACCGAAATACGGATAATTTGAACTCGCATTTAATCCTGTCGCATAAATTCCGCTCGTGGAGTCAAACATTTGAATTGGGTCTATCGCAATGGAAACCACAGGCAAATTAGGCTTTCGTTCGCCAATGATGTATGTCCGCAAAATTGCTTCGCTTGGAAATGCTCCGCTTTTGAATTGAGAACAGCGCAAAATTGTTGTTTTTGTAAGAGTGAGAGAAACTCCGGATTTTAGAAACGAATTTTCGTTTGGCAATGCTCCGGTTGAATCGCAGGCTACATATTCCTGTTCGGTTTGTCCGGGAATTGTGAATATGAGTTCTGTTTCGTAATAACCGGATTTTGGAAATCCCTCCGGTGCTGGTTGCTCCGCCTGCTCTGTGTATATGTCGCTTGAGTTAGCGGCATTCGGCGTTGGCGGCTTGCTAAAAGCCCATTTTTCTGTATCAAAATTTTTGGCAAAGGAAAGTTCTTTTGTTTCCGCAGGATATTGAACAGAGTCTCTTATTTGCCATAAAGTATCAAGTAAAAATAACTTTCCTCCGTTTTTGTTTAACTGAAAAGATGCGTGCGGATAACTGCCAGATTTTTGAGTAATGTCATAAATTAGTTAAATTATTATTTCTATATTGGTATAAATCAAAATAGAGGTGATATATGGTTTATGTTAAGGTTTTATGTCCGTATTGCGAAAGTGCCGATGTTGCTTTATACGGAAAA
>BNUP01000011.1 GCA_025997455.1 Fibrobacterales bacterium | reverse complement strand
CCACATAATGATTTCTGAGTAATCCTATTTCAAATTTTAAGCCAGATGCTTGTGCGTAGCCGAGTGCGGCGGTGGTGGAACTGTCGGGAACGGGAATAACTATATCCGCCTGAACGGGATTTTCCTCTGCCAATTTTTTCCCCATTCTCCGTCTTATTTTATCGCAATTCTGTTCAAAAATTTTGCTGTCTGGTCTGGCGAAATATATAAACTCAAAAATGCAATGTGCCTTTCGTTTTTTCTCTATCAACTGCTCGGCAGATAAACCATGTCTATTTATGGTGATAAATTCACCCGGTTTAACATCGCGAACATAATCTACACCGAGCAAATCGAGAGCACAACTCTCACTTGCAAATACCCAAGAATTATTTCTGCGACCTATGCAAAGCGGACGAAACCCAAAACCGTCGCGCACCACATACATAGAATCGTTTGTCAAAAACAGCAGGCAAAAACTTCCCTTAAATTTCGGTATCGCTTTACGAATTGCATCGGGTAAATTGTCCGCTTTGGTGCGTGAAATCTCGTGCAGAAGAACTTCGGAATCTGATGTCGATTGAAATATGTGTCCGGCACTTTCCATTTCGGCGCGGAGTTCATGTGCGTTGGTGATGTTTCCGTTATGCACCACCGCCAAATAACCCCATTTGCAGGTTACCAAAATCGGCTGTGCATTTGCGAGAGTGCTTGAGCCTGTTGTGCTGTATCGCACATGCCCTATAGCCGCAAAACTGTTGTCGATTTCATCTAATTTTCCGTTATGCACCAAGTTTGAAACCAAGCCCATAGACTTTCGCACCCGTACCTTTTCGCCGTCGGTAGCCGCAATTCCCGCACTTTCTTGTCCTCGATGTTGCAAGGCGTAAAGACCCATAGCCAAATTACGCACTATGTTTTCGCCGTCAAAAATTCCCATAACACCGCATTCTTCGTTTAAGTCTTCTGTCATTTTTTCCTCCTGTTGCCAAAGCCGTTTTCCGTTCCGTTCCATAAACGAACCATATTCGCCTTATGCTTGTAAATCACAAAAATTGCAACGAGCCAAGATAAAATTAGGACATATATGTCTGTTGCAAATAAACCGTTTGCAAATGCCGATACAAACCCGAATGAAGATAAACCCGCAAGCAACAGACACGCCCCGATACTCGCCACCGAAACATACTTTGTAATTGCAAGCAACAAAAGCCAAAATGCAAAACACGAAATCGCAACCGCAGGACTTAGAGCGAGAAACACGCCGAGTGCGGTCAAAACGCCCTTACCTCCGCGAAACCCCGCAAAGCAAGTCAAACTGTGTCCCAAAATCGCGAGCATACCTGCGGCAATAGGCAACCAAGAATAAATCGCCGTCCCATTGGGTGCGGCATTTAACTGCAATGCGATAAACGGAGCAAAAAAACCTTTTGCCAAATCAACTGCCACCACAGGCAAAGCAGGCTTCCACCCCAAGACCCTAAACACATTCGTGAGTCCCGCGTTTTTACTGCCATGGTCACGAATATCTATACCTTTGAACGCTCTTGAAACCCAAACCGCCGTTGGAATTGAACCGAGCAAATACGCAATCGGCAAAGCAAAAATAGGAGACATTAGGGGGAAGGTAGAAAATGGGGTATAGGGTGTGGGGTGTGGAGAACTCGGCGGTGCAGGGTGGGGTATAGGGTGTGGCGTGTAGGGTGTGGGAAGTGGACAACTCGGCGGTGCAAGAGTTGAAAGAGTAAAGTTATTATTCTCTACTCTCTACTCTCTACTCTTTACACTTTCAACTTTACACTCCCATCTCCCCTCACACTGCCCGCAAACAAATCACTCTGTGCTCGCCTGTGTTAGTATCGTTGCAGTCCTGCATAGTTGGAGGATCTGCGATTCGTTTAGGGCAATTCGGAGAATTATCGCAATCCGCCGCACAGTAATTCCACAGCGAACCATTCTTTTTTCGCATAGCAACGCCGCTTTTCAAATATTCTTTGGTATATGCGTGTTGAGGATTACACAAAACCGATGAGGCATCGCCATACTCCACAAGCATATCGGCACAGAACACTGCAACCTTTGCATTGCAGAATTGCAAATTTTTTGCCTTCGCCAAAATATTCTCTTTTTGAGGCGTAAAATACACAACGCAGGAGGTAGTGCCAATTTTTAACATATTTTGCAAAAAATCTAAAGGTCGCACCGAATGGCAAAAACCGCATTCCGGTTCTTCCACAAAAATTGCAACGGTTTTATACAGAGATGTGAGCCAAAGCGTAATTTTCTGCAAATCGTGCAGGTCGAGTTCTGCAGGTTTGCAATTCAAAAAATCAATATCAATTCCGCATTCAACGGCGTATTTTTCGAGCGTTTGTTTTGTTCTGTTGTTAGAAATATCAAGTGCAAATTCTCTTATGGTTCTGTGCTTTGGCAGTGCCTCAACCGCATTTTTCGGTAAAAGAACCGCAGGAAGTTTTTCGCCGTTCAAAGATTTTCCCTTTACCCTTGCCGCCTTTGTGCAGTTAGATTCTTTTGGCATAAATCCCGCAAGTGCTCTAAGCAAAATACCGTGTTCTGTTTCGCCCGCCAAAAACAGAAAATCGCCGTTTTCCAAATATAACGACATCGGTTTAATCACTTTATCGACGGAAAAATCCACCCAAGATAACACAGGCATACCACCCCAAAATGAAAAAGACAACAGTTGCTAAACCGCCAAAAAATAAATCCGCATCGTTATTTTCAAAAGAAATTTTTATTTGACCTCCAATACCTTTACCCAAAAAAAAATCGACAATTGCAACAGACAAAAAAATCAGCGGGGCAATAATTGCCCATAAAAATAATTGCTTTGGGGCAGAGGCAAAAAAAGCCTGCCTTTTCACAAGTTTTTCTTCCATTCTCAAAAAAAAAGACAAATCGCTAAAATCGCTTTTCAAATTTTTCTTATATTCCCGCACAAACAACAAAACTCCAAGCGAGCACAATGCCGCCGCAAAGACCATAACGAACACAAAAAAAGTGTCCCAAAAATTTTGCCGTAAAAAAAAATGAACCGTCTGCGGATAATACACAGACGATTGCCCAAAGGAGCGATTGATTATGAGATTTTCTAAATATGCAAGAAAAGCAACAATGAACGACACATTACTTAAAGACCCAACTCTGCAACTATCAAAGACCCAATTCGGCAACTACAGCCGCGATGCCTTTTTTGTCTATTGTGCGAAGTCCCTGATTGCTGACTTTAAGCGTTACCCAACGATTTTCTTCAGGTATAAAAAAGTTCTTCTTGTGAAGATTCGGCAACAACCTAACCTTTTTTTTGCGATTGGAATGAGATACCCGGTTCCCGACTAAACCACCTTTTCCTGTAACATCACATATACGGCTCATAAAAATCTCCAAATTTCACCCTAAATATAGCATTTTTTTTGAGACTTGTCAAGTAGTTTTTTTATGACAATTGGGAACGAGAGTTTGATTTGGGTATCGCAAGCCTTTCCTACGACCCTTTTGTGCTTGCAAAGGCAAAAGAATTGGGCATTGGCGTTTTGCGTTTGGAAGGCAACACAATAACCGAACTGCCGGGCAAAATAAAGGCGTATTGAAACATTTCAGCATATTCCCCCCACTTTTTTTCTACCGCTTTGCCCAAAAAAAATATATATTTATATATGAGTGCTATTGCCCGGGGGTCTTATGTACAAACTAATTTTGCTTTTTGCGTTTGCCGCGTTAATTTTTTCGTGCAGTGACGGCACTGTATCGCCCACCGGTCGCGGTTCTAACGGTGAGTTTGTCGCTGTTGAAAGCGATGCCATAGCCAAAACCATACTCGGCAAATGGACAATAGAAGACCCAAACTCGCCCTACGCCTCCATTGAATTTACCGAATACGGCTACTTTGTGGCAATAGAAAGACCAAGCCTCCTACAAAAGGTGGCAGGCAAAGTTACGGCGTTGTTCAAGGCTGCGGATGACACTAAACTTGGAACGGTGCATATCGGTACTTACGCAGTGAGTACGACTGATGATGGTACAATTACGCTTACCGAAATAGGCCCACTTACGAATGTTCAGATTGATGTCAAAAATAGCCGTCTATCCTTTACAATAGAAGATGGAACTTATGTCGCAAGTGATAACTCTCTCGAAGGCACAGATGACCCTAACACTAAAAAACTCACTCGAGTTTGGAGTTTGAAAAAAGTAACTATTGATGAGATAGGGAACAACGAAGTTGATGGTGGAGACGCTCCTAGTGGTTTAACCGCTCTGTTCTCTCGTGCCGGCACATACTTGGTACTCACAGACGGTGGCACAAAAGTTGGCGTTTCGGAGTGGGAATGGAACGGAGTAGCAGGCACAGAAATCAACTATTCGTGGAACAATTGGAAAAACCAAAAAAAGATAGAAGTAAAGGTTTTAGGTGCAGATAAATTGGTCATTTTAGAGGACAGTTATTATTACCATTTTGAGTTGGTGGGAATTACGGCAACAATTAGCAGTTCGTCCGCCACCTTGCTGCCGGGCACAGTGCTTACGGCTGTTAGAACAGATGCCACAGGTTTGGTTGGCGAGGCATGTACATACGAATGGAAACGCGAAGGAGTAGAGGAACCTGTTGGGACAGATCCCACATATACACTCCAAACTACCGATGTCGGCAAAAAGATTTATTTGAAATATCTTTGTGGTGCTGATGATAACTACCAACCGGAAAACTACAAAGATGTAGGCAATGCTGTGACTGCGACAATTATGCCGGAAAATCCGGTGATTACACAACTTCTAGATAAAGTTTATAGTTCTGATCAAACTGCTACACTAGCTCCCACTGTATCAAACCAACCGACTTATGAAGGCTTATCAGTTTCTTATGGATGGGATTGTACTGGTGCAAATAGTAAAACTATTGAACCATCCACAGGGGCAAATACCAGCATCACTCTTAATTCTCCTCAAAATGATTCTCCTCTAATTGAAGGAAACACCACTTGCATCGCAACCGTAACTTATAAGGTAAATTCAGTGAGTTCTTCCGCAACCACCTCTGCCGTAGTCAAGGTACCTATTACGCCATTGGTAACTATTGCAAATACCTACGAGTTCAATAAAGGTGAGAGCGATAACAACAACATTTCGGTAACCGTCACAAATGAGGCAATCATCACTGGGCAAGGCGGAGTTCTCACCTACAAATGGTACAAAGACGGCACACCGGGCACCACGCTCGGCACCGGGGCAACATTCCAAGTGCCCACGGGCACATCCGGCGTTTCGCAATACAAAGTTGAGGTAACCAATTCCGTCACAGTTAATCCCGGCACAGTTGCTTCCAATACCGAAACCAAAGCAACAACCGAAAACATCCAAGTCACCATAAAAGCGGAAAAACCAAACAAGCCAACCATCTCGCCTGCCACCGTCAGTTTCGCAGACAAGGTTCAGTACACAACTGCCATAGGGTCAGGGAACATCTTTAACGGCACGGCTCCTACACCTATAGGTACGACAACTTATCAGTGGTATAAAAACGGCACCACCGCAGATAATTTAATCACCGGTGCGACCGCTATCAATTATAACCCCTATACAGCCGAAAATTTTCCGACAGCGAATGTGTCAGACCAATATTACTTGGTGGTGAAAAATACTGAGGGCGGTCAAGAGGCATTCTCTGACCCGAGCGACCCGGTAACATTTACCTTCACCCAAATCGGCACTCCTGAGCCTACAATCATTCGCGATTTGACGACACCTATTCTCACTTGTGATCCTGTCATTACCGGAGGTGTTGGGGATGAAGCAAATTTGACATATCAGTGGTTCCTAAGCGGTAGTTCAGACCCAATAGCTACAGGTAAAACATTCAATGGTTTCTCTACAACGCCGGGGACATACAACTACACTTGCAAAGTTACCAATACCTTGCATAATTTCCCGACAAACGGAATTAGTGCTGCGGCGGCAAAGGTTATTGTGCCTAGCTTTACTTATGATTGGGCACTCCCATTAACCGTTTGGAGCGGAACCGATGTTAGCGACAAGATAACCTTAACAGATAATGACAAAGACGATGAGGCTAATATTTGCCAGTCTCCTGTAATTGCGTTCACCGGACTGACGATGAATAATCCGGTGCGTGGAACCTACGACCAAGCCAAAGTCACTGTTACCTGCACTAATGGTAAAACATATCCTGCTACCGGAAACACACTATCCGTGAAACAGAAACCAACATTTACTTGTTCTTGGCTTGTGCCTACTATTCTTGTGGGTGGTGCGGTAGTCGCTCCTGCCATAACCGAGGCTACTGACATTGACAACCTTTGCACAGGGACGGTTACGGGTTCATTTGACTATACTCCATCAACTCCGGTTTCAACTGCTGTCGCTACTTTCAATGCAACGCTTGTTTCAGCTACTTGCAGTGACGAAACATATACTGTTTCTGTGCCCTGCACCAATGCCTTGCAGGTAAAACAACCCAAGGTTACCTCTGTTGCTTGGGCAAATGCAAACCTCGTTACAACAAGTACGGCAACACCCGTTGTCACATTAGATGGTGCCGAACTTTGCACCGATACACCTGCATATACCTACAGTAGTTCCAATGGTACGACTATACCGGGTACGGTGGTCACGAATGATGATGGCATAACGGCCACTATCGTAACCGCTACTTGTAATGCCGGAGCCACCTCTATTGACATAACCGGCTCGATTACGACCGGAGCGTTGACTGTGCGCAATTTTTACGAGCCGAGTTTTACCGGTTGCTCTTGGACTGCCGATGGACAATTGATTACAGCGGAATCCCCTGCACTTGCCGCATTGGTTGCTCCTGAACCCAGCGGCACAACGCATTGGACTGATTTTGAGCGTTGCGGCGGAGGGACCGGTAAAACAATAACCCTTGGATATACAGTGAAAGTCGGCGAGGGCGATGCTAGTGCTCCTGCCGCATGGCCAACCACTTCGTCATGGACGGCTAACACTTACACCATTGGCTTAGTGGCAACCTGCGGTGCCGGTGGCACTCCAATCGGTTCAGAGCAAGATTGCGGAACGGTAACGGTGACACCGCCTCTGCCAAGTATTACTTTGGCAGAAAACTCTTACTCGTATAAACAGAATCAAACTACTCCGGCGATTACAAGGATAGAACCTGCTGTAACAGGGGCTGTTTCTACCCAGTGGAAAGTTTGCACTAGCAATGACAGAACAACGGGTTGCACCGATGTCTCTACGGGAACGGTTGACGGAAACTACTTTACACCTTCCGTAGCAACTACAGGTACATTCTACTATCATCTGGAAGCCACGAACGCCTCGGGCACGGTAAAGAGTGAGCGGATAACGGTTACTGTGTTGAATAGTGTGGGAACTGGTACAGACGTTGGGTATTTACACCAAAACGATTGCTTCTTAGTTAGCCAGGATGCTCAAACTGATAATATTGAGCATAACTACACTATGAAACTTTCATGTAATGAATATCTCACTAATTCTTGTACGATTCAGGTAAGGAATGAAACTGGAAGCGTTTTATTTACAACTATTGCTAAGGACAACTGTAATTTTAGTAACGAAGATACAAAAATAGAAAGTTTAGGTGGAGATGCAGTGAATTTAGTTGTTTGTAGAACAGATAGCAATGCTGGAAATGCCAAATGTAAACTTGATAAAGCATGGTAATCTATTGACAACCCCCCCCAGTGGGACAACCCACTCCCGGCGATCGTAGCCGAACCGTGGGTTTAGGTTTTGGTAGGGGTTGCATTGTTTTATTTTTGTATATTTAGAAGAAAGGAAAAAAGATATGAACAGCGTTAAACATTTTGCGAACTCTTTTCTTAACGGGTTCTATGCCATAGGTTCTGCCTCTGCAACTATCTCGTTATTTCCCAATAATAACATAGAGCCGCCAACATTGGATGCAGCCTTTGCAAAAACATGGGAGTCGTTTCGTTTAACTAGTGGACAAATGCAACAGGCTATAGATTATGTCCAAAGATAATGACGAATTGCAAAAAGATGAACGCATACAGAGGTCTGTCCAGACAGCTGTATTTTATCAGGGTAATATTCCTCATCCCGATATTATGCTTGGCTTAAAGCGGGTCGATGAGTCATTTCCTGAACGCATTATGAAAATTACCGAAGAGAACGCAAATGTTTCTGTACTGATAGCAAAAGAGAATATAAAATCTAGGACGAGAGGTCAGTGGCTAACCGTTCTTCTTTTTGCTTTGATTCTTGGAATAGCGACATTATTTGTTTTTGTTGGAAAGCAAGAAACCGCAATTGCGGCACTTATTGCAGGTTTTGGAACAATTGCAACTGCCGCAATCAAGGGGGTCAATGGGAGATGACCTTCCTCCCCCCAAGATCCAACCCACTCCCGGCAATCGTAGCCGACCCGTGGGTTTGGGTTTTGCAAACTACTGTTGATTGGAATTGTTAGAATAAATTGCTATATTTGGGGGATATGAGAGAAATACAGTTTTTAGTATCTATTGGCGATGATGGATTGAATAGAGTTAGGACAAGTATTATGACGGAGAGAGGTCAATTGATAAATGGTGTGCGACAATACGAATCAATGATAGGTGGTAATTGGGTTTCAATTGTCCGTTATGATTGTGCTCACGGTAAATTTCATAAGGATGTTTTATGGCCAAATGGTGATAAAGAAAAGAGATTTTTTGAATTTGACACATTAAAGGCGGCATTTGATTATGCTGACAACGATTTGAAAGAACGATGGAAGTGGTATCGTGAAATGTATATATCTAACATGAGAGGTAAAAAATGATAAATGATAGTGGTGTTGCTCGAGATATTGACTTGCTCTCCGAATTTACGAATTATCTAATTGATAATCCTTCGGAACTTGAACAATTTCCGGAAGATGTTGTTTTAGAATTCAACTCAAGAGAATTGTCAAAACCATTGCATGAGTTGTTCTCAAAAGTGCAGCCTATTAGAAAGACTGCATAATGCCCCCCCAAGGGTGCCACCCCACGCCCGGCAATCGTAGCCGACCCGTGGGTTTGGGTTTTGTGAATGCGGAATCCGTTAGTTTTGTTTTTGTATATTTAGAAGAAAGGGAAAATGAATGATGAATGTTAATGTCGAATACGCTAAATCGGCTTTTAAGCACGGTGTGACGGAAGCCGATATATTATGGGCTTTTAAAACTGTGGAATACGATGCTGTTTTAGAAGATCTGGGCATGACAGACAAGAATTTGCTTATAGGTTTCGATAAAAACGCTAATTTGATAGAGATATTGTATAAAGCGGTGGATGAGGATTCAGTTGTAGTTTTTCATGCAATGAAATGCAGACCTGCCTTTGTGACACTATTGAAATAGGAGAATAAATATGCTAGACTCTAACGAAGAAAATTACGATGCTTTAGATGAGTTGCTTACTAAAACAACTCCCAAAGTCGGTTCGAACGGAACCGGGTTTATCAGCAAGCGAAACGCTAGATTGTTTGGCTTGGATAATCTTTCCATAGATTATCTTTTTACCAAATCATCTGTTTTGCGTAAAAGCCCTGCTGAAATTATCGGATCCATGGTGAGGGAAAAAATGACTGTAGCCTAACCCCCTCCCCCAAGATCCAACCCATGCCCGGCGAGCACAGCCGAGCCGTGGGTTTGGGTTTTGTGAATGCGAAATCCGTTGGTTTTGTTTTTGTACATTTAGAATTCATTTTGTGGTTTGAGAGGCGTCTAAATAGCAAACACCAAAAGGAGTTGTTATGACCGTAGAAGAACTGAGACAAATATTTGTTGAGCGCGATGCCAAGTACGCGCGTGAGCAAGCCGAGCGCGATGCCAAGACAGATGCGAGGTTTGCCAAAACTGATGTGCAAATTCGTTCGCTCGGAGAGAGGATGGATGCGACCAATCGCAGGCTTGATGAAAATAACCGTAAACTTGACGACAATACCTTTGAAATGAAGCGTTTAACAAGAAAGGTCGGCAAACTGGTAGAGAGTATTGTTGCACCTGGGATTGTTGAGAAATTCAACGAGAAAGGCTTTCATTTCGATTCTGTCTCCGCTGAGGTTGTGCTTTCTGATGATTATAATATTGATCTTAACTTAGCAGAAATTGACACACTGTTAGAGAACGGAAAATTTGTAATAGCCGTAGAATCTAAAACAGAACTTCATAAAAAAGATATTGATAAGCATGTACTGCGGATGGAACTAATGAGAACCTTAAGCCGGTTCAAAGGCAAAAACATATACGGAGCATTTTCTTTTGCCGTAGCAAAGGAATCTCATATTGATTATGCCTTGAGGCAAGGTTTTTATGTGCTAAAGCAACCTGATATTGTGGGCACTGAGATTATGGAATTCCCCGAAGGCTGCAAGGCTAAGGCGTGGTAGACCCAAGGGACATCCCACGCCCGGCGAGCACAGCCGACCCGTGTGTTTGGGTTTTGCAAATGCGAAATTGGTTTTGTTTTCGGTAGGGGTTGCATTGATGCAACCCTGTAGTTGGGCGGCATAAATGCCGCCCCTACCGATGGCGGTTGTTTTATTTTTGTATATTTAGAAGAAAGGAAAAAAGATATGACATTAACGGTAGAACTCAGAAATCCTAAGGCAATAGACTTTCTCCGAGACATGGAGCGAGTCGATTTGGTGCGTCTTATTACGCCCACAGAAAGCATTGCCCAACCGACTTTCGCGGAGCGTTTTTTTGGTTGCATATCCAAGGAACAAGGCGAAGAGTTGCAAAAAGAGCTAGTCCAAATGAGGAACGAATGGAATCGAGATTCCTATTAGACACAAATGTAGTTATAGATTTTATGAGTGGGCAGTTTCCGATAACTGTGCAGCAATGTTTGTTTGATATAATAAATAAAGGCGTGAACCTGTCTGCTATAAATAAAATGGAATTGTTGGGTTTTGCGAATGTGGGGCAACAAATGATAGATTTTGTAAGCTATGCCAGTATTGTACCTATTGATAATGCAGTAATCAATAAAACAATTGACATACGCAGAATTTATAAAATAAAATTGCACGATGCCATTGTTGCGGCAACAGCGATAGTACATAATTTTGTGATAGTTACGCGTAATGTCAAAGATTTTAAAAATATTTCAAACATTGAAATCAAAAATCCATGGGATATATGATACCCCAATTGCCAACCCACGCCCGGAGATCGTAGCCGAGCCGTGTGTTTGGGTTTTGCAAATGCGAAATCCGTTGGTTTTGTTTTTGTATATTTATAATTCATTTTGTGGTTTGAGATGCGTCTAAAGAGCAAACACCAAAAGGAGTTGTTATGACCGTAGAAGAACTGAGACAAATATTTGTTGAGCGTGATGCTAAGTATGTGCGTGAGCAAGCCGAGCGCGATGCCAAGACAGATGCGAGGTTTGCCAAAACTGATGCACAAATTCGTTCGCTCGGAGAGAGGATGGATGCGACCAATCGCAGGCTTGACGACAACAATCGCAGGCTTGACGACAACAATCGCAGGCTTGACGACAACAATCGCAGGCTTGACGACAACAATCGCAGACTTGACGACAACAATCGCAGGCTTGATGAAAATAACCGTAAACTTGACGACAATACCTTTGAAATGAAGCGTTTAACAAGAAAGGTCGGCAAACTGGTAGAGAGTATTGTTGCACCTGGGATTGTTGAGAAATTCAACGAGAAAGGCTTTCATTTCGATTCTGTCTCCGCTGAGGTTGTGCTTTCTGATGATTATAATATTGATCTTAACTTAGCAGAAATTGACACACTGTTAGAGAACGGAAAATTTGTAATAGCCGTAGAATCTAAAACAGAACTTCATAAAAAAGATATTGATAAGCATGTACTGCGGATGGAACTAATGAGAACCTTAAGCCGGTTCAAAGGCAAAAACATATACGGAGCATTTTCTTTTGCCGTAGCAAAGGAATCTCATATTGATTATGCCTTGAGGCAAGGTTTTTATGTGCTAAAGCAACCTGATATTGTGGGCACTGAGATTATGGAATTCCCCGAAGGCTGCAAGGCTAAGGCGTGGTAGACCCAAGGGACATCCCACGCCCGGCGAGCACAGCCGACCCGTGTGTTTGGGTTTTGCAAATGCGAAATTGGTTTTGTTTTCGGTAGGGGTTGCATTGATGCAACCCTGTAGTTGGGCGGCATAAATGCCGCCCCTACCGATGGCGGTTGTTTTATTTTTGTATATTTAGAAGAGAGGAAAAAAGATATGAATAAAGTACACCAATTTTGCTCGCTCGTCTCTACCGGGATGGCTTCTTTTACTTTGTTTCCCTCTTCTGGTTTACCCAAGGATGTTTTTGACCCAAATGAGCCGATAACTATGGGTACTGCTTTTGCGGAGGTGGGGAAAGCGTTTCGGGAAGTGAGTGATTTGATGCAGGGGGCTATTGATAGTGCCAAATCCAAGTGATACACCAATTCGCGTGCAAACGACAACTTTTTATCAAGGCGATGTTCCGCACCCCGAAATCATGAGAGGGTTGCAACAGGTAGATCCATCGTTCCCTGAGCGGATTATGAAAATGACGGAGGAGGCTTTGTCGCACAGACTGAGTATGGGCAACAAAATTTTGGATCGGGACACAAGATTCAAAACTCGTGGGCAGTGGTTTACTGTGTTGTTGTTCGCTATGGTTTTAGGATTGGCGGCGTTGTGCATAGTTTTCGATAAGGAAGTTGCCTCTGTGGATGTGGTCGTATCCGGTTTTGGGGCAATAGCCGTTGCCGCTATCAAGGGGGTCAATGGGAGATGACCTTCCTCCCCCCCAAGATCCAACCCACGCCCGGAGATCGTAGCCGAGCTGTGTGTTTGGGTTTTGCAAATGCGAAATCCGTTGGTTTTGTTTTTGTATATTTATAATTCATTTTGTGGTTTGAGAGGCGTCTAAAGAGCAAACACAAGAAGGAGTTGTTATGACCGTAGAAGAACTGAGACAAATATTTGTTGAGCGCGATGCCAAGTATGCGCGTGAGCAAGCCGAGCACGATGCGAGGCTAGATGCTGTTAGTGAAGATTTAAGGGAAGTTGCCGAAGGCTTGAAAAAGAACAATGCTATTGTAGGCAACCTGAGCAATAAAATCGGCACCCTGATAGAAAGCGTAGTTGCTCCCGGCATTGTAAAGAAATATACGGTGCAATGACATTTGCCTTTGCTGATAAACGGCAGATTAACCACGCTCTAAATCTCGGACTTTTTGTTTTGAAACAGCCCGATGTTTTAAATGTGAGCATTTTGGATTTTCCAAAGGGGCATAGCGTAAAGGCATGGTAAGTGCTCCCAAGTGACGGGGTACAGTCGGTGAGCGTAGCCGACCCTATACCCCCACTTTCAACTTTACACTCTATTCCCCACACCCCATACCCCATACCCTATACCCCTGCACCGCCGAGTGAGTTTTCTACCTTCCCCATAACGAATTTTCTTTGAAAAGGAGATGAACAATGTCAAAACTCTTTATAGAGGACTTAGACCTGAAAGGTAAGCGTGCATTTATTCGCGTGGATTTTAATGTTCCGCAAGACAAGGTCACCAACGAAATCACCAACACCAAGCGCATAGAGGCTGCACTGCCTACAATAAAATATGCACTCGATAAAGGAGCGGCAGTTATTTTGGCGAGTCACTTGGGAAGACCGGACGGCAAACCGAACGGAAAATATTCACTCAGACCCGTTGCGGAAAAATTGCAGACACTTCTCGGAAAATCTGTTAAATTCTTAACAGAAAGCGTTGGTGCGGAAGTTGAAAAAGAATGTGCGGCGGCAAAACCCGGCGATGTGATTCTCCTCGAAAATTTGCGTTTCCATTTGGAAGAAGAAGGCAAAGCGAAAATTAAAAATGCCGACGGCACCGAAGAAAAAATTAAAGCCGACCCCGCAAAAGTTAAGGAATTTCGTGCATCGCTTTCCAAACTCGGCGATGTGTATATTAACGATGCTTTTGGCACCGCACATCGTGCCCACTCATCGATGCTCGGCGAGGGATACGCACTGCGTGCAAGCGGCTACTTGATGAAAAAAGAACTCGATGCATTCACTGCGGTTTTGGATAATCCCAAACGCCCGCTTTTGGCGATTCTCGGCGGAGCAAAAGTTGCGGATAAAATTCAACTCATCAACAATCTCTTAGACAAAGCGGATAAAATTATAATTGGCGGCGGTATGGCTTTTACTTTCAAAAAAGTCATAAACAACCTTGCGATAGGAGCATCTCTCTTTGACGAAGAAGGTGCGAAAATTGTCCCTGAACTTATTGAAAAGGCAAAAAAGAACGGAAAGGAAATTATTTTGCCCATAGATTATATTATTGCCGACAAATTCGCGGCAGATGCCTCCGTAAAATCCGCAGACGACAACACGGGTATTCCCGACGGTTGGATGGGTTTAGATGTTGGTCCCAAATCGAGCGAACTTTTTGTGAAAGCAATTTTGGATTCCAAGACGATAGTTTGGAATGGTCCCGCAGGCGTGTTTGAATTTGAGGCTTTTGAGAAAGCAACAAAAGCGATGGCAGATGCAATTGTTAAGGCTACCGAAGGCGGAGCGATAACCGTTATAGGCGGCGGTGATACTGCTACTGCGGCAAAGAAATACGGTGCGGACAAAAAGGTCACTCATACCTCAACCGGCGGCGGAGCCTCGCTTGAATTTTTGGAAGGCAAGGAACTTCCGGGTGTTGCAGCACTGAGCGATAAGTAAACCCAAATGCCTTTTTATGATTTTTACTTAAACAGACCCGCCGGTAAATTGGCGGTGTTTCAAGAAAAATATCTTTTACCGAATTTGCTAAAAAATGCAAATATTCGGGAAGGCAGTAAAGTTTTAGAGATAGGAGTAGGGCGCGGAGCACTTGCAGGTTTTGTAAAAAATCTCGGTGCAGATTACACGGGAATTGAGGCAAATGAAATTCTTTGCGAGCACTTGAATGAACACGGAATAAAATGTTTAACCGCGACAGTTCCCCCCTTTCCTTCCGAACTCGAAAAAGGCAGTTTTGACTTGGTGATAATGTGCCACATTTTTGAGCACTTTAAGGATTGGCAGGAGGCGTTAAAAGTATTGGGCGAAATTCGCACTCTGCTTAAAAGCGGCAACTCTGAATTAAGCAACACGGAATCAAGCGGGCGGCTTCTCCTCTTTCACCCCGATTTTTTGGATTGGGGAGCAGACTATTTTGACGGCGACTACTCTCACTCCTTAATTCTCACGCGAAATCGAATCGATAATCTCGTGCAGGATTCGGGTTTTACCATAATTCACAGAGACGGTTTTCGGTCTTTTTTTCACAGAATAAAACCGCTGACTTGGATTCTCGCTCGCCTGATGAATTGCATTTTCGGCGCACTTCTCGCCATAACAGGCAACAGGAAATTTTTCAAACCTAAAATTGCATTCAAATTAAATTTATTAACTATATGCGAAAAAAAATAGCGATAGATACGCGAATGCTCGCTTGGATGGGTGCGGGAACTTACTTGCGAAATTTGTTGAAACACATAGATTACGGCGTGTTAATTGGCGATGAAAAAAAATTAAGTAATTCCGAATATATTGGGCGACCCATCGGCTCATCTGTGATTATTCCTTTTACTTCACCGATTTACGGATTAAAAGAGCAAATAAATTTTCCGTATTGCAAATTAAAAAAATGCAAACCCAATATTTTGCACATTCCGCATTGCAACATTCCAATTTTTTATCGCGGAAAAATCGTTGTAACAATTCACGACTTAACACATTTGCTTTTCCCGAAACTGATGCCGCAAAAATACAAGCACATCGGCAAGTTGGTGTATTTATACCTGTATTTTATGTTTTGGTTCTCCTGCAAAAGAGCAAATCATATTATAACCGTTTCGCACAACACAAAAAATGACATAATAAAAACTTTCAAGATAAATCCAGAAAAAATTTCTGTGGTGCATTTGGGGGTTAGTGAAGAATTTGTGATAAAAGAAAAATCGCAAGTTGAATATTTAATTAAAAAGTATAAAATTCCGCAAGGAGAAAAACAGGATAAAAAAATCATCCTGTTTGTGGGAAATTTTGCACCCAATAAAAACCTTGAACGACTAATCTCCGCATTTGAAAAAATTGCAGTTTCGGAAAACTCCGTTCTGGTTCTCGCGGGTAAATCATTCGATAAATTAAAGGTCGGAGAAAATATAATTAAAACGGGCTACTTAACTCAAGAGGAGTTGGTGGATTTTTACAATTTGGCAAACCTGTTCATTTTTCCTTCAATTTACGAGGGTTTCGGTTTGCCGATTTTAGAGGCGTTTGCGTGCGGCACTCCTGTGGCTTGTTCAAATACAGGTTCACTTCCCGAAGTTGGCGGCGACTTGGCATTTTATTTTAGTCCCACAGACGAAAACAGTATTGCCGAGCAAATTGTAAAAGCGTTAAATTCACCTTGCGATTTTTCATATAGGCAAAAATTGAGAAATTATGCATTGCAATTTTCTTGGGAAGAGACGGCAAAAAAAACGCTTGAAATTTTAGAGAGAGTATAAATGTTAAATGCCGCAAAATTTACAATTTCACCAATTGCAAAACTCGCCATAAAGTTAGTTATCAGTGCGGTTCTTGTAGCGGTAATTCTGTGGAAATTTCCTATTGCGGCTGTAGTTGTCCAATTGCAAAATGCCGAACTGAAATGGTTTTTGCTCGCATTTTTATTGAGCGAAATTATAATATTAAGCCAAGCGTTCAGATGGCATTATCTCTTAATAGTTCCTACTGAAACAAAAGTAATCTCGGTGGACTCTGACGACCTCTTAACGAGTTCTTCAGAACCTACTAAGCCGAAATTTTCCTCACTCCTGCGATACACCGTAGTCGGGTATTTTTTTAACTTACTCGCACCCGGCGGAGTCGGCGGAGACATTTACCGTTCTGTTGCACTCGGTCGCACGCACAAAATTCTTTCGGGAAGTATCGCATCGGTTTTTGTCGCAAAAATTTTTGGACTTGTGGCTCTCTGTTTGTTATATTTTCTCGCATATCCGCTTTTGCCAAACGACTTCCGCATACCGAAATACGCCAATTGGTTTATGATTTTTGCGAGTGTATTTTTGGTTGCGTTCTGCGCGTTTTTAATATATAATCCGTTTGGCGATGGCAAATTCCAAAAACTTCGCATCTATCGCGCATATCCTATTCGCCTCGTTTCGGCATTTATCGGCTCCATATTTATGCAGGTTCTTGTTGTTTTAATGCAGATTTCAATTTTTAAGGCTGTAGGAATTTCCGTTCCGTTTTCACTTGTTTTTGTGATAGTCCCAATAACAGTTTTACTTACATCAATACCTATTTCATTCAACGGAATAGGCGTTCGTGAATGGACAATGCTTTCGCTGACCTCATTCTCCGTTAATGCCGAGAATATGCTCGCAAGTCTGCTCTTGGGTTATGCTATGATAATTTTACAGGCAATACAGGGGTTGGCGGTTTTACACTTCCCCACTCGAAGGAGAGTAGAGAGTAGAGAGTAGAGCAATGCAGGGGTTGGTATTTCTATATTTTCCTAAGCGGGTGGCGGGCTGCCGCTGTGAAAGCAGAGGAAAGTCCGGGCACCATAAGAGCACGATGCCGCTTAACGAACGGAAGCAGTAATGCTATGGAAAGCGCAACAGAAAGCAAACCGCCTTTGTTTTTCGTTTCGGCGAATTTGCAGGGGTAAGGGTGAAACGGCGGGGTAAAAGCCCACCGCGCCTTTGGTAACAGAGGCGGCAAGGCAAGCCCCATCGGGTGCAAGACCAAAAAGATACTTAACGCCGCTCCGCGTTTCGCCTTTGGGCGAGTGTATCAGGTAGGTCGCTTGAAGTTGTCGGTAACGGCAATTCCAGAGAAATGGCAGCCGCGCGAAAGAAATTACGCGAACAGAACCCGGCTTATAGCCACCCGCTTTTTAGAACGCCCCTCTTATAACCGTTGCCTCATCTCCCATTAAACTTACAATGTTAGTGGGGTTTATCGGCACAATTCCCATATCGGCGAACACTTCTACCTTGCTCTTGAATATGGGTAAAAGTTCTTCGGGAGTTGTTAATGATTGATTGTCTTCCAATTTTGCGGCGGTGCTCAAAAGCGGCTCATCGAACTGCTCAAAGAGCGAGCGAATAAAAATATGCGGCGAAATTCTTATGCCGATTTCAGGACGGGGAACATCTAACTTTCTCGCAATTTGCGGGTCTGCGGGCAAAATAAAAGTGTATGCTCCCGGAGTTCTATTCCTCAAAATTTGAAAGGCAAAATTGCTTATCTTTGCGTATTCAGTTGCTTTGGAAATGTCCGGTAATATTAAAGCCATAAACGCCTTTTTTATAGGTTTTTTAATGGCGTATAGTTTGTGTATCGCTTTTGATCTTTTTGCGGAACAGCACACTGCATAACCTGAATCGGTCGGGTAAAGCAACAGAGAATCGCGTTTTAGCAACTCGGCAATTGTTTTAATGTGGCGACTTTGCGGAGTTTCAGGATGAATCTCAAGGTGAATCACAGGGGGAAGGTAGAAAGTTTGCGGTGCAGGGGTGTGGGGTGTGGGAGAGACCATTGGTCGCTTGTAGGGGCGGCATTTATGCCGCCCTTCCATAGGGGCGTGGTTTTTAACCCGCCCGTTTAGCATTGCAAGAGTATCGTCATTCTGTGCGATAGTTGCAGAATCCATAGAGGAAACCTCTAAAAACTCCCTTTGTAACACAATTCCACAGATTTGAGTTTTTAGTTTTTTTGTGTATTCTAGTTACGAAAACCTCACGAATGCTCCGGCTTTTTTTGCCAAATATGCTTTTTGACCGACAAAATCAAGTGTGCGAATTGTGGAATTTTGTCGAATTTTCAAAATCCTGTTCACAAGCATTGGACCAAAGCCGGGAATGCGCAAAAGTTCGTTTTTACCTGCGCGGTTTATATTAAGCGGAAAAAAATCAGGATGGAGGATCGCCCAATACTCTTTCGGGTCGTAATCTAAGTTGAGATTTCCGCTGTCAGTTAAAGGAATTTCACTTGCAGAAAATCCGTATTTGCGAATTAAAAAATCGCTTTGGTAAAGTCGATGTTCGCGGGTTAAATTTGCACCGCTGTCGGTATTTTGATAAGCCGAAAAATACACTCTTCCAAAACCAAGCCGTTTGTACAAACCCTCGCTGTAATTTATAATGTCGCGGTCTTGCTCGCCTGCCGCACCAACCACAAACTGCGTGCTTGAACAAACAAATCGTCCTCTACTATTGTGCTCCGTGATTTTTGCAATTTTCTTTAAGGGGTTTATAATTTGAGTTAAATAATCCTTATATTTCGAAAGTTTCAAAAAGTGCTTTTCTCCGGGAGCCTCAATGTTTAACGACACCGCAGATGCAAGCGAAACTGCCTCATATATCGCTTCATCGCTTGTGCCCGGCAAAATTTTAAGGTGCATATATCCGTGAAATTTTTCCTTAAAACGCAAAATTCGTGCGGTTTGTAAAATGCGTTCCATAGCAAAATCGGCGTTGCCCGTGATTCCCGAACTTATAAAAATTCCCTGAACTCTGTTTTGCCTAAGATAATCCATAAAAATTTTTGCTGTCTCTTCGGGCGAGAGGCTCATTCGGCGCGGGTCTTTTTCCGCCCGCAAAGGGCAATAGGCACAATCGCTGTTGCAAACATTGCTGATTAGCGTTTTGAATAAAAAGGTGCGGCGACCGTCTGCCATTGTAGTGGGATATATCCACGACTCGCCATCTGCGGTTCGCTTTCGAGAACCGTTTTTTTCATTTTTTGTTCCGCAGGCACAAGCGAGATCATATTGCGAATCTGCCGCTAAAATTCGCAATTTTTCCTCTGCATCGGGGGTTTTGAATAACGATACCATAATTTGAATATAGAAAATACTGCTCAAATGTTCAGTAGAATGGCGAGTGGGTTCTCCCCACTTTTAACTTTACTCTTTTCACTATCAACTTTTTCTACCTTCCCCCCAACAATCAACCATAGAGGTCTTTTTATGTCGAAAAAACTCTTCTCCGAATTTATCGGAACTTTTGTGCTCGTTCTTTTCGGGTGCGGCTCTGCAGTGCTCGCGGGTGATCATATAGGATTTGCGGGCGTGTCGCTTGCATTCGGGCTTTCCGTTCTCGTTATGGCTTACGCCGTTGGACCGATTTCGGGCGGGCATTTTAACCCTGCCGTAACGCTTGGACTTGTAGCAGGAGGAAAATTTTCTGGTAAAGATGCAATCCCTTACATCGTTTCGCAACTTCTCGGAGCAACCGTTTCCGCAGGAGTTATTTATTTGATAGCAACGGGCAAAAGCGGTTCTACCGGCGTTGGTGATTTTGCGGCAAACACTTTTTCGACTTACGGTTTATGCGCGGCATTTTTAACGGAGGCTGTTCTTACTTTTGTTTTTTTAATAGTAATTCTCGGCTCAACGGCAAAGAATGCGGCGGCAGGTTTTGCTCCAATCGCCATAGGACTCACTCTCACCGCAATTCATTTGGTTAGCATTCCCGTTACGAACACTTCGGTAAATCCTGCTCGGAGTTTTTCACAAGCCGTATTCTCTGCAAATCCTTTGGCGTTAAGCCAACTTTGGTTATTTTGGCTCGCTCCTATTTTGGGTGCAGTTATTGCAGGTTTTGCGTGGCGGTTTTTGTTTGAGGAAAAATCATCGGGTAAGTAAATCCGACAAATTCCTTCTGCGATTACCATACCTTCTCCCATCGACCATAGATGCGGCAACGGGGAAAATCACAATGTGAGCGAGCAGAATGCAGATAAATCCGAGCACGCTCACAACTCCCAAACTGCGCAAACCGGGATGAGATGCAAAACATAAACCGAAAAATGCAACGATAGGAATTAAGTAAGAAACGGCAACGGTTCTTCCGCTCTGCAAGCACACAAAACGGAGTGAACCCGTGCCCTCTTCCCAATAACGATGCCACAGAAAAAGCGAACCGTCAATTGAAATTCCTATCAAAAACGGAAATGCAAAAACGCTATAAACCGTCAGCGGAATACCGAACATATTTAAGAAACCGAAAAACCACAGAAAACCAAACAACGGCGAAATTAACAAGAGAAAAATTCTGTTCCTGCGATTTTGGTAAATTAAAAGCCAAAGTAAAATTGAAAATCCGCCCAAGAGAATGCACTTGTGAAGTTCGGGCAGAGTTAAATCGAGCAGTGCGGCACGAATTATGGGTGCACCCGTAGTCATTAAACCCGTTCCGTCTGAAAATTTCACTTCGCCTACCGAGTGCGCAAACCTGCGATTCTGCAAGCCGTCGTCAATATTCCAAGACGGAAAAATAAAACCGAATTCACCGACCGAACCGTCTTTACCTTGAAATTTTAACTGATAACTTTCGGGCAAATCCTCTGTTCCAATCAATTCCACATTCCAATTTTCAATAAGTTTTTGAGCGTTGAGAGAATCCGCTCCGTGCAGTTTTGAAAGAATTTCTGGAGTGAGTAATTTCTTAATTTCGCCGAGAATGCTTATTTTGCGATGCTGTTCGTTTGGCAAAAGCGATTCAAGAGTAACCCAATTTATCTGCGGATATTTCTCAACTGCACTCCGTGCATATTCGGCGTTTGCAAAATGCACAATAATAGGCGACTCCGTAAATTCGTCTATGCTTTTCAAAATTTCGGATGCAGAGGCAGAAGGTTTCGGGAGTTCGGTTTTTGAAAATCTGTATTCCATTTTCGGAAAAATCCCGCCCACAAGAGATAATGTAAGGGTCGCCAAAATAATTATGGAGATATATATTTTGCTGAATTTAACGGGTTTGGGCGAGAAGTCCGAGAGTTTGTAATTTTCCTTTGCAAATAATTTGAATTTTCGTTTTTTCTGCATAACCGCCAAGAACGCGGGCAAAACAGTGCATATCGCAAAAAAAATGAATAAAATTCCAAGACCGCCTGTAATTCCCAATTCTTTAACCCCCTGCAACGGCAAGGCGAAAAGGCAAAATAACATTGATGCGTTCAAAAAAGAACTCACCGCAAACGGAGGAACTATACCGAGCAATGTGCTTTCGAGAGCGAGTTTAACACTGATTCCCTTTTGCATTTCCTCCGTGTATCTCGATAAAAAATGCGTTACATTGCGACCGCCTATAGCGGGAATAATAATGCCGAGAAGGAGCGTAAAGAGATTTATTCTTCCGTATAAAAGCGAGGTGGCGGCAAATGTCCAGAGCATAGCCATTCCCAAACAAAGTGCTGTGATTAGCGATATAGCGGGAATTTTGAAACACGCAACCACAAATATTAAAAATAAAATACCTGCGGAAATCCAAGCGGTATAACGAATTTCCGAAAGCAGAGTTTTACTGTTTGAGATAAAATCATAAATGCCGCCGCCATAGAGAACTTCGGGCGAGTTATCAACACTTCTCCCCACACTTGAAGCAACTCGCTGAACCCGTTCAAAAAATTTTCGCATCGCCTGTAAATCATCGTTATTTTTAGCGGGATAAATTTCAATTACCCTTATGGTTCCGTCTGCACTGCCGCGAAATCCTTTTAATTTTTGAGCATACTTCGCCTCCACATCGTCAAAAACAAAGTTCGCCAAATCTGTGCTGTCGGTATTTTGATTGTTGTTTGGGTCGCTCACCAAATCGACTATAAACGGATTCAATTTTTCCTTTTTCTTTGCCACCAAACTTTTTATTCGGTTGTGCAGCGTATCCAAATCTTGCATTTTTATGTAGAGAAACTTATGCTCCCTGTAAAAACTCGCCTCTGTTTCATATTCCGCTAAATTTATTATTGGGTCTCTCCGCAGTTCATCTGCGAAATTTTTGGAGAATTCGGCATTGCCCGCAGTGTCCCCCGATTTTACAACAACTATCAACGATTGAGAACCGCCGAATTTTTTCCGCACGGAATCCTGCAAGGCGAGGGCTGGGTGTTCTTGAGGCAAAAGAGAGGAAATTGACATTTCCCAATTCAAATCTAATATAGGTTTTATGCTCAAAAGCGATAACACAATTGCAAGCCCAATTATCAATTTGGGTGCGTGCTGTGTAAAGAGCAAAAATTTAGTGAGAATGAGGAACATTTCTAAATTCTAATTTAGTAAAATTTGCGGACACCGATTATTTTATGAAACTTTTTTTTGTTTCGGTGATGTTTTTTTTTGCTTTCGCTTTTGCCGAAGAGCAAGATACCTCTGCCGTTGTCAAAGATACATCTGAAACATCCGTCATTGAAATTTTGCAACGAAACCCCATAACTTACATTATCTCGCTACCCTTCCAATATGTTATTCAACCGACAGTCGAATTTTTGCTCTACCCTGCAATTCCTCCGCTTATTTACATTTCAAGGGAAAACATAATAGAAAAAGGATTAAATGTTATTTCCTTCGGCAGCAATGCAAACGGCGAAAATAACCAAATGCTCTACCCCACACTCAACCTTAAACCCGGAAGTTCTTCAAATATCGGCTTATCATACAGGCACAGAGACTTGTTTTTTCAAAACGATTATTTTGTGTTAAATCCCATTATATATATAAATGCCGATTGGGAGACAACGCTCCGTTATCAAAAAAGGAAAATTTTAGAAACCTCATTTTATTCAAATTTTATCGCAAACTATAAGGAAGACGGAGATAACTCATTTCGCTTTGTAAATGACAGAGAATACTTATACTCCGATAGTTCCGCTACTTTATTCGGTTCGTTTGGTTTTGACATCTCGGAAAATTGGGGAATGGAATTTGCGGCAGAGGCGGATTTTTATCGCTTTGATATTCCTAATATAAGTGACAGCGTAGTTTTGAATAATGAAAAAATGAAAAATCTCGGTTTTTATCAACACTTCAAACAATTCCCGTTAAGTGCAACCATAGCCTACAACTCGCTCGATGAACCTTATGCCGCTACTCGCGGAAACAAATTTTCTTTCAAATACACTTACACGCCTGTATCCGATTATAACGGAAGTGACGGGCACAACTATCACGCTGTGGAAAGCCGATTGATAAATTATACTTTACTCGGCAACCGTTCTTATTTTATGACAACAAAAGAAGTTTTGGAAAATCGCGAACGATTAAAAAGATTATCTTTTGCGGAGGCTATTAAAATTTTGAATCCGATAAATATAAGAGAAAATATTTTAGAACGCAAAATTTTAGTTACGCAACTTCGCTTTCGTGCGATGTTTGAGGAGAACAACGGACTTGCTCCATTTACCGCAATGGGAAAACTCGGCAGCAATTTTCCTCTTCGTGCATATAGCGACGGCTACTTTACCGCTCCCGTAATTGCAGGAATATCTGCGGAATATCGCTGGGCTGTTGATAAATATGCAGATGCGTTGATTTTTGACGAGTACGGAATTTTCGGAGATTCTCCGAACTCCCTCAAATTTGATAATCTAAGAAATTCTTGGGGTATAGGATTTCGTGTTAGAACTCCGTCGTTTTTTATTATGCGTTTTGCAGTGGCGTTTCACGGCTTGCACGGAGTCGCAATAACTTTAACCACAAGGGCGGATTATGAATGATTTTTTAATATACATAGGGAGATTTGAACCTCCGCATTGCGGGCATTTATCTATTATTCGCCGCGCACTTGAACAGACAAATCGGTTACTGCTCTTTATAGGTTCTCACGAGGTTTGCCGCAGTTTGCGAAACCCTTTCACAACCGCAGAGCGAATTGAAATGTTAAAAATTTCACTTACCGAAAGTGAGATTTCGCAAATCGACTTTATTCCTATTCACGATTCAAATTATAATTACAGGGAATGGGTAAAAGAGGTGAATCATTTGGTCGCTTGTGCAATTGACAAAAACGGATGTACTTCCGCAAAACCTAACATCGGCATTATAGGTCATAAAAAAGACGACACATCTTATTATTTGGATTTGTTTCCCGAATGGAATTTTGTAGAAATGCCTCTTTTGGAGAATGGAATTTCATCGAGCGAAATTCGCAAAAAATGGTTCGGAGAAAATTTAACCGAAAAGACAAAAATTCCTCAAGCGATATACGGTTATCTCAAAAATAAAGAAACCGAGCAGTGGTTTAAGGATTTGAAAAAAGAATTTGAATTGGTAAATGACTATAAAAAATCGTGGGCAGCCTCGCCATACCCGCCTGTATTTATCGCGGGAGATTCCTGCGTAATTTGCAACGAGCACATACTGCTCATAAAACGAGCCGCCTTCCCCGGAAAAGGACTTTTTTCGCTACCCGGCGGTTTTTTGGAACAGAACGAGAGCATTCGGCACTGTGCAATAAGGGAACTCTTAGAAGAAACAGGCATTGAAATTTCAGAAAAAGAACTGACCGAAAGCATCACTGATTGCAAAATTTTTGACGACCCGAATCGCGAACCCCGCGGCAGAATGATTTCCCATTGCTTTTTGTTCAACCTCACTCAACACAGCGAACTACCCGCCATAAAAGCAAATGATGATGCCGCTTCCGCCCTCTGGTTTCCCGTTAAAGACATCGACAAAATTCGCTCCCAATTTGCAGGAGATCACTATAAGGTTGTGAGGTCGATAACCATTGCAAATTGGTAAATGGGAGAAGATTGTCATACTCGTGCGGAGTCTGTCCTCGTGCCACGACACGGGGAACGCGAAACACCAAGCCGAGGCGACTGCGGATCGTCACCAGCGAGGGTGTAACCCGAAGCAACCCAGAAAATGCAGTAGTGGTTTATTATTGCTTCTTTCTTTTCTGTTAATCTCGGAAAATCAGGGTTGCATAAATGCAACCCCTACAAGTCATTCCCGCACAGGTGCTTTCAACTTTCAACTTTACTCTCTACTCTTTACTCTTTACTCTTTACTCTCTACTCTTTACTCTCTACTCTAAATTAACTACCTTCTCCACAAATTCCTCATAAATTGCCTTTATGGCGCGTTCAAAATCCACTTCATTCACGCCGACAATTATATTTATTTCCGAAGAACCTTGGTCTATAATTCGCACATTGATTTTCTCATTTGCAAGTGCATTGAACAGCCTCGCCGCAGTTCCTATCTGATTCACCATCCCGTGCCCCACGGTCGCTATCAACGCAACATCGTTGAAAATTTTAATTTTGTTCGGCTGCATCTTCTGCTCAATTTCCGCCCGCACCTCCTCCTCAACTTTTGCAAGTGATTTGGAATCTACCACCACATTCATAGAATCAATTCCGCAAGGCGAAAGTTCATAAGAAACTGCGTGCTCTTCCAAAATCGTAAGAACCTTCCGCCCAAAACCGCGCTCCTTATTCATCATACTCTTTTCAATATAGAGCATAGAGAAATCTTTGCGCCCCGCAATTCCCGTGATGGGGCGAGAGGTGTGTAACGGAGTGGGACCTATAATCGTTCCCTGATTTCCGGGTTCATTGGTGTTGCGAATGTTGATGCTAATGTTTTTTGCTCTGCAAGGTGCAATCGATTCATCGTGAAGAACACTTGCACCGCTGTAAGCAAGTTCCCGAATTTCGCGATAACTCACATAATTTATAGAACGGGCACCCTTAACAATTCGCGGGTCTGCCATAAGCAAACCGGAAACATCAGTCCAATTTTCATAAGCGAGTGCATCACAGGCATTCGCCAAAATTCCGCCCGTAATATCCGAGCCTCCACGGGTGAATGTCTTCAAATTTCCCCGCATATCACTGCCGTAAAAACCGGGCACAACGAACAACGATTTTGAGTCCGAAAGTGCATCTGCAATATTCTGCAAACTCTCCGCAGTCACCTTGTATTGGCTGTCGAACTGAATCAACGGAAACGCATCGACAAAACGCGCACCCAAAAACTCCGACATAATTTTAGCACAGAGATACTCTCCCCTGCTCACCACAAAATCTACCGTGAGTTCCTGCGTCTTTTCAAGCAGCAACTCCTCCAATTTATCCAATTCCTCGTGAATATTTGAACGCAGAGAAAGTTCATTTGCAATTTCAATATACCGAGAGCGAATCAACTTCCACGGCTCGGCAAAATCCAATCCGTTCTTCGCAAAATCATAAGTTGAATACAATAAATCCGTCAGTTTCGACTCCTGCACATTTCGTTTTCCCGGTGCAGACACCACAACAATCCTTCTTTCGGAATTGCCTTCCAAAATGCTTTTGATTTTACGGAACTGGTTAGCATCCGCCACCGAACTTCCGCCGAACTTGCAAACAATACGACCTGACATAATAAGGTAATGTAGATTTTTTTGTGGGCGGGGGCTGGTTCGCCGCATTTCGACTTTGCCCACTGACCGCGTCTCTCCAATCGCCCCCGCAACGCCCCCTCTTTCATCTGCAACCAATTCACAACAGGGCGGCATAAATGCCGCCCCTACATACCCTGTGTCATTATCTACTCTCTACTCTCTACACTTTCAACTCTTGCAACGCCGAGTTTCCATACCCTACACGCCACACCCTATACCCACTCTGCACCGCCAAGTTTTTCTTATGGTGAACGCGGTGTGTGCCGAACGCACCATATATTACTATATTCCTGCCAAATGAATTCAGAGCCAATTGACTCAGTGGCAGTTTTAGATTTTGGCGGGCAATATGCCCATTTAATTGCAAACCGCATTAGACGACTCGGTGTTTTTACGCGTATTTTTTCTCCGAACACGCCTGTTCATAACTTGAGCGGCGTTAGAGGAATAATATTCAGCGGCGGACCGATGAGCGTGTATAGCGAAGACGCACCGGACTTCAATCACGAAATTTTGAAATTGAACAAGCCCATTTTGGGAATTTGTTACGGACATCAATTAGTTGCACAGTGCTTGGGCGGTGTTGTATCGCCGGGAAAAATCAAAGAATACGGAATAGCAGATTTAAGAATTTTGGGGGGCAACTCCGAACACGGTCTCCAAACAGACGCGTTATTTAAAAAAATACCTTCGGTGAGCAAAGCGTGGATGAGCCACGGCGATACGGTTTCAAAATTGCCGATTGGTTTCAAAACAATAGCGAGCACCGATGACTGCGAGTTTGCGGCGGTGGCAAACGAAGAGAGAAAAATTTACGGAATACAATTCCACCCCGAAGTTACACACAGCGAATTCGGTATTCAACTTTTGGATAACTTTATAAATATTTGCGAATGCAAACGGAACTGGAACATTAAAAGTTATCTGCCGCAAATCAGCGAAAAAATTTTAGAACAAGTAGGCGAACACAAAGTTTTTTTACTCGTCAGCGGCGGTGTAGATTCAACCGTTGCCTTTGTTTTGTTAAACCGTGTATTGGGGCACGAACGAGTGCTCGGCTTGCACATAGATAACGGAATGATGAGGAAAGACGAGAGTAAATCGGTTATGGATTTTTTAACCGAACACGGAATGGAAAACTTGCAAATCGCAAATGCATCGGAAGATTTTTTGAACGAGTTGGAAAATATAACCGAACCCGAACAGAAACGAAAAATTATAGGCGATACTTTTCTGTGGGTAAAAGACCGTGAAATGTTGCGGCTCTCTCTCGACACAGATAAATGGATTATCGCACAAGGGACAATTTACCCCGATACAATAGAGAGTGGCGGCACAAAGAATGCCGATTTAATTAAGACCCACCACAACCGAGTTCCTGCTGTTTTGGAACTTTTGGAGAAGGGACTTTTGCTTGAACCGCTTGCCGATTTATATAAAGATGAAGTGCGCATTTTGGGAGAAGAACTAGGCATTCCGCATAATTTAATTTGGCGGCATCCCTTTCCAGGACCGGGACTCGGCGTGCGCTTGCTGTGCAGTGACGGAAAATCGGATACTACAAACGATTTTTCCGTGCTTGAAACCGCACTCACCGACCTTGGTTTGAAAGGGCAAATTCTCCCTATAAAAAGCGTTGGCGTTCAAGGCGATGCCCGCACTTATGCACACCCGTTTTTAATAGAGAGCGATTTGGGATGGGACGATTTGGAAAAATATTCCACGGCAATTGTAAATAGATATAAAGAGATAAATCGTGCAGTATGGAAGGTTGGTAGTGTAGATGGAGATATAATTTCGGTTGCACAGTATTGCACAAAGGAAAATTTTGACACTCTGCGAATTTTTGACGAAATTTGCAATAATTTTTTAGTTAAAAATAATTTATATTCGCAAATTTGGCAAATGCCGGTTGTGATGTTACCGCTAAGAATTTCCGAAAAACCGTGTGTGGTTATTCGTCCCGTGAATAGTGCAGAGGCAATGACCGCAAATTTCGCAAAAATTCCGCAGGAGTTGTTAAAGGGCGAGTTGTGGATTGAATTAGAAAAAGCGGGAGCAGGTGCATTGTTCTATGATATTACGCACAAACCGCCCGCGACTATTGAGTGGGAGTAAAATTTGCAATTTTAGGTAACCACTATTAACCTCATAAGAGGTTTCCTTTATTAAATTGGAGTAAATTTTTCTCAATTTAGTTGGGGGGAGTCGCCGCTAAAAACCACCCCTCATCCCTCACGGGAATGCCGAGTTCGCGGGCTTTCTCCAACTTGCTGCCGGCATTTTCCCCTGCCAAAATCCAAGTTGTTTTTTTGCTGACCGAGCCGCTGACTTTCGCTCCGTTTGCCTCTAAAATCTGCTTTGCCTGCTCTCGGTCAAGTGTAGGTAAAGTTCCCGTTAAAACAACTGTTTGACCTGCGAACAGAGTTCCGCTCGTGCCGCTGTATTCGGTATTTATTCCGCAATTTTTAATTTTAATTTTCCACTTTGCCCATAAATCCGAACAGAAAAATTTATAAACACTCTCTGCGATAATTTCACCTATACCGTTAATATTTTCTAATTCAGTTTTTTCTGCAACTTCCAAATTTGCCAAATTCTTAAAATGCTTTGCTAAAATTTTTGCTCCGTTCACCCCGATATGCCGAATACCGAGTGCGGCAATTAACCTGTCCAAACCACGCTCCTTACTCGCCTCAATTCCGTCTATCACAATTTGTGCACTTTTTTCCGCATAACCGTCGAGTTCCAACAAATCACTCTTTTTCAAACCGTAAATATCCCACACATCACTTACTAAATTTTTTTCTAAAAGTGCCTCAATTAACGACTCCCCAAAGTTCTCAATTTCCATCACCTTTCGCGAAACAAAATATTCCAAAAATCCCTGCAATTGTGCCTTGCACTGCAAATTCTCGCAACGCAGATTAACACCGTCATTTTCATCTTGGACAAGTGTTTCTCCGCATATAGGACACACTTCGGGAATTGCAATTTCTTTAGTATCCGCTTTGCGGCGGCTTAAATCCGCATCTATAATTTTAGGGATTATCTCACCGCCTTTTTCCACACCTACAAAATCTCCAATGCGAATTTTCAATCTTTTTATCTCGTCAAAATTATGAAGAGTCGCCCGTTTTACCGTTGTTCCGCCGAGTTGAACGGGGCTTAAATTTGCAACAGGTGTTATTTTTCCCGTTCTGCCCACTTGAATATCTACGCTCAATAATTTCGCATAAACCCGCTCCGCTTTGAATTTGTATGCTATAGCCCAGCGGGGAACTTTTGAGGTTCGTCCCGCCTCCTGCTGTTGCGAAATGCTATTGACCTTCACCACCATTCCGTCTATATCAAACGCCAAACTTTTGCGCAAATTGTCGAAATAATCTCTCGCCTCCAAGATACCAGAAACTGATTTTTTAACAAAAAAATCAAAAACCGTAAAGCCGAGTTTTTTTAACAGTTCCAAATTTTCACTGTGAGTTTTATTTTGTGAAGTCGGTATTTGATATGCGAAAAAACGCAAATTTCGTTTTTCGGTTTCCTTGTGGTCTTTTAATTTTAGACTTCCCGCCGCCGTGTTGCGCGGATTTGCATAGAGCGGTTTTCCGAGCGAAAGCAATTCTTCGTTTAATCTATTAAAAGTGGAGTGCTCCATATAAACTTCACCTCTAACTTCAAAATCCCCTTTTTTTTCAAAATCGCCCCTTAGCAGTGGCACGCCTTCACTGCGTGCCACTGCTTTCCCCCCGTCTGTTCCGTCCTCAGGACTGACGGGGGAAGTTTTTTCAAAATCCCCCGAAACTTCTATCGTGTGCGGAATATCTTTAATTGTCTTTATATTTTCGGTTACATCATCGCCTTGTTCGCCGTCGCCTCTCGTTAATCCCCGCACCAATTTTCCGTTTTTATATATGAGCGACATACTCAACCCGTCAATTTTACCTTCGCATACAAATTCAATTTCCCCTTCAACAAGACCGCGAATTTGCTTTTCCCAATTCAAAACTTCGCCTTCGTTATATGTGTTTGCAATGGATAACATTGGAATTTTATGCGCCACCCTTGCAAAATCGCCCGAAACTTCTTTACCCACGCTTTGAGTCGGCGAGTCGGCAGAGCGAAACTCTGGAAATTTCTTTTCTAACTCTTCCAATTCTTTTATGTTCGCATCAAATTCAACATCGGAAAAAAGCGTTTGTTTTCCCTGATAATAACGAGTATTCGCCTCGTTCAATTTTTTGGTAAGTTCATCTATTCGTTCTTTGGGATTCATTTGAGGGGAAGGTAGTTAATTTAGAGTAAAGAGTAGAGAGTAGAGAGTAGAGAGTAAAGTTGAAGCCACCTGTGCGGGAATGACTTGTAGGGGTTGCATTTATGCAACCATGATTTTCCGAGATTGGCAGAAAAGAAAGAAACAATAATAAACCACTACTGCATTCTCTGGGTTGCTTCGGGTTGCACCCTCGCTGGTGACGAGCCGCATTCCAAGCGGGGCAGAACTTTCGGGCAAAGCCCTACTTGCACCGCCCCGCTCTTGTGTATAGCATCCCTTTTGCATAAACCAAAAGGGATGGGGGGAATATTGACCTGTTTACTTGATGCACATCCGTGCCTATGGGCACACCCTTAGCAGAATTTGGGGAAAGTTTTCTATATTTGTATCACATATGAATAAATACGATCCCGATATGCATCATCGTCGATCTATACGATTAAAAGAATATGATTATTCACAGAAAGGGTTGTATTACATTACAATGTGCGTTCAAAACCGAGAATGTTTATTCGGCAAAATTACGAATGACAAAATGATAGCAAATGATGCGGGAAAAATAGTTGAAACGATTTGGAATGAATTACCGCAACATTTTCCGAATACGATTTTGCACGAATTTATTGTTATGCCAAATCATGTGCATGGGATTTTGGAAATTGCAAATAATATTGATGTTCTCCGTAGGGGCGGCATTTATGCCGCCCAAAATGTTGCCACCCAACAAATCAATACCGCCAAAAATCAGGGTTGCATAAATGCAACCCCTACAACACCGCTGAAAGCACAAACAATGGAATGCCAAAACCCAATGTTGGTTAGCAATTTGCCACGATTTATACGATGGTTTAAAGGCAGAACAACATTTGAATGTTGTAAAATAAATTCCATTTTTGCATGGCAACGAAATTATTACGAACATATTATCCGTGATGAAAAATCGTATAAAACTATATCAGAATATATCATAAACAATCCGTTCTATTGGATAAGTGATGAATTAAACAACTAAATCACCCGCCTTTTTCGTTTTGAAAAAATTTTTGCTCCACTTCCAAAACGCGATTTGTGCCCAAAAATTTGTTCAGTTCCAACTGCACAGAGCCGTCGTCGGAAAGAGGTATGTTAAACAATTTTATTT
>BNUP01000010.1 GCA_025997455.1 Fibrobacterales bacterium | reverse complement strand
AAATAGGGTATGGGGTGTTGGGTGTAGGGTGTGGAAAATACGGCATTGCAAATTTTTCTGGGGCGCTCTATCCACACCGCGTTCACAACTTTTAGCCAACACTTATTGTCCGCCATTGTTTATACAGATTATCACGACTCCTTTTTAATTGGGCGGCTATACTTATTGTCCACCATTGTTTATACAGATTATCTCAATTTTTTTACAAGTGGGCGGCTATACTTATTGTCCGCCATTGTTTACACAGATTATCTCAGGTTTCTTTTTAATAGGGCAAAGAGTGAGACCAAGTGAAAAGTATTGCGTTTATCAATTGCTATTCTAAGTATTGAAATCTCTTCCGATGATGTGCCAATTATGTGCCAAATTTAGCAAATCCAAAGAAAGCCAAAAAGAGCCAAATAAATCCAAAATTGTGATTTATCAAAGACTAAAACGCTTTTTAGTCATTTTCTACATTACTTTCTATGGTAGCAAAATCCCCCTTGAGGGTATTTATAGAGAGTAGAGTAGGCTCTGAAGAACTCGTTAAGAGGTCGTCAGAACCTACTAAGCGACACTGGCGAACCGTATTTTATGGTGATAATGTCATCCTGCGGCGAATGCTCGCAGTATCGCCGTCGTCTCTGAAGAACTCCTTGTTTTATGAGATAAAGTTTGAGGGAGTTCTTCGGAGATTACTATAGTGAAGAGAGTAAAGAATAAATCAAACGGAACTAACTCACAATGAACAACCTTTGGCTTGGAATTGAGACGAGTTGCGATGATACCGCTTGTGCAGTGCTCTTGGAAACGGAAAATTCGGCGGAAATTCTATCGAACGAACTTTATAGTCAAATTGATGAACATAAGGCTTGGGGCGGAGTGGTGCCTGAACTCGCATCGCGGGCGCATTTGGAAAAAATTGTGCCTGTGGTAGAGACCGCATTGCAAAAGGCTAAGGAAAAAGCCGGAGTGGAACTTGCAGACATCGGGCAAATTGCATTTACAAGATGCCCCGGTTTAATGGGTTCTCTTTTGGTGGGAGCGAATTTTGCACTTGGTCTTGCAAAGGATTTGGAAATTGCCGCTTATGGCATTCATCATTTAGAAGGGCATTTGGCGGCGGCTTTATTAAACCAATCCTTAAATCCCCCCTCTAACGGCGTTTCTTTAACAGAAACGCCGTTTTCTCCCCCCGTCTTTTCCGCCCGCAGGGCAGACGAAGGGAACTTAAATCCCCCCAACCTCGCAGTTAATGTGAACACTTCTCCCATTCTCCGTCCCTCACTTGAACCTCCGTTTGCGGCACTGATAGTTTCCGGCGGTCATACGGAATTGTATTTGGTAAAAGATAATTTTGAATATGTCTCCTTGGGCAGAACCAGAGACGATGCGGCTGGCGAGGCTTTCGATAAGTGCGGAAAAATTATGGGCTTGGGTTATCCCGCAGGTGCGGAGATAAGTCGCTTGGCAAGTGGCGGCGACCCGCATTTTTATGAGTTTCCGCGAGCCTTACAATTCTCGTCATTGCGGGCGGAAAATGCAACTCGCAATAGGAAAGCGGACGAGTTTTTAGAGACGATGGCGAATCTTCATAAAGAAGAATTTTCATTCAGCGGTCTCAAAACTGCAGTTTCGCGTTATATAAGCGAACACGGCGAGAAATTTGTTCAAGAAAATATGCCGAATATTTGTGCGAGTTTGCAGGAGGCAATTGTCGATATTCTTTCACAAAAAGCGGTGACGGCTGCGGAAAAAGCAGGAGTCGGCAGTTTGGTTTTGGGTGGCGGTGTTAGTGCAAATGCACGCTTGCGAGAACTTTTGCAAGAGCGATGCGATAAAAAAGGTCTGAGATTAATTTATCCGCAAAAAGAGTTGTGCACCGATAACGGAGCAATGATAGCATACGCCGCAATTTTGCGAAAGCGAAAGGGAAAGTTAGAGCGGGAGGTTAAGGTTAAATCTTGGAATCCGCTTGCAGAATAACGCTCAAACGGTGTTTGTATGTGTGATTATTTATAATGCATTCCTGTGCTTTTTTCACAATTTCATTTTTTGCGTTAGGGTTTGCAATGTGAAATTTTGCGAGGTCGGCATATTCCTCCGGTGTGGCGGCGGCACAAATTGCATCACTTGAAAATAGTTCAAATAAATCATTTTGATTATCGCTTATCACAAATCTACCGCAGAGCGGAATGTCAAAAACCCGCTGATTAACGGCATTTGGCATTTGGCAACTCGTAATGTTTATGTGTATGTTTCCCTTTGAATAGTGTTCGCGCAAATTTGTGCGGTAATCAATATCGGGAAGTGTTTTTATGTTGTTTCCAAAGAGTTCGCGCCAACCTTTCGGGTCGCCTGCGAATTGCAAGCCGAGAGGTAATAGAGGTTCAAGGCAGAGACGGCGTTTTTCCCTGCTCGCGGTGTGAATTGCAAGTGATGAAAACCAAGATTCTTCTTTTGTTTCTCCCGGCATTTGGTCGGCTGTCATTGCACCTGTGAGAATTTGAAACGCCGCATTTTCTGCGATTGGCAACACTTCAGTTTTGTTGTAGGTTATGTGCCTCCAAATTTCATCGAGAAAGGAACTCGCCATTGCAGAACCCGTAAAAACTAAGTTGTGTTGCAGCGGCGTATTGATTTTTGAGGGGTAAAATAAATGAGGGTCGCCAGCGAGCGGTAAATAAGCCACTCGATAAAAATTCTTTTCTTTTAAGTAAGGTATATATGCTTTTTCCCAAGTCCATACGGTTATATTTTCGCATTGCGATTTTGAGTATAAACAAACTATGGGTCGAGGGTCATCCACAAACCATATATGCAGAGAAACAGAAAATCTTTTGCAGACATTTATCAAAATGCCTTCGGAGTCAATGCCTTTTCCATTTACGGAGAGCACTAAACTTGGACGATTTTCCCAGAATTTCAACATCAAAATTTCTTCGAGTTCGTTTGGGTTATTGTTCTCCTGTGGGAGTTTTATCGCGGGAATTTCCAAGTCTTTTAAGGCATTTAAGATTTCCTGCTGCAAAAAATGCGAGCCAAAGGGGAGAGCCACTTTTGGGGTGGAGTATAGGGTGTGGGGTGTGGAGTGTGGGGTGTTCTCCCCCAAAATTTTTCTGATTCCGTTTTCCCCCTCTTTTTCGCAATACCTTGAGGCGGCGGGGTGGCGGATTACAGTTATTCTTTTGTCTTTAATAACGGGGAAGGCGTTTTGCGGTTCCCCAACAACAAAAATGCTCAAACCTTCTAATTTTTTTTTGACAATTTCCAAATTTTCAGCGAAAGCATCGCACAAAACGACAAGAGAAATCGTCCCTTGCGGCAAGTCTCGCAAAAATTCCAAATGATACCCAAGTCCAATGCCAAAAGCAAAAACAACCTCGCCAAAGGATTTGGGTCTGTAAAAATTCCTCTCCTGCTCAGGCGAAATTGCACTGTGCAAAAGTCGTTCAAAATTCCCACCGAGCACCCGTGCCGTTAAACAGCCCGATTCGGCGGGGAAATACTCTATTTTCAAACAGTTTCCTTTTTAACCTGCAACTTCTGCAGTAGGAACACTCTTATGGTCGTTGGTTTTTTCGTGGTGTTTTGCGAGTTGCACTTTAATTTTGGAAATTGCCTCATCTAAGGCTTTGCCGAAATTTTCCGCCTCTGCGTTTGCCGACAATTTGTGTCCCGGAACCGCCGCGATAATTTCAACGCTGCGGGTGTGCTCCACATTATTAACGACTTTTGAAATTCCCTCAACAACCACCGAAAACTCGGTCACGGTGTGAAAGTGATTTTCCAATTTGCCGATTTCGTCTTGAATAACGGCTTGAAATTTTGATGACGGCTCATCTAAGTGCCGAACGGTAACATTTATATTGCTCATGGCGGGGAATGTAGTAAAATTGGGGGATGGGGTGTGGGGTGTGGAGAACTCGGCTTTTACTCGTTCAACTTTTTATAAAACTCTCTGCGAATATTCGAGCCTCTTTATCTGCCTCTAAAATTTTCTCCAATGTCAATTCTCCGTTTGTTTCGGGAACTGCAGATAAGCATTTTTCAATGCCGCACGGAATATCCGTAAATGAAATTTTTTCTTGCAAAAAGGCATTTGCCAAAACCTCATTTGCACCGTTCAAAACCGCAGTGCGGGTGCCGCCTTCAAATCCCGCTCGGTAAGCAAGGGCAAGGCAGGGGAATTTTTGTAAATCAGGTTCAAAAAAGTTCAGCGAACCGACATCTGCCAAACTAAGCCGCTTAGTTTCCAAATATGGTCGTTCGGGATAAGTCATAGCGCACAGAATGGGAATTTTCATATCGGGCACGCCCATTTGAGCCATAAGCGAACCATCGCGAAATTGCACAAGAGAATGCACCAAACTCTGCGGATGAATCACCACTTTAATTTTTTCGTATTCAATGCAAAAGAGAAAATGTGCCTCTATAACTTCCAACCCTTTGTTCATCATAGATGCGGAATCAATCGTAATTTTTTTACCCATACTCCAAACGGGATGTTTGAGCGCGTCTTGCAATGTAATTTGCGAAAATTTCTCGGCGGGCAATTCTCTAAAAGGTCCTCCGCTCGCGGTAATTATAATATTTTCAATTTCGCTTACGGGTTGCCCCGCATTTGAAGTTCTACCCGACAAGCATTGAAAAATTGCATTGTGTTCGCTATCAACGGGTGTAATTTGTGCCTTGGGATTTTTTTTGAGAGCCGTGCCTATAATCTCGCCCGCCATAACCAAGGTCTCTTTATTTGCGAGTGCGATTTTTTTGTTGCATTCTATAGCCTTCAAAGTCGGCAGGCAACCAACCGAACCGCTTAACCCGTTCACCACCAAATCGCATTCCGAATCGGCGACGAGTTCAAGCAAACCGTCCATTCCGCCGAGAACTTTTTTTCCCGTAATTTTTTGGAGTTGCAGGGCAGAGGTATCATCAAAAAGTGCGAGTTTTGCATTAGGGTGAAGTGAGGCAATTTCTGCCATTTTTTCCACATTGCCAAATGCCGCCGCAGAAGTCAAGGTAAATTTTTCAGGGTGCTGTCGCAACACTTCAAGGCAAGAATCGCCTATTGAACCCGTTGCTCCGAGCAAACAAACTCTACACATCCGTATCTCGCAATTCCGTTAATCTATCTACATCTAAATGCTTGTGCCTGCGATAAACAGAAATCACAATTGCAAGTGCAACCGCCATTTCACAAGCCGTTACCGCAATGACAAATAATGAAAACACCGCTCCCGCAGTTGCATCTGCCGCACGAAAATGAGCAAAGGACACCAAATTTATATTTGCGGCGTTTAACATCAATTCCATACTTATCAAAATTCCAATAGCGTTTCTACGCGTAAGAACTCCGTAAATTCCCGCTCCAAAGAGCAAAAATGCGAGCAATAAACAAGTTTGCAAAGTCATTTTTCCTCCGTTTTTTCAGTGGTATTTTCCGCAGTCCGTTCGGCGTATGGCAAGTCCTCTTCGGGTATTCTTGCAATAGATGCCGCACCGATTAAAGAAATTAAAAGCAGCAAACTTATAGCCTCAAAAGGCAACAAAAAACCGTCTTGCTCCGGCGACAATAACCTTGTACCGATAGATGAAAGTGATGCAAAATTATCGGTTTCCGTTAGCGACGACACTCCAGAATTTCTCAACAATACAACCGCAGAGGCAACGAACACGAGCGATAACACCGCCGCCGCAATTTTTCGTGCAAGACTCGTCCTCAGGTTCTTTTCTCCCAAATGACTTGTCAGCAGAATCGCAAAAACAATGAACACCATTACGCCGCCGATATACACCATCACCTGTGCAACCGCGATGAACTCCGCAGAGAGCAGAAAATAAAGCACCGCCGTGCCAAAAAAAGTTCCAATCAGTGCAACCGCACTATGCAAAACATTTCTCACAAAAACCGTCAATGCCGCACCCGCAACCATAGCCACCGCCACCGCATAAAACAGTGCGTCTTTTAACCAAGAATAGTCCATTGGGGGGAAGGTAGAAAAGTGGGGTGTAGCGTGTAGCAGTTCTTGTAGTTGCTCTATGTTGTTTTTTTGCCCTGTTGGAATAGTAGTACCTCTATGCATAATATACATTTATTTAACTTCGTGCACATGGGGTTTTAACCCGCCTTTTTGGCAATGCGTGCAGAGAACCTCTATTAACCTCACAAGTGGTTGATAGAGGTTCTCTAAGCGACATTGGCGAACTATGAGAATGTTTATTTTTTGCAGGTTCGCCGTCGTCTCTAAAAACTCCAGTTTTACTAAATTGAGAGTAAATGGAGTTTTTAGAGATTTCCTGCAATCACAACGCTTTTATTTCGCTCTCGGACAGTCCAGTTGTTGCAATAATGATGCTCACCGCTACGCCTTCAGCCTTGAGTTTGCGGGCTATTTCTTGTGCCTTACGAGTCTCACCCTCGTGCCTGCCTCGTGCCTCGCCTGCCAACTCGCCCTCTTGCCTGCCCCGTGCCTCGCCTGCAAGTTCCCCATCACTCCTTGCCTTGTCAATCTTTGTCCTAATTGCACTCTCCCAATTCAGTCTGCGGTCTAAATCCCTATCGTAGCGAAGTTTTGCCTCTGGTGATAATTTTAAGTAATCCAACTTCTTACTCGCAGATTTAATGCCTGCCGCCTTAAAATTATCTTTGGTAGTGCTGTTTTTTAATACATAAACCCACTCGTCAAAACGGTTCTTAATTTCGTCATTAAAATTTCGTGTGTTGATTAAAAAATATTCGGGGTAAAGTCCTGCAATTGTCCCTTTTTTGTATTTTGCCCGTTGCTCTTTGGAGAGTTTTAACACCTCTTTGCTATGAACGCCCACAAGTTCCGTTTTGCCGTGAAATAAATAATCGGTATCTGAACCAATATCGAAATAAGTAATATCTACCGAATAAACTTTCTTTATTTTGCCGTATTCCTGCCCCGAACCAATTTGCTCCACCACCGCTTTGCTCACACCGAATAGTATTCTCTGATAAAAGTCGAGTTGATCCAAGTATTGAAGTTCCACAACAACAATTTCTTTGCCTTCTATTTGCACCTTCATATCTACACGATTTATTTTGCCATATTTAACTTCACTCGCCGATTCGCTCTCTATTAAAGCCTGAACTTCTACCTTCTTTTCAAAGAGTTCCGTTAAAAATCCAGAGAGAATGTCAAAATTTGACGGGTCGCGGAGAACTGTCTTCATTGCATAGTCGAAGGATATTAAAGTGCGGGGCATAACGGGGGAAGGTAGAAAAGTGGGGTGTGGGGTGTAGCGTGTAGGGTGTGGAGAACTCGGCAGTGCAGGAGTTGAAAGTGAAAAGAGTAAAGAGTAGAGAGTAGAGTTTGAAGGAAATTGTAGGGGTGGCATTTATGCCGCCCTTCCGTAGAGGCGACCCGGCGTGGTCGCCCGCCATTTTTGCAATGGTGAATTTGCGTGAGGGATAACAGCGGCAACCTAAGGTTATAGCGGATAGCCCGACCCGCGAGAGCGGGGCACGCCCAAAAAAATTTGCACTTTTAACTTACTACCTTTCAAAAAAAAGTGACACTTTTCTCTCCTTTTGGTGTTTAATGATTATGGATGCGGAACAACTTTATTTGCGGTATGCCCCGATGGTGCTCAGGAGGTGTAATAACCTTCTTAGAAACAAGGCGGATGCGGCAGATATTGCACAGTCGGTTTTTATTAAAGTTTGGGAAAAACAGGGTGAATTGAACGGGGAATATCCGAGCAGTTTGCTTTGGCGAATGGCAACCAATGCGTGCCTTAACCATATCCGCGATACAAAGCGGCATGCAGACCCAAATGATGATATTCTCCTGCGAATTGCATCTGCGGAAGATGTTGAGGCGAATTTTGAACGGCGCGATATTTTGGCGAAACTTTTTTCAAAACATCCAGTATCGAGCAGAACCATTGCGGTTTTGCATTTGATAGACGGAATGACTTTGGAGGAGGTTGCGGCTGAGGTAAAAATGTCGGTTGGCGGAGTTCGCAAACGATTGCGTTCATTAAAGAGTTCTTTGCACGAATTGGAGGCACTATGAAAAAGGATTTTATCGGAAACGAGGAAATACCAAAATGGAAGTTGGAGAGATATTTACTCGGCGAATTGCCGCGTACCGAACTCTTAAGAATTAGAGAATTGGAGCAGGCGGGCGGCACGGAAGGCTTGGGCAGCAACGAGTTGCAAAACGAACTCGCGGCGTTGCGTGCGGATAATGCGAAACTTTTGGAAGAGTATCCGTCGGGCGTGGTCGTGGAAAAAATGCTGAAAATCGAAGTGCAAAATAAAACTTTTAAAAACTCCTTTAATCCGACAATTTCCTCAAAACCTGAGTTTTTAACTAACGATGAACAGGCGAGCGAAAAAATAATCCCGTTCAAAAAGTCGCGGGTAATGCCCGTTATGTCTGCCGCCGCCGCTTTGGTAATTTCTCTGGGAGCGGTGTCTGTGTATCTTTTGGGTGAGCCTTCTATAAATAACGGCGGCTTTGCAAACGCTAATGCCTTAGAGGAAACCACCCGCACAAAAGGTATGAAACCCGCTTTGGAAGTGTGGCGAAAAACCGCCGATTCTGCCGAGAAATTGAGCAACGGAAATTTTGCAAAAGAAGGCGATATTCTGCAACTCCGCTATAATGTTCCCGAAAAATGCTACGGTGCACTGCTAAGTTTAGACGGAAACGGCACGCTCACAATTCACCTTTCTGGGACGGCAGGAAAATCCGTGCCTTTGGAGGCGGGAATTGCCTCTTTGGAAAAATCCTACCAACTCGATAACGCCCCGAAATTTGAAAAATTCTATCTTCTCACAAGCACTAAGGAGTTCCTACTTGCACCCGTTGCAGAGAATTTACTGCACGGAAAACCGCCTTCAAATTTGCAAGTGGCAGAGGTGGATTTGAGGAAGTAGAGTAGGAGTTATAAAGTTTTGAGGAGTTCTTCGGAGATTACTATAGTAGGCTTTGAAGAACTCGTTAAGAGGTCGTCAGAGCCTACTAAGCGACACGGGCGAATTGTGTTTTTATGGTGATAATGTCATCCTGCGGCGAATGCTCGCAGTATCGCCGTCGTCTCCGAAGAACTCCTTGTTTTATGAGATAAAGTTTTGGGTAGTTCTTCGGAGATTACTATATTCAAATTATGAAATATTCCGACGATGAGCAAATTATCGGTACGCCTCGCTATGCCGAATACCAACGCACCTTTTCGGAAGCCGGGTATAAGGCTGCTTATCGGGCAAAAAAATTGGGATTGCCTCTTACATATTTAGAAGATAACCAAATTATAGAAGAATTTGCCGATGGACACAAGGAAGTTCTGGGCAGTGTAGAACCAAGTTTCACATACCCGACAACAACCGTCATTCAACTTCCAAATGCCACATAGAACCAAACGATTGCGTATTTTTGCCGGACCTAACGGTTCGGGTAAATCCACTTTGTATAACTATTTAGTGAGCATCGGCGCTTTTCACAGTTACTATTTCATAAATGCCGACCAAATGACCAAAGACTTAGCAACCTCCATCAACCTCGCTTACTGGCCTATTGAATTTTCAGAGACCGAATTATGCTCTTTTTTAGACGGCTCTTCCTTTCAATCGTGCCTTAACTTTCGCCTTTCGGAGCAATTGATAGTTCGAGATAGTGTTGTCTCCCTCAAAAATCCGGAATTTGCCGACACTACCTATCTTTCGGCGGCTCTTGCCGAGTTTTTACGCCATAAAATGTTTGTCGCCGACTCCTCATTTTGTTTTGAGACTGTTTTTTCGCACCCATCAAAAGTCGAAGAAATTCGGGAGGCGCAAAAGGCAGGATGCAAAATTTACTTATATTTTATAGCAACTTCCGACCCATCGATGAACCAAAAAAGAGTACTAAATCGTGTTGAAGAGGGCGGACACAGCGTTCCTGCCGATAAAATTTTGGAACGATACTACCGCTGCCTCGATTTGCTATATGACACTCTGCTCCTTTCGGATAGAGCCTTTTTGTTCGACAACTCAGGTGTAAACCAAAGCAGATCCTATTCCTTTTTTGTAGAGAAAAAAGGCGGTCAATTGACAATTCCGGGTAATGTTCCTGTGCCCTCATGGTTCAATAAATACATCCTACAAAAGTTGCCAAAATAAAAAAATGCACTGAAGGGGCACGGCTATATAAAATTACTATATTTACACAATGAATCCTTTTTCTTTATTTTTTGCATTTATCGCAACGGGTTTGGTTTTTGCCGCCCCGCTAAACCTCACGGGAACGGTTAAAGCGCTAAGCGAATCGGGAGAACCTATAGAAAATGCAATTGTTTTGCTAAAAGTCATAAACGAAAATAACAGCGGACTAACCGCTTACGCACGCACGCTAAGCGACAAAGACGGAAATTGGACACTCCTGCCGAACAAAGAGGCACCCGGAGACATTGCCCCAATTGCTAAACCGACTTCGCCCGCACCGTTAAAATTCACATCCTACTCGGTTTTGGACTTAAAAGGAAAAACTCACGCATTTGGCAATTTACCGCAAGGGGTTTATGTTTTGCTCGGTAAAACGGAAGGCGGAAAAACCTATTCTCTCGGCACAATTTATCATAATGGTGGGGTAATTCAAAATAAAATCACTACGAGTTATGAAAGGCAAAAAGCAGATTTGCAAGCGACCGCCGCAAAGTCCTTAACAAGCGCGGGAGATGAAATTCAACTCATTGTTCGCAAAACGGGATATTTGCCAAAGGAAATAGAAATAGGCAGTTTTAATGAAAGCGTGGGAGTTGTGGTTTTGGAACGCGACCCGCTCGAAAACAGAATCGATTCCGTTCTTGCACTTATGTCCTTAGACGACAAAATTTACCAGATGAACCAGCCTTTGGTGGGAAGTTATGGTGAAGACGGACATTTATTCGGCAGTGTATTGCACGGCGGCGATGGATATTCAAGTTCTGTTTTGCCTAACGGAGTCACAGAAATGAATAAACCCGCTTATGCCGTAAAAATTCCCGTAACTTACGGAAAAGATATGATGCACGGTGCGGCGGCAATTAGCGGGGCAACCATATTTCCGCACAATATTGGTCTCGGAGCAACCCGCGATTCTGCACTTGTCCGCAAAACTTGTGAGGTCACGGCACAAGAGAGTTGGGCGGGCAATGTGGATTTAATTTTTGGACCGGCAATTCCCGTGCCGCAAGATGAACGGTGGGGCAGGGTTTATGAGGGCTTTGGTGAAACTGCAGAACTTGCGGTTGCTATGGGTGCGGCTTGTGTGCGCGGTTATCAGGGTGAAAAATATAATGCACCTTGGCGGGTAATTGCAACGGCAAAACATTTTATGGGCGACGGCGGCACAACCAACGGTGTGGATAGAGGCAACACGGTAGGTTCGGACTCACTGCTCCGTGCACTGTTTTTACCCGGATATGAGGCTACTGTGGAACAAGGCGTTCTCTCCATAATGGCGAGTTTTAACCAAATTAACGGCACGCATCAACATATCGACAGTTTGCGACTCACGGGTTGGTTAAAAACCGAACTCGGCTTTGACGGCTATGTGATTGCAGATTGGTCGGGAATTTCAAATTCAATAACTCCGGGCGCAACAGATGCTTGCGGATACGGTTGCACAAATGCCACTCAAAAAGAGGCAGTGCGAAAATCCATAAATGCGGGTCTTGATATGGCGATGAACGAAGGCAGTTTTACAAGCACACTTAAAACTCTGGTAAATGAAAATGCCGTGTCGCAAAATCGTATTGACGATGCAGTCCGCCGTATTTTGCGTGCAAAATTCCGTGCAGGAAGAATGGACGACCCTAACGGCACAATTGCAAAGGCGGCGGCAACGGTGAATGGCGGGATAGGTTCAGAGGCTCATAAACTAATTGCAAGAGAGGCGGTGCAAAAAAGTTTAGTGTTGCTTAAAAATGATAACGCACTCCCCATTTCCAAAACAGCGAAAGTATTTTTAACGGGTTCTCACGCAAGTTCCCCTTGCAATCAATGCGGAGGTTGGACTTTGGGTTGGAGCGAATGCACAGAAGGCACACCAAAAGTTACAACCATACAACAGGGAATTGACGAAGTCTCTCCGGGAGCAAAAGTGGCAACAGCCGATGCCGCTGATGTTATTATTTATGCAACGGGTGAAACGCCTTATGCCGAATGGAACGGAGATATTACAAACATAACATTTACAGATACTCAACTTGCAACCTTAAAAAATAACAACCCAACCAAAAAGATTATCACCATATTTATAAGCGGTCGTGCAAGAGAAACCGAGGCTATGATAGCAAACAGCGATGCCTTTGTGGCGGCGTGGCTACCCGGTTCCGAGGGTGCGGGCATTGCCGATGTGCTGTTCGGTGATGTCAATTTCACGGGTAAGTTGCCAACTACTTGGCCAAAAGATAAAAGCATTATCCCGTTCAACAGTCCTGCAAGCGTTACAGAACCCACCGATACTTATTACCCTTATGGTTTTGGATTAAAATATTGAGGTTCATTTGCAAAGGAGCCTGCATAAATGAGTGTTGAACAACTGCAAGTAGCGAAACTAAAAGAAATTGCAAACGATTTTTATCTCGGAAACATCGGGACGGCAAATTCCAAATATTTCCGTGCAATTGACGAATTGAGTAAAAATTCCGCCTTCCTCGCAAATGCAAAGCAAATTCTAAAATGCCAAGAAAATGAGGATTGGGTCGGCTTAGCCGATGAATTAGTTAAAGTTTCCTTAGAAACCTGCCGATAATCACAGAAAAGGGCACGGATGCCCTAAAAAACGAGGTGTAAAATGGATTTAGGCACTGCAACAACCGCTACAGCAACAACATACGAGCCGCCCAAGGCTGAAAAAAACGATAAAACCGGAAAGCAGGAAGTTCCAAACTATGCACCCGAAGAAAAAGAAGAGGGTGTATCTACGCCCACAGACACTCTGGAACTCAGCGATGCCGTTAAGGAAAAAAAGGACGAAGACGGTTCTTCCTCAATTGTGGGCAACGGCTTTGCCGATTTTGATATGGATGCCTTTCAAGGCGAAGTTCGCTCCACACTTCTTCAATCTATAAATCAATCGAAAGATGAACTGCGTGCCGCAGGCGTAGAATTTGTAAAATTTAATGAAGACACAATAAAATACGATCTCGGAGATTTGGAGGATGTTAAAGAGGCTGATGTTCCCGAATATTGGAATTCCGAAAATACTTCCCAGAGAATTGTCGATTTTGCAATGTCGTTTCGTTCGCTTGCTCCCGAACTCTCCGATGAGGAATATATAAACCAAGTTCGCGGTGCCGCCGAAAAGGGCTTTGGACTTGCAAAAAAAGATATTGGCGATTTGCCCGGTCAGTCTGCAAAACTTTTCAATAACACCTACGACAAGGTTCTGCAAAAATTTGACGATTTGTTAGCACAGGCACAACAGAAAAAAACAGAAAATACGGTGAATGACGCCGTAAAGAATGCAATTGGTAACCACTATTAACCTCATAAGAGGTTGGTAGAGGTTACCAAGCGACATGGGCGAACTGCGATGCCGCCCCTACATTCATCATTCCCATCTCCGCTTCCCTTCAAGGGCGGGTTTTCTGCCATTGTATATACAGATTATCTCAGGTTTCTTTTTAATAGGGCAGATATACTTATTAAAACCCGCCCCTACAATTCCCGTATCCCCTTCCAAAACCCCACACCCTACACGCCACACCCCATACCCCTGCACTGCAAAGTTACTACCTTCTCTCCAAATTGCTCACCATCTCTTCGTCCATCAACATCTTTCTCGGCTTACTGCCGTTTGCTTTTCCGCAAATTCCCATAGCGGTAAGTTGGTCGGCAATTCGACCCGCCCGCGAAAACCCTATTCCGAGCCGTCTCTGCATTGCACTTATTGAAATTTCCCCTGCCTCCAAACCGAGCCGTGCAGCCTCCCAAATAAGAGGGTCTCTGTTGCGGGCACTCTCTCCCGCATCACCGAGAGAACCTTCCGCATCGCCGTCTTCATCGCCCAAATCGAAACTCTCAACCTGTTCATAATGCACATTTTGATTAGAGCACGCCGCCGCCAAATTCTCAACTTCCGCATCGGCGAGAAAGGCTCCGTGCACCCGCACGGGTTCAGGGTCGCTGTTTGAGCGGAACAGCATATCGCCGCGACCGAGAAGTTTTTCCGCACCGTTTGCATCGAACACAATTCGAGAATCTATTTGCGAAGAAACCTTAAAACTTATCCGCGAGGGCAAATTCGCCTTGATAATTCCCGTGATAACGGTTCGCACGGGTTTTTGCGTTGCCAAAACCAAATGGATTCCCACCGCCCGCGCCTTTTGTGCAATTCGCGCGATACTCGTTTCAATTTCCTTCCCCGCAGTCATCATCAAATCGGCGAGTTCATCGATAATCACCACAATAAACGGCATCAGTTTTCGTTCGCTTTCTTCAACCTCATCGGCGAGTTCGCCATCCTTAAACTTATCGTTAAAACCCTCAATATTTCGCACCCGTGCATTTGCCAAAACCTGATACCGCCTGTCCATCTCAACGCACAACCACTTCAAAGCCTGAACCGCAATTTCGGGGCTGTTTATCACAGGTGAGAGTAAATGCGGAATTTTACTATACATTGCAAGTTCCACAACTTTCGGATCAACCAGAATTAGGCGCACCTCCTCAGGCGATTTACTGAAAAGAATACTTGCGAGTAAAACATTTATACATACAGATTTTCCCGCACCCGTTTGACCTGCAATTAGCAGATGAGGAGTTTTTGTCAAATCTGTTACAAAAGCATCGCCCATAATATCCTTTCCCAAAACAACCTGAATCCTCTTCGGGTCTTTGGTAAATTTCGGACTTTCCAAAATCTCTCTGCAAAAAACCGTCTGCGGCTTTCTATTTGGAATTTCAATTCCAATGGCGGATTTTCCCGGAATGGAAGTTATCACACGCACAGATGCAACACGCAAAGTGAGAGCCAAATCGTCAGACAAATTCTCAAACCGCGACACCTTCACGCCCGGTCCAGGCTCAATTTCAAACCGAGTAATCACGGGTCCCGTCATAATTCCGGTGACCTTTCCCTTCACCTTAAAATTCTCCAACTGCGACTCAATATCGTGTCCAATTTTTTGCAATTCTATTTCCGTATAATCGATGGTTTGGTCGGGCACAGCAGATAAAATTTCCGCAGGGAGCGGCACTCTGTATTCATCGTATTGCGTGGGTTCGTGCGGAGGAATTATGGTTTTTGCGGGGGAAGTCTCCCCCTCGCTCCAACCGCCTGCCGATTTATCAGGGCGGGCAAACCCCGCCCCTACAACTTCAACGGCGTTTTCCGCTACCCCCTCATCACTTTGAATTTCTAATTGGGTGCTTGAGAATGGTCGCACTTCGCCTTCACTTGCAATAACGGAAGTTTTCTTTCCTAACAAACCACCAATTTCCAAACTCCCGACCTTTTCATCTTCCCATCTGTTTAAGCCTTTAATTCTATACAATTCATCGAGTTCGTCCCGCAAGCGGCGAATTTCTCGCGGATCTTTGCCGAGCGACTGCGCTAAATTGAGTTGCCGTTTAGTTTCTTCAATTACATCTATGTAAGTGGAATCACTGTCGCTTTTCGGTAAAACACTGTTTTGTGCGGAATTTTCCGCAACGCCGTCTTTGTGAAATTTCGTTAAATCCTGTCTGCCGAACGGCGAGCCTTTTGCTGGTTTAACTCCGCCGTTTTTTACAATGGAAAAATCGCCCGTGTCGGGAATTTTCACCGCCCGCGTTATAGGCGGAGGTGCAGATGAGGCAAAATCCATAGCATAAAGAATTTTCTGTATTTGAATTTTTAACTTTTTAAGCAAAAATACCAAGTGTCGAATTTTTAACCCAAAGCAAAAGAAACCCGTTAAGACAATTCCTCCAAAAGCACACACCAAAATTGCATTTGTATCTGTTCCAAAAGCGGGAGGGAAAACTTTTTTTCTCAACACCGCTCCTATATAACCTGAATACTCGTGCGAATTTTTGTTGAACTCGGCAACTTTTGCAAACTGAAAATTTGAATCTGCCTGCACGGATAAAATCACGCTTAAAAAAACAAAAAGCAGCAAGAAACCGCCTGCCCAATGCCCAAAAGGAAACTTCGATTCTTTTGATATTTTCGGGAACTTAAAGAGCAAATGAATCAAAAATGAAAGCATCGAAAGTCCAAGCAAAAACAGCGGTAAATTCCCAAAAAGCGTGAGTTCCGTATCCGCCAATTTCGGCAAAAAAGCCTTATTGTTATCACCTCCGCCTCCGAGCACCGCAATAACGGAAATTACAAGCACCGCCGCCAAAATCACAAATAAAATATAATTTTTTACACTGCCGTTTTCAACAGGTTGCGGCAAAACGGGAACTGCAATAGTCCGTGTTTTTGGTTTTACTCTTTTTTTAGAATTTGATTTCGCTTTGGACATTGCAGGAAGGTAGAAAGTTTTAGAGTAGAGAGTGGAGATGGTAAATTTAGCATTGCAAAAATAGGGTATGGGGTGTTGGGTGTAGGGTGTAGGGTGGGGTATAGGGTGTGGCGTGTAGGGTGTGGGGTGTGGGAATGGGGGAAGGAAATTGTAGGGGTGAATTATTCGCCCGTTTTGTGGTAGGGGCAGGTTTTAATAAGTATATCTGCCCTATTAAAAAGAAACCTGAGATAATCTGTATATACAATGGCAGAAAACCTGCCCTTAGCAATGCAGAGTAAATTTAACAAGGGAACGCGGTGTGGATAGAACAACAAAAGCCAAAATTTCTACATTCCCCCGTTATGAAAACATTCAAAGAAAATTTAGAAGAGTTGGGGCTCTTGGAAAATGATTTTTTAGACTCCAAAGAAGAGTTTAAAAAGTACTTGCACGCACAAGTCGATGAAATATTGAAGCACAGATGGATTAAATCGGAGAAAGTCGGAGATGACTTGGGACACAAAGCAGAAGAGGAATGGATTGAACTGTTCTCTCGCGAATTTCGTAAACTGCATTGGGACAAAGAACGAAAAACTTTTATTCCTTAAAATTTAAGCCTCCTCCCCCCCGTGTCAAAGCACGAGGGCTTCGACTATTTGTCATTATCGGGTCGCTTGTCCTCGTGCCTCGACACGGGTATGACAGATAAAATTTTTACTTTCCAAAAATGCCAATTTATCTGCTCCCTCTTTTCTTTTTCGTTCTTCTTGCCTGCTCCCGTGAGCATCTCCCAAACAACGATGAATCGTCTTCTTCGCAAGTCAGCAGTTCCTCATATTGTGAAGTTGGCGTGCAAACCGACAGTTTATTGAAATATCAAGAACAGGAATATAGAGTTGTCAAAATCGGAGAGCAATGGTGGATCGCCCAAAACTTAAATTCTCTCCCTGATGAGGTTTCTCCTGCCGACTCCTCATATTGGTGCTACAACAACCTACAAGAAAACTGCCGAAAATACGGCAAACTCTACAACTTTGAATCCGCCCAAACCGCCTGCCCCTGCGATTGGAAATTACCGAGCAAAACCGACTTCGACGACCTCTTGGAATTTATAGAGAATCGCGCCGAAAACATCTTTGGAGGCACAGCCCTAAAATCGGAAAAAGAATGGGAAAGTATCAACTCGGATTTATACGGATTTTCCGCCTTGCCAAGCGGATTTCGCGACAAAAACGGAAATTTTGCCACACTCGGCACGCAGGCATTTTTTTGGACTTCAACCGAAAGCGAAAACCAAGTGTATCACCGGGCACTCCGCAACGACCAAAACCTCTATTCGGGTTTAAGCGACAAAGAACTCGGCTACTCCATTAGGTGTGTGAAATAACTTTTCTATATTACCCTACCTATGAAGATCACTCCTGCTGAATTCAAACTCCTCAGAGATTTTATCGAGGCACAGAGCGGCATTTGTTTGAAGGAGGAAAAGGCGTATCTTTTGGAAAATCGACTGTTGCCGTTTATTGAAAAATACAAGTGCAAGGATTACAGCGAGTTGTATAAGATTATGCAGAACGGGTCGGTGCCCGATTTAAAAAATCGTCTTCTCGATGCAATGACAACCAACGAAACCTTGTGGTTCAGGGATACGCACCCCTACACGATTTTGAAGGAGAAGATTTTGCCGAGTTTTGCTGAGGCTGTGAAAAACGGAACAAAGGGCAGAATTAAAATTTGGAGTGCGGCGAGCAGCACGGGGCAAGAACCTTACAGTATCGCTATGACCGTGCGCGATTATTGTATGGGACAGACGATTATCAAAAAGGAACAGGTAGATATTGTTGCGACTGATATTTCGGATACCTGCATATACAAGGCGATGTCGGGAAAATACGATGCGGTGGCTATGGGTCGAGGGCTTACGCAGGAGATGTTGCTGCGGCATTTTACAAAGGATACGCCAACTACATACCGTGTGAATAAAGATATTCGCGATATGGTAACTTTCAAAAAATTCAATTTGCAAGACAGCCCGATTTTGCTCGAACCGCATTTTGACTTGATTTTCCTGAGGTATGTTGCTATTTATTTTAACGACGATTTTAAGCACGGACTTTATCAACGGTTTGCGCGGGAACTTGCACCGAAGGGTTTTTTGGTCATCGGAGCGGTTGAGAGTTTGCGCGGTTTGAGCGAAGATTTCGATATGCTTTCGCACGCCGGCGGCTTGTATTATCAATGCAAAAGATAGTATAGAGGTTCTCTAAGCGACATTGGCGAACTGCGTTTTTTATGGTGACAATGTCATCCTGCGGTGAATGCTCGCAGGTTCGCCGTCGTCTCTAAAAACTCAAATCTGTGGAATTGTGTTACAAAGGGAGTTTTTAGAGGTTTCCTATAATCGAGGATATCAAGCCCTAAACTATGGCGGAGTTAGAGGTCAATCGTTTCAACTCCAGCCCGCCCAACTGCAAACAGAATGCCAATTTCCGCATTCCACGACATATCGGTATCTTTATTGAAAATCCACTCATAGCCGCCCTTTAAGCGCAAGCGAAATTGACTCTCACGGAAAAAAATCACACCGCCGTTTAAACTCGCCGCCGCACCGAAAGCATCGCCGAACGAGTAATCTCGTTTATCGCGACCCGGATTTCTCGCTCCCACCTGTGCCTCCACAAAAGGAGTAATATCGGTAGTCATAAGTTGCTGTTCTATGCCAAACCACCCGCCAACGCCGCCTTTAGGTGCGGTAAAATCAAACTCAAAAGTTGCCGCCGTCAATTTCGCAAACTGAATTCCGAGCAAAAGAGACGGATTCACAAACGCCCTCCCCTGCTCCTTATAACTCGGACTCGATGCAGGGGTGAGAACTCCGATGCCAAAGCCCAAATTGAGCCAAGAAGAATGCACCTTTTCCTCATTTGGCTTACCGAGGCTGAGCGGTTGCGCGAAGGAGATAGTCGCAAGTGCAAGAATAAGGAGAATTTTTTTCATAAGGAAAATGTAGAAAATATTTTCGGGCGTGCCCCTTCGGGTCGGGCTATCCGCTATAACCTTCGGTTGCCGCTGTTATCCCTCACGCGAATTCACCATTGCAAAAAGGGCAGGCGACCACACGGGTAGCCTCTACGGAAAGGGCGGCATAAATGCCGCCCCTACATCCATCATTTCCCTTTTCCTCTTCCCTTCAAGGGCGGGTTTTAAACCCGCCCCTACAATTTCCTTCCCCCATTCCCACACCCTACACCCTACACCCCATACCCCAACTTTCTACCTTCCCCCCAATGCAACCTTCCCCTTGGCGTTCCGTAAAACCGACAATCCCGCAAAATTCCTATTCTAACAACGACAGCAACGGCAATGCCGACAGCGAACAGTCTCCCGCACCGCAACAACGGGCAATAGGCGGAGCACGGGAAGTAGAAGAACTCCTGCGCAAAAAGCCCGGAATGGTGCATCGCGTTTTATTCAAACTCAAAAGCGGAAATATTAAACTTTACGAACTGCAAAAACTCGCACAAGCAACAAATGTACACACACAGCAAGTTGAAGAAAGACTGCTCGACAAATTGACAAGACGACACAACGGGGTTGTTGCCCTCTGCAACGAAAAAGCCGTTTTGCCTTGGAACGACACTCGAAAATTTCTTTTGGAAGCAGTTCAAAAAAACGAACCTTGCCTTGTGGTAGTTGCCGCAAATTTAGAAGACCCGCACAATTTAGGTGCGTGCATCCGTTCCTCGCTCGCACTCGGCGTTCGCGTTCTGCTAATGCCCGCAAAAGGAAGTTGCGGTCTCACGCCGTCAGTTGAAAGAGCGGCGGCAGGCGCACTCGAAAAACTCGATATTTGCCGACCGGGAAATTTAGAAATAGCATTAAAAGAACTTAAAGAATTCGGCTATCAAATTATAGGTCTCGACGGAGCGGCAGAAACTTCAATGGTAAATTTTCAATTCGCAAAAAATTTGGTTATGGTTATCGGCGGCGAAGACAAAGCACTCCCGCCTTTTATAAAAAAATTCTGCGATACAATTGTCCATATCCCGATGATTGCCGATGCACATTCCTACAATGCAAGCGTTGCGTTGTCGCTCGGACTTTACGAGGCAAAGCGACTCAATTTAACCTAATAACTTAGCCTCGCCAAACCTTTATCAGTGAGCGGTTGCCTCTCGTCAAAAGCCAAGAAGTCGGGAAAAGCAAAATCAAATCGCGGATTAACGCAACCCACGCCTCCGACTTGGACTGTGCTCCGTCAATCTGAAAACATCCGCAGGTGATACCCAAATCAAGTGCAAGTGCCCACACAAGTGCAATCATAAACGATGCGAACAGTGCGAGAATTATCAGCGTATTTTCCTTAACAAACGGAGTTATGATTAAAGCGATGCCGCACCAAAATTCAAATTGCGGGAGAATCAAAGCCCATAAATTTACCAAATTTTCGGGAAGAAATTGATATTGTGCAATAAGAATTGCAAAGCCCTTAGGGTCGGCAATTTTGAACACACTCGCAAAAATAAACATTCCGCCAATGCCAAATCGAATCAATGTCTCAAGTGCTTTTTCCGCAAAAGAACGATGAAAGAAAAATGCGGGAATTATCAACAACGCTCCGAGCAAAACCTCCGCTATGCCAATTTGCAAGCCATATTTCCACGCACTCGGAAACTTCTGCGACACAAAACCAACTTCCGACCAACTGAATAAATCAGGGAAAGAGATTTCCAAAACTCCAAGTGCAAACAAAGCCGCCGCAAACAGCAAACTCACAGCGGCAGGTATTAAGCAAGAACGGGAATGCGAAGAAAAATTCAGCGAAATCATTGCGGTTTCTCCAACACTTCTTGCCCGCCAATCCATTCCACCTGTTTTTCTTGCGGCACGCGAAGATTATTCACAACCGCGGCAACAACGCAAAGTGCACCAAGCACAACCAAGTACCTTATCGAAAGAGTTTTTAAGAAATTTAGCATTAGTGTAAGATAGAAAAGTGGGGTGTGGGGTGTAGCGTGTAGGGTGGGGTATAGGGTGTGGCGTGTAGGGTGTAGGGTGTGGGGTGTGGGAATGGGGGAAGGAAATTGTAGGGGCGGGTTTAAAACCCGCCCTTGAAGGGAAGAGGAAAAGGGAAATGATGGATGTAGGGGCGGCATTTATGCCGCCCTTCCGTAGGGGGCGACCATTGCCGCCATTGTTTATACAGATTATCACGACTCCTTTTTAATTGGGCGGCTATACTTATTGTCCGCCATTATTCATACAGATTATCTCAGGTTTCTTTTTAATTGGTCGGCTATACTTATTCAAAAAATCATTTTATAGTCTTCAACTCTATAAACTTGCATATTGGTCTATGGTAAATGGACATTCTCCACTATCAATTTTTAACTTTACACTTTCAACTCTTGCACAGCCGAGTTCCCCACACCCTACACGCCACACCCTATACCCTATTTGCGGTTCTGTTCTTGTGCGACCCTATGTGATCGCCCCTGTGATGGAAATTTTCTATATTCCGCCAAGTTTAGTTATTTGCGGATGTGGTGGAATTGGTAGACACGCCAGATTCAGGTTCTGGTGTCGGCAACGATATGAAGGTTCAAGTCCTTTCATCCGCATTAAAACGCGTGTAGGGGCGACCAATGGTCGCCTGTTGAAGAATGAGGGGGTAGTGTAAAACGCCGTTGGTGCATTATTGTAGGGCGGGGTTTGCCTGCCCCTTGTGAAGTGTAAGGCGGTTGAAGCGAGGGGGAAACCTCCCCCACAAAAAAGAAGGAGAAAAGGTATGATAGATCTCAAAGGTAAGAGTGCAATTGTTACAGGTGCAACTCGCGGAATTGGTTTGGAAATTGCTAAGGTGCTCGCGGAAAACGGTGCGGGTGTGGCGATTTTGGATATTCAACTCGGCGATGAGTCCTCTGTTAAGGAAGTGTCGGCGCTCGGTGTGCAGTGCAAGGGTTATGCTTGCGATGTCTCGAATCCAGAAACGGTTGAGGCGGTGTTTAAGCAGGTGCTCGCGGACTTTGGCAAAATTGACATTTTGGTTAATAATGCAGGAATTACGCGCGATAACTTGATGATAAGGATGAAGCAGGAGGATTTTGATTCCGTGCTGAATGTGAATTTGAGGTCGGCGTTTATATGCACAAAAGCCATTGCACAGCATTTTATGCGGAATCGTGGCGGGCGAATTATCAATATGGCGTCTATTAACGGCATTCGCACTCAGGCGGGTCAGGCGAATTATGCGGCATCAAAGGCGGGAATTATAGGGCTTACAAAGTCGAACGCTATGGAACTCTCGGCTCGCGGAATTACGGTTAATGCAATTGCTCCCGGCTTTATTAAAACTGCAATGACCGAGAAACTGCCGCCAGAGGCTATTGCCAAATATAAAGAGGCTATTCCGTTAAAGGATTTGGGCAACCCTCGTGATGTGGCTAATGCGGTTGCTTTTTTGGCATCCGATGAGGCGGGTTATATAACGGGTCAGGTGCTTGGGGTCGATGGCGGACTTGGGGCATAGGGCTGCCAGGGGAAACGCAGTTTACTATAGTAGGCTCAGAAGAACTCGTTAAGAGGTCATCAGAGCCTACTAAGCGACACGGGCGAACTGTATTTTTATGCAAATTTAAGAGGTTTTCTGCCATTGTATATACAGATTATCTCAAATTCTTTTTAATAGGGCAGATATGCTTATTGCCGTCGTCTCAGAAGAACTCCTTGTTTTATGAGATAAAGTTTGGGGGAGTTCTTCTGAGTTTACTATATTCAATAAGAACAATTCTTTTAGGAGAAATTATGGCAACAGAACAGGAAATTCGTGAAAAAGTGAAATCGGTCATTCTCGACAAATTAGATGTCAAAGAAGATCAGATTGTAGATGGTGCATCATTCACAACCGATTTGGGAGCAGACTCGCTTGACCGCACAGAACTTATTATGGGTTTGGAGGACGAGTTTAAAGTTGAAATTCCGGATACCGAATCGACAAAGTTCAATACGGTTGGCGATGTTATCGCTTTCTTGAAGACGAAGTAATACACACCTATGCGTCATTGCGAGGAAATGACTGCAAATCGTCAAACACTTGCAGTGACCTTAGGGCTTTCTTTCTCAAATCCCGACCTTTTAACCCAAGCCCTCACCCACGACTCGTGGCGGCAAGAACATAAAATTTCAAAATCGCAGACTTATCAACGCTTGGAATTTTTGGGTGATTCGGTTGTAAATTTTTTAACGGCAGAGTATTTGTTTCGCAAGTATCCGCATGATACAGAAGGTGCGTTATCTAAAAAAAAATCGGCGTTGGTGAGCGGAGTTGCACTGTCTGGCTCGGCTAAGAAGTGGAAACTTTCTAAATGTTTGCGTGTGGCGGAAGGCGTTGATAGGAATAATCCTGCACTTTTGGCAGATGCGTTTGAGGCGGTTTTGGGTGCGGTGTATTTGGAGATGGGCGTGGATAAATGCCGTTTGCTTTTGAATGCCGCACTGTTTTCGCGTGAGTCTGAAATTTTGAAAAGCGATATTTTTTGTAATCCTAAAACTATGTTGAATGAGCGGGCGCAGGAGTTAATGCTCGGCGCACCTATTTATTTTGTGTTGGAGGAGTGGGGCGAGGAGCACAAGCGGGAATTTCGCGTGGGTGTTGATGTGGGGGGTGAGCGGGTTGGCGAGGGAACGGGTTTTTCCAAAAAAGAGGCGGAGCAGAAGGCGGCAAAAATTGCATTGGAAAGGTTTTAATATGGGAGCACTCGACATATTTTTGGGTGTCCGCAATGTAATTATCCTTACAATATTGCTTTTTTTTGCACAATCATTTTCAGAGGATTTTTCGGCGGTGCGTTCAGAGGAGCATTTTAATTCGTCATTGCTGATGCAAACCCGTAATTCGGAGTATTCGGCGGCGAGTTCGGATGAGCATTCGGAGCAAAACGGTGAAGAAAAAAACGATCTTTTTGAATTTAAGAATTTTATGCTCCTTCCCGCTATGTCATATACGGAGGAAACCGGTTTTATGGTAGGCGGGGTATTTGTAAAGTTTATGGGTGCAGAGCAGCATTACGATTTACTCGCAATGGTGTCTTTTAAAAAGCAGTGGCTCATTCATAACAATTTTGCGGGTAAAACAGAAGACGGTCATTTTGATTGGTTAATAGGATTTGATGTTGCCGATTGGACTACCAGATATTTTCGCAGAGGCAACGATATAGACACGGGAACTTACACAAAATTTACGCTAAAAAATGCACGCATTCCGCTAACCTTAAACAGCGATTATTTTTTGCCCAAAAGTTGGGGAGGGTTGTTCAGTTATGGAGTTGAATTGGACGGCGAGGCGATTACCTTTGACTACGGGGAAAATTTTACCGAGATAGAACCCAAAAAAGAACGGGCGGCGTTTCGTGTGGGTATAGGCTACAATTTAACTTATGACAGCCGTGAAAAAAACGATTGGACGAGAAGGGGTGCGTTGGTGCAATGGCGAAATATATATTTTAAGCCGAGCGGTCGCGGCAACCCGCAAGAATTTACTTGGCGAAATATTATAACCGCCGTGTATTTTCCGATTCCTTTTTTACCTGAAGGTGCAATTGCCTTATCCTCTTATCTTGAAGATTTTGATGGAGCAGTTCCCTTTGACAGACTCGCTCAACCCGATGGACTTGGGCAAATGCGGGGGTTAAAAAAAGGGTGGCTTGCAGATAAAAGTTCGTGGGTTTTGCAGAGCGAAATTCGCACTCATTTATTTTGGCGTTTTGCCGGCACGCTTTTTTACGAGGCTGGCAAAGTTGGCGAAAATTTGCATTCGGTTTGGAAAAATGATTTTCATTCGTCTATCGGCATAGGCGGTCGCTTTCTTGTAAATAAAGATCTCAAAACCCACATTCGCGGCGACCTTTCTCTTATTGACCGCAAATACTACGGAATGGCAATAACGCTAAGAGAGGCGTTTTAGGGTTTAAATTTCTCATTTAAAATCTTTATCGCCTCATAGTCGAGTTTGCTAATTCGTTTTTCAACACGACCTGCAAGCCAAGTGTGAAGTAAATGAATGGGAATTGCAACGGAAAGTCCCGCCTCCGTGGTTATGAGTGCAAGGGAAATTCCGCCAGCGAGAAGTTTTGGGTCTGCTGTTCCGTGAAGGGTTATAACATCGAAAAGTTCTATCATACCCATAACCGTTCCCAAAAGTCCGAGCAGGGGAGCGGTTGTTCCCAAAACGGAAATTGCAGATAAATGACTTTCAAATTTTGGAACGACTTTTGCAAAAAATTCTTCAAAAGATTTTTCGGCATCTGCTCTGCTGTTTGAACCTGCGACAATTTTTTCAATTGCTTTAAGCATTTTTCTTTGACTGTGTATGCGGAGCGAAATTAGTTTTTGAACTATTAGTGCAAGTGCAATTATTAACATTGCAAAAATGGGATACATTAAAATTCCGCCTTCACGGAAAAATTGCTCAAACTTTTCTCTGTTCGTTTGCGGTTCTTTAATTACGGTTGCCAAACCTGCGTTCAAAAGAGGGTCAATAAGCGCGAGATTTGTGTTATCGATTTGTGTGAGGGAATCAAAATTCGGAATTTCCCTATTATGCAGAATTTCATTTTTGGCAAGTCCAAACAAAATTTCTGCAGATTGCAGAGGGGAGTCCTTAAAACCTGAAATTGACACTTCGGGAATGTTATAAGTTTGCCCGTTCCTGTTGAGTTCCTTAAATTCGCTCACACGATCTTGCGTTGGGGAAAGCGACATAAAAGCCGCACGCGATTTCTCTGCCTCACTTTGTGCGAACTCCAAATTTTCACGGGCAATTCTCAACTCTTCAAAAAGGCGCGCCCGCTCCGCAAGAACGGACTCTAACTTCTCTTTTTTTGCCTGAACCTGTGCATCCAAGGTTTCCCGCTCCTCATTTTGCTTTGCACGCTCCTGCCAACGCTTTGCCACTGCCAAATCGCGCTGTTGCCTCGCCTCCTCCAAATCTGCCTTTGCACTGTTTATCTCCGCCTGTTGTTTAACGAGGTCTATTTGAGCGAAACTCGCAGAGCAAAAGAAAAATAGCAGAAAGACAAAAGGCACGGGGGGAAGGTAGTTAATTTAGAGTAGAGTGTAAAGAGAAGAGAGTAAAGTTGAAAGTGGGGGAAGTAGGGTGTGGGGTATGGGGTGTGGGGTGTGGGGTATAGGGAACTCGGCGTTGCAAGAGTTGAGAATGTAAAGTGAAAAGTGTAAAGTATTCTCTACTCTTTTCGCTTTACACTTTTTCAATTTCCTCGGCAGAAAGCCCGGTTGCCGCAATAATAACGCTTACCGCCACGCCTTGAGATTTGAGACTGCGGGCTATAGTTTGCTTTGTTCGAGTCTCGCCGCGTTCCTCACCTGCTAACTCACCTTCGGCACGACCCACTACTAAATCCTCCGTTCTTGCAGTATCAATAACATTTTTCATATCACGGTATACTTTAAGACTCTCCTCGTAATCGGCAGCCTCTTCTTGTGTGAATGTAAATCGAAAGTTTTTGAAAACTTATGCCTATTTACAAAGAGAATTGCCAAACACAATAATAAAGCCTATTTTGTTTTACTTTAATAACAAGAAAATGAAAGGCAATATTTATGTCCCTGAAAATGAAGTTATATATCGCGGCAAACGATTCTTTGATAATTTTGCAAAGATTAAATACGAGGATATGGATAGGTACATGAAAGAAATTAGCGAGAGCGAAAATACAAAAAAGTTATTTAGAAACCTATTTGATAAGATTGTTGGTAATTAATTACAAATGCAATATGTTTATCTGCCTGCCGAATTCTATTTTAACGGGCATTTCAAAATGTCCCTTAAAGTCCTCGCCGTCAAGTTGAATAAATTCGTCTTTTGCCAAACGCAATTCCACACTTCGAGCCTTAATCACCAAATTACCCGCACCAAAAACAGAAAGAGATTTAACAAAACTTCCCAAATTCGGTATTCGCAAAACCTCTAAAATCCCATCGCTCATATCGCTTTTGCCAAAGGGATTACTTCCTCCTGCGAAACTCGGAATGTTGCCTATAATAACAGTGCAATTACCGTTTAACTCGAAATTTTTTTCCTCGCCGTTCACATCCGTAATACGGAGTTCGCCGCTTTGCAAGCGATATTTTCTATCTGCAAAAAATCTTTTCACATAGTGAAATTTATTTGCAAAAACGGAGTTTCCCGCAATTTTTCCGTCAATGCGGTCTCTGTTAAAGTCGTGTGCAATTCTCGCATCTATGCCGGCAGAGAAATAATTCGCCATTGCAAAATCGTTTTCAACACTTCCTCCGCTCACCTTCCACAAATCCATTTTTTTTGCATTTGCAGTTAATAATTTTCTCACACTGAACAACAATCCCTTATTTACAAAAGCGTAGTAAAGTCCCAAAACCCGCGCCAAATCATTTCCCGTTCCAAGCGGAATAAGTCCTATTTTCACATTTTCAAATTCAGGCGAATGCAACAATACCTGAAAAACTGCCGCCGCTGTCCCATCACCGCCAACCGCAATTAAACATTCCGTGTCTGCAAGTGCATCTCTAATCTGTTCCTCAAATTTTCCGCGAATGCTAAATTCCCTCTCCCATTCCACTTCTTTGAAATCCATTGAACGCATAATTTCGGGCAAAAAATCGAAGACGGTTTTTCCTTGTCCGCCGCCGCTCACGGGGTTTATGAGGAAGTGAAATTTTTGCATTATTTGTTATTGCGAACTTATCCGCAATCTCCAACGGCTTTTAAAAACTCGTCTTTTACCTCAATATATCCCTTTGCACTCTGCTCACAATGCTCTATCTCTTGCGGAGTGAGGTCGCGAACTCGGCGGGCGGGCGTTCCCGTTATTAGAGAATAAGGAGGGAAAACTTTTCCGCTCGTAACCAAAGCACAGGCACCGACTATGCTGTGATGCCCTATAATTGCACCGTCCATTATGCAAGACCCCATACCTATTATGCAGTAATCTTCAACAGTGCAAGCGTGAATTATCGCATTGTGCCCAACTGTCACGCCCTCACCCAAAACCACGCCCTTATCGTGTGCAAGGTGAACCGTTGAGTTATCCTGTATGTTAGTGCCTTTACCGACTTTTATACTGTTAATATCGCCGCGCAAAACCGCATTATGAAAAATTGAAACATCGTCTTCTAAAATAACATCGCCTATAACCCGCGCACCGTCTGCTACAAACACCCGTTCGCCAATTTTGGGAGACTTTCCGCCATAAGAGTATATATCTTTCATATTTTTCTCCTGTTCAATTCGCTCTTAAAACGCAACCACCAATCCCGCCCAAAAAATAAAAGATAATTTGCAAATAATAAAATCATATAAATCCATTGATAATACGACCCCAAAAACAACGGAACAGCAAGAAGAACAATGGCTATAAAACCCGCAATCCATTTGAAGGCGACCGGTAAAATGAAAAACAGGTAAATTTCTCGGTTAGGATTTAGAGTTGCAAGTGCAAAGAAAAAAGAGCATTCCATATATGCAAAAGTTTCAACGGGAATGCCAACCAACAGAGATGCCAAAACAGTGCTCGCCCACGAAACCAAAAAATACACCGTCAAAAGAGTGCTGCCCCACACGCTCTCAAGCCAAGTCATAATTCCGTAAAAGAACCACAGAACAAACAGCACCAAAAAATTGTTGGAGAGCGGAATTGCGATAAATGTAAAAATTCGCCAAAATTCACCGCCAAAAACCGCAGATGGATACAAAACCAAAGATGAAACAAATGACGGTCGCCCCATAGACAAGAAAAAGCCGACTGTTTGAATTATCGTAAGTAAAAGCGGCAACTGCGGAATTGAGAACCACTTCAAATTTTTATCTGCCCAAACAAGCCAATTTGGAAACTCAATATTGCGCACCGCTTGTGTCTGCCTCAATTTTTTTCAGCAAGTCCTCTAAAACTTTTCCGCCGCTCTTTATATTATCGACCATAATTTTAGCATCATCGGAGAGGTCGCTATTGGGGAATTTTTTCAACATTTCCTCAAAAATATTCAATGCCAAAGAATCTTTTTTCTCGTATTCGTTCAGCACAAAACCCCACATAAAATACGCTTTGTAGGAATCGGAATCGTTTTCCCAAAGTTGAGTTATAATTTTATATAAGTCGGTGGCGGCACGGTATTGCCCAAGTTCCTGATAAATATTTGCGAGTTCGTAAGAAGTGCTTTTTTGCAGAGAGTCGTTTTGCGGGAATAGAGTTTGTGCGCGGGCTAAAATTTGAATCGCTTTTTGCAAATCTCGGCTGTCATATTTTAATTTCGCCTGCGACACCAAACCTTGTGCGTCATCCGACAAAAATTCCAAATGCCAAGAAGTATCTGCTATTGCCACGGGAACAGACTTTTGCAACTCCGCCAATTCTTTTTCCTGCAAAGCGGAAAATTCGCGGTAGCGAATTTGTTTATACATCGCCCGTTTGTAATTTTTCCAATCGATGGAAACTTCCGCTGTATTTGCAGTTGTATAATTTTGTGCATTCAATGCGAACTCCCTTCTGTAAGAAATATCTGGAATTCTAAGCCACACGGCAATGTCTAATTTTGAGTCGTCGTAGGGTTTTTCAAAAAGGGAATCTTTCTCTGTTTCGTAAGCGACCTTCAAAGAATCTTCGGGAACGCCGAGTGTTGTGCTCAAAAGGGAATCTATCAAAACTTGAGCGTATGCTTGGTCGGTGAGTTGTCTGTTCCACGCTATGTATTCGAGCGATTTATCAACACCTTTTTCGCGTGCCGCCCGTGCATAAATGTGCCGTTCTATTAAGGTTTTCACAACTGCATCTCTGCGAAAACCCGCTTTTCTCTGCGGAGCAACTTTTGCCTGAAATGCCAAAACTTCTTTTTCGGTGATTATGGGTTTTCCGTTTTCGGTCGCTAAAACTGCGGCGGAATCAAGCGGAAAATCGCCCTTGCTCTCCACTATCGACTTCGCTATCCACTTTGCCCTATCCCAAGTTTTCAGTGTTGGAGGAATTATGCTATCTACGAAAAACACATAAAAAATCTTTGTATCCGGCGCCTGCAAAATCGGAGTGAAAATTCCTTCCTTCGCTTTTCCAAGAGTATCGAACAATGCGGGGAACATCCCTATGTCCATAATGGCGTGCCCGTGTTTTACGGTTGGAATGGGAGTCGCGGAATCTGCCGAAATACCGGTGCTTATTTTTTTTGCGAGTTCTGCGGAATCTGCGGAACTTATCACCCGCAGTTTGTATTCTTTTTGTGTTTGAAATTCTTCGGGATGTGCTTTGTAATATTCTTCGGCGGCGGAATTTTCAGGTTTCACCTCTGCAATTTTATATAATGTTCGTAATTTATCCGCCTCGCTCGAAATCAAATCGCGCCGAACACTATCTAAAAATGCAACTTTACTGCTGTCGTTTATACGCGATTTTACCTCTGCCGGGAGTTTTGAAATAAACAAATCGCCCGCAACTTTTTCTCGTAGTTCAATAAAATTCGCGGTTGAATTTGCACCTGCACTGTCGCCGCTTGAACTATATTTTGTTTCATTTTTTTTGTAATAATCTAAAAGCACCTTATCGGTATTTCCCAAATTCGCACGCAAATAAAAATATGTATAAACCTGTGCGAGCCTTGCATTTTCACCTTCCGCCATATCACTTGCAACTTTGTTCTGCGCACCTGCATATAAACGGCGAGCCGTCTCTGCCGCCCTTCGGGTATCGGCTACCTGCTGAAGGTCGCCCTCTATCGCTTTTTTGCCTCTGCCGTTCTCGGGACGAATTGCCGCAAGGAACTCTGCATCGGAGGCATAGAGTGCGGAGTTGCCTATTTTGGCGATAACCTTATCCTGCGGGGTGGAGGTACAAGATAAAAATGACAAAGCAACGGAGCAGATTACTAAAATCTGCCGTGCTGTTAAAACCGACTGCACCGCTTTCAGCGACTCATAAAGACGACTTGGCATATAAACTAACCTAAGGAATCAATTGCTTCATCAAGTGTTTGATAGATAGAGAGGAGGCGATTTGCACCGACAATCTCAATCACTTCAAAAACATTTTCATTTGGTGAGGCAATTTTGAAAGAGCCTTTTTTAGAGAGCAATAATTTTGATATTCTCAAAATAGCACCAAGTCCGGTACTGTTGATGTAACGCAGCCGCGAAAAATCCGCGACCAAATTCACCAATCCCTGTTGCTCCGTCATATTTTGCACATACTTGATAGTGTCCTGTGCGTTTGACGAGTCCAAGTCGCCTTCCAAAGCGAGTAAAAAACTGCCCTGATGTTTTTCTATCGGCGACGACTTAACCTGCAATGTATCTTCTAATGCCATTTAATCTCCCTTTCCTACAATTTTACTGCTTACAATCCTGCTGTTCCGGTTTTTATACTTCTACTATCTTTGTGACTTGGACTATAATCTCGGTTTGGCTTATATCCAAATTCACCGAATTTGAGAGCATTTTCACGAGAGGAATTCCCCTGCCTCTTATAGACTCGTTGTCTATTGTAGGGTTTCGGTATTTCTCACTCAAACGCGTCATCTCTGATTCGGTTATTCTGCCGTGCGAGTTTTTAACCACAATCACAATCTTTTTTCTGCTTATGGACAAATTTACAAAAAAATTATCACTCCTCACATCGGAATAATCTACCGCATTGTTGGATAATTCATCTATTATTGTTTCAACATGAAAAATTAATTTGGGCTTAAAGCCCTTTGTGGTTAAAATTGAACTGACGAACCGCCTTATGAGAGTCGTAAATTCCCTCTGAAGCGGCAAACTGAAACTGATTTGCTCCCTTGAACCCAAGAAATGGAAGTCCAAAATTGCGGCTTGCGGGTTGGCGTAAAAGTGAAAAATTCGGTCAATTCCCATTATGGAGAGTCTGCTCTGGAGGGTCTGGCTTGCAGAAGATAACGCGAGGTCGCCGCCGCGCATTCTTAAAACTCTGCGGCTGCTCATAAGCGTTCCCACAAACGGAGAATCGACAAAATTCACATTGCCCAAATCAACAACAATAAAAGTATTTTCCTTTTCAACGCAATCTTCTATTGCCGTTTTGAAGGGAACTATTGAGGGAATGTCTAAAGCACCATCGAAACTCACTATTGCAAGTCCCTTTTCGGGCGAAGAAACGGTTAATCCGTCTCGCAAGTAACTGGCATTATTGGATAGATGAGTCATCTTTATTAGTTCTCGCGTCAAATGAAGTGTTAAATTCTTTACCTTCCGATGTCTTTATTGAAATTGAAAAATTATCCTCGCTGTAAGATAAACGCAAAGTCATAAAATGAGCCAAATTGAGTTCTTTTTCGGGGTCTATCATCGCGAGAAACCAATTGGAGGATTCTTTTATAACGCTGTCGGCGAATTCCTTTTTGAATCTCGCTACCAACAGCGTATCTCTTATAAATTCCTGCACAACGGGAACATTGTCCTTGTTCGCAGGAAATTCGAGTGTTATATTTTTATCGCGTTCCATTATATGAAATATATATTATTTTTTTCCTTTGCGGTGCACACGGGGAAGGAGGAAGGGAGAGGGGGAATTGTAGGGGCGGCATTTATGCCGCCCTTTTTGCATTGCAGGCG
>BNUP01000009.1 GCA_025997455.1 Fibrobacterales bacterium | reverse complement strand
GACGACAAACCGCTTTTGATAGACCTCTATATGCTGCAAATCAATTTGGGTTTTGTGTTGCGGCTGAACATCGTTAGCGTTATAGGAGTGGTGATTTCTCTTTACATTATGAAGTGGTCGGGCGGAAGGAGTTTATGATAAATTTAGAACAAACGAGAAAGAAAATCAGCGAGAGTTCTGCACTTGCAGTTGCAGAGAATACTTTTGAAAAAATTGAAAAGACAAAAAATTTGAACGCTTATATTTCGCTTTGCAAAGAACGAGCGTTGAAACAAGCGGCAGATTCGGATGCGAGAATTAAGGCTGGAAAATCGCTTTCCGTTCTTGACGGAGTGCCGATTGCGGTTAAAGATGTGATGTGTATTGAGGGCACTAAAACTACTTGTGCATCGCGGATTTTGGAAAATTTCGTTGCACCATATACGGCTACCGCGGTGGCAAAATTGGAGGCGGCGGGTGCAGTTGTGGTCGGTAAAACCAATATGGATGAGTTCGCAATGGGCTCGTCAAATGAAACTTCGTATTTTGGGAAAGTTGTAAATCCAATTGTGCCGGAGAGAATCCCCGGAGGTTCATCCGGAGGCTCGGCGGTTGCGGTGGCATCGGGAACCGTGCCCTTTGCTCTCGGCTCCGATACGGGAGGCTCAATTCGACAACCTGCCGCCTGTACAGGCTCGGTGGGCATTAAACCTACTTACGGAAGAGTCTCGCGCTACGGCTTAATCGCTTATGCGAGCAGTTTAGACCAAATCGGGACTTTTGCGGCAAAGGCTGCAGATGTTGCACCTATTTTAAATGTGATATGCGGGCAAGACCCGCACGATAATACCACGAGTGCAAATACCGATTTTGTGAGCAACGGCGGCTTTGGTTCGCAACTCGGCAAAGATATAAAAGGTAAAATTATCGGTTTGCCGAAGGAATATTTTGCGGAAGGTTTAGACCCGAAATGCCGTGAAGTTATTGAGAATGCACTTGCGAAATTGGAAAAGGAAGGGGCGATTTTGAAAGAAGTTTCTCTGCCTTCAATACGATACGCCATTGAGAGTTATTACATTATTGCGACCGCCGAGGCATCGAGCAATCTTTCCCGTTTTGACGGCATTCGTTATACACGGCGCAGTTCGGAGTCGCAGAATTTGTTTGATACATATTCAAAGTCGCGTGGTGAGGGTTTTGGGCACGAGGTGAAATTGCGAATTTTGCTCGGCTCTTTTGTGCTTAGTTCGGGTTTTTATGATGCTTATTATGTGCAGGCGCAAAAAGTTCGCCGTGTGATTACGGATGATTTTAAGCGAGCCTTTGCCGAGTGCGATATTATCGCAAGCCCAGCAACGCCGGGACTTCCGCAACTAATCGGTGAATGCGAAAAAGACCATTTGAGTATGGTTATGAGCGACCTTTACACGGTGAGCGTGAATTTGGCGGGTTTGCCAGGCTTGGTTCAACCTTGCGGAAAAATTGATGAAATTCCCGTGGGTTTGCAGTGGATTGGGAAGTCGTTTGAAGAGGCTAAGTTGCTTGGGGTGGCGGATTTTGCGGAACGGGTGTTTTGAGTTGTTGAGTTTTTAGAGGTTTCCTGTAGAGAACCTCTATTAACCTCGTAAGTAGTTGATAGAGGTTCTCTGAGCGACACGGGCGAACCATCGTTGGTCTTATTTAATGCAGGTTCGCCGTCGTCTCTAAAAACTCAAATCTGTGGAATTGTGTTACAAAGGGAGTTTTTAGAGGTTTCCTTAATCGATTGCAAAACCCTTTTATCTGCCGTTATAATTTTATTTAACGCACTTTTGCTTATGCCCCAGATTTTTGCGGTTTCCGTTAAAAAATCGGTTGCTTTGGTTGCTTTACTGTCGGTTATGCGGTCTAAAATATCTGCGATAAATTGCGGGTAAAGTTTGTTGTCTTGTGAAATATGCCCGTTTGCACTTGGGAACAAAAAGGGAATTTTTGCCGAAGGTTTTTCACGAATTTGCAAGGCGATTTTTAGGCGGAGTTTTTTTAATGCGGATAATTTATTTATGTGGGCACTGCGGTCATCGCACGCTTTTATCTCAATGCCTGCAATGCAAAGACGAACACCTGTCATAGTTTTATTTCTGTGTTGCCCGCCGTTGCCGCTGCCTTTGTAAGAGGACACCGAGCAGAGTTTTAAGAGTTCTGTGTCGGTGAGGTTTAGAATGCTGTTTCTGTTCATTCGGGGTTTTTAAGGGGTGTCCCCTTAGGAGGACACATCGTTGCATTCAATTCCGTGCTTCGCACTCCCTCTACACAACCTTCGATGTCTCGGTTGCTCGGTGCAGGGGGAACGCTCCCGCTCATCATCTGCTTTCCAAAATTTCTTTTATCTCTTTTGGACCAATGCTCCCGTTTTCGCCCAAACCGTGCTCGCTTGTGAATCCGCGGTCTGTAAATCTCTGTGAAATTTTTTCCGCAGCCTCTTTTGAATCAACGCCGTAATCCTTTAAGTGAGTTGGAACGCCGAGCGATTCAAAAAATTCTTCCGTCTTTTCTATTGCCAAATATGCAACTTCGTCTCTGCCTTCTTGTCCGGGTTTTTGCGATAAGAGACCCCAAACACGATGTCCGTATTGTGCAAGTTTTGCTTTCTTTTTTGCAAATTGGTTGCGCCATAAGCCGGGCATAACAACTGCAAGGGTTCGTCCGTGATCTATGCCGTAAAATGCGGTGAGTTCGTGACCTATTCCGTGTGTTGCCCAGTCTTCGGGAACTCCGCGGCTGATTAAACCGTTAAGTGCCATTGTTGCCGACCACATCAATGTCGCTCGGACTTCGTAATTCTGCGGTTCGTCTATGCCGCGTTTGCCTTGCTCTATAAGTGTTGTTAAAATTGATTCCGCCCAGCGGTCTTGGAGCGGTGCGAACTCGATAACTCCGCCTACGCCCGTTAAATATTGCTCCATTGTATGAACAAATGCATCTACAACTCCGTTCGCGGTTTGTTTGGCGGGCAGAGTGTAGGTTGTTTCTGGGTCAAGAATGCTGAATTTCGGGTAGATGAGTGGCGAAAAACCGCCGAATTTTTCTTGCGTAGAATTACGGGATACCACAAAATTTGCGTTGCTCTCGGAACCTGTTGCAGGCAGCGTGAGAATACTCGCAACGGGGAGTGCGCTTTTTGGATTCGGTGATTTGCCGACCATAAAATCCCAAGGGTCGCCGCCCGTGTGTTTTGCCGCAAGTGCAATAAACTTTGTGCCGTCGAGCACCGAGCCTCCGCCTACGGCGAGCAAAAAGTCGATGTCCTCTTTTTTTATTATGTCGAGTGTTTTTATTAAGGTCTCGTAGCGCGGGTTCGGTTCAATACCTCCGAATTCGGCTTTTAGGCGGTTGCCGAGTGCCTTTTTTGCCACATCATATACGCCGTTCTTTTTAATTGAGCCGCCGCCGTAGGTCAAAAGCACCTTTGCATTTGCGGGAATTTCGTTTGCGACTTCGGCTATTGTTCCTTTGCCGAAAATCAATTTTGTCGGGTTTTGATAAGAGAAATTTTGCATAAGGGGGAATGTAGAAAATGTGGCGTGTAGGGTGTAGGGTGTAGGGTGTGGGGTATGGGAAACTCAGCGTTGCAAAAATAGGGTATGGGGTGTTGGGTGTAGGGTGTGGAAAATACGGCATTGCAAATTTTTTTGGGTGTGCTCTATCCACACCGCGTTCCCTTGTTAATTTTACTCTGCCCAAAAGGGCGGGTTTTCTGCCATTGTATATACAGATTATCTCAGGTTTCTTTTTAATAGGGCAGATATACTTATTAAAACCCGCCCCTACAATTCCTTTCTCCCCACTTTCAACTTTTAACCTTCAACTCTTGCAATTCTAAAAGGGCGGGTTAAAAACCACGCCCCTACAATTCCCGTATCCCCTTCCAAAACCCCACACCCTACACGCCACACCCTATACCCCTGCATTGCAAAGTTTCTACCTTCTCTTTGTGTTTAATATTATTCAAAAGAAAGGTGAGCCTGATAAATTTTCAGGTCGCGTAATCGGTTATGTGAAAATTTTGCCGATTGTTGGCAACCAACAGCGGGAGAGCGGACCATTTGATTTACTCATAAGCCCGGATGGTTTTTTGGCTATTCAGGGTGATTATCTAAAAATACCCGATCTCGGCAGTTTCGGTAAATCGCTTTCTCCGTCGCTTCCGCAAGGTTTGCAGGATATGTTAAAAAAGATACTCGAAGACGATGACTTAAAAGATATATTCAACTCTTCAAAAATCAAAAACATAAATGTGAGCGTGCTTCCTGCGCGTTCCGGTGGCGGCGGCGTGGGAGGCGGAGTCGGCGAATTTTTTCCCGTGCCCGCACAACTCGTGCAATTCAAATCAGAAGAAGAAATACTGCAACAAGATGCCGATATTTTTTACTTGGGCGAGTTTAGCAACATCGGCTGTGCACACATGTTTTTAATGGGTTTCCCGATTTTATACCAATCAAAGTTCAAGGAGAGCGAGAAACAGCAAAGTGAAAAGGAAGTAGATGCACTGTTGAGCGAACTTGGCGGTGCCGTTTCAAATCCTGTCGAAGAATTGAATGAATTACCTTTCTTAAAACTTGAAGGTAACCTTAGCGGTTTTAACGGTGATTTGCTGGATTTGTTGATGCAGACAATTCAAAAATTTATGTATTCGATAGAAAACGGACTAGACCTTAGCGATAACATTAAAAGATTTCGCAAATTTATGCACCCCTACCCGTATCAACAGGACTTAGACCAAATACAGAGTTTAATAGAAAACATCGCCGAAAATAAGGGGCACTCTTCCGCTAATCAAGTGAAAAAACTCGCACTGCTCTGTCAAAAAATAAATTTTCTGCACAAAGAGGAATTTGAAAAAATGCCGGAAATTCAAGCGCAATTGGAGAAATTATGAAGGCGGTTTCGGTGAATATCAGCGGGATCTTAATCGTTGAACCCGATGTTTTCCCGGACGACAGAGGATGGTTTTACGAATCATACAACGCAGAAAAATTCCATTCGCTCGGCATAGACGATATTTTTGTTCAAGATAATCACAGCCGTTCCGTTAAAAACACCCTTCGCGGATTGCATTATCAAAAAACGCCCGGTCAAGTGAAACTTATCCGCTGCACAAGCGGTGCAATTTGGGATGTGGCGGTTGATATTCGCGAAGGTTCCCCGACCTTTGGGCAGTGGTTCGGCATAGAATTAAGCGGGGAAAACAAAAAATTTCTTTACATTCCAATCGGCTTTGCGCACGGGTTTAGCGTGCTGAGCGACATTGCAGAAGTGCAATACAAATGCAGTTCGGTTTATGATGGTAAAACCGAGGCGGGCTTTGCGTGGAACGACCCGAAAATTGCAATTGACTGGAAGGTGAAAGAACCTCTGTTAAGCAAAAGAGATATGAACAACCCGCTGCTTTTTTAATGCTATCTGACACCTTATTGCGGAGCAAAGGAATGGAAACTTTAACTGATCATTTAGGTATGGTTGAGGCGGAGCGATTTGTAACGCTTCTTTTGCGAGAACCGCTTGATTACACAAAATGGCGGCAAGATTTATTCAAAGGTGTATCTTTGGAAAATTTTTTGAAAGATGCAATGAACCATCGAGAAAGTATGCCGAAATAGGCACGGTTTTTATCAGTCATCTGTGAATTTTTCTAAATTCCCTCTAAAACAAGGAGATTTGCTATGAACAAATGGCTTTCAATTTTACTGATGCTCGGCTTTGCAACCACCAACTTTATTTGGGCGCAAGACGATTACGAAGATGAGGAGTATGAGGAAGAGGCTCCCGTTGTGAAAAAGAAACCTAAGAAAAAAGAAGTCAAAGAGTCTGCACCAGCAGGACCGAGCAGAATCGGTTTATCGGTTGGTTTTAACGGCGGCGACCCCATTGTCGGCGGAGTTTATGATTTGGGAAGCGGCATTGAAATTAGTCTAGGTCTCGGCTTTGACAGAAAAGCCTACACTCCCGATGAGGGCGATGCTCCCGATGCAGTGCAGACTATAACCATTGTTCCCGGCATTTCTTACGCTTTGGGTAAGGGTCTTTTAGACTACGGTATCGGATTAAGACTCGGCATAACGAGCAAAGATGCGGGCACCGATATTACTGCATTCCCGAATTTTTACACGAATGCCGAAATCACCAAAAATGTTTCCATTGGACTTTCTGCGGGAATAAATGTCGCTAACATAAAGCAGGAAGGCGGCGCCAACTTGAACATAAACTTCCAAACTGCCGGCACAATTACATTCTATTTCCTTTAATTTAATGGGGGAAGCACAAACCGCACCCCCTCTTATGCAACACCGCAACATAGCAATACTCGCCCACATTGATGCGGGAAAAACAACTCTCTCGGAGAGAATACTTTTAACTTCTGGTGAAATTCTGCGTGCCGGTGATGTGGAAGACGGCTTGGCAACACTCGACTACTTACCCGAAGAAAAAGAAAAAGGCATAACAATAGAGGCGGGAATTTCGCATTTCACTTGGCGCGGAATTTGGTGGAATATAATAGATGCACCCGGTCATATAGATTTTGGAATGGAGGCAGACTCCGCACTCAAAGCCGCAGACGGTGTGGTTCTTGTAATCTCGGCAGTCGATGGCATTCAACCGCAAACAATTTCTGCTTGGGAAAAAATTCGCAACCTGAATAAACCCTGCATAATATTTTTTAACAAATGCGATTTGCCCGATGCAAAATTAGATGAAAGTTTTTTGGAAATTGAGGAGCAGTTCGGGGTTAGCCCCGTGCTGTTATCATTGCCTGTTCCGTTATTGCATTGCAACGGAATTTATGATATTTTAAGCGGGTCATTTTTAGCATTAAACGAAAACGGAAAAGAAGAAATTGCCGAGTGCATATCCACAACAGAAACTCAAAATTTTCGCCGTGAGGCGTGCGAGGCGGCATCTCTTGCCGATGATTTAATTTTAGAAAAGTTGTTGGCAAAAAAAGAAATATTACCCGCAGAACTTCTTTTGGGTTTGCAAAAATTATTCAAAAACGGAAAGCACATTTTTTGTTACAGCGGCTCGGCAAAGAAAAACATAGGCGTTCGTTCGCTGTTAAACGGCTTAGCATTTTTTATTGAATCAAATTATTGCAAGGATGTATTGTCATTCTCCGGCTTGACCGGAGAATCCAAAATTGCACTTTTTGGATACCCGTGTCGGAGCACGAGTATGACAACAGGTCAAATAATTTGCTGCCGTTCATTTCCCAAAATCGGTGAAGTTGCCATATTCAAAAGTTTCTGCAATGCCGCTCTTAACAGCGAAGAAAAAAACTTATCTTTCTACCGCATTAACGCAGGCACTTTAACTCCCGTTCAAGAAATTTTTGCAGGCGACATTTACGCACTTAAGGGTTTGCCTTTGCAAAATTCGGAAAATCACTCAACTTATTCCCCTCTGCTCCAAATGCGTGTGGAATGCAAATTGCCCGAAGATTGGCAAAAAATAAGTGCCGCATTAAAAACCATTAAGCACACCGACCCATCGATAAAAATTACCGAAAATAATAGTGACGGTTCTTGGGTTTTGCACGCAATGGGTGCGGTGCAATTCGACTTTATTCTGTCTCGGCTCAAACGAGAATTTGCTTGCGAAGTTCAAGCGAGCGCACCGCAGGTTGAACTCCGTGAAGTCCTCACAAAATCCCTTGCCGCCGTTGAAAATATTTATCAATTGGGAAATTTTTCTGTTAAAGTTAAAATGAGTGCACAAGTCGCAGAGCGGGCGGAATACAATACCGAAAATGAAATTGTCAAATTGGCGTTAGAGGAATTTTGCACAGACGGAGTTTTGGGAAAAGGCTCTTTGCATAATATAAAATTTGAGTTGGATAAGTGTGAATTTGTGAACGACCCACCACCGCCTTTAATAAAAAAAGCAGTTTATGACTGTGCGAAAATGTTAGTTTTGCCGAGTGCCGTAGAAACACAAGAACCGTTCGTTAAATTATTTGTTCAATGCCCCGCTGAATTCGCAGGAACAGTCGATAAGGATTTATTATCCAAAAAAGCAAAAATCATAAAAAATAGTGGCGACGGCAAAAAACACCACTTCACCGCCATTGCTCCTCTCTCAAATTTTTTCACATACTCCACCGACCTTCGTTCAATCACAAAAGGTCGCGGAAGTTATGATTTCAAATTTGAAGATAAATGGGGGTAATTATATATATAACACCCCCCTAAGGTAGCGACATTTTTTCAATGTTGCTACCTGTCCCCCCAACTGTTCCGCCCTCAGGGCTGTTGGGGGTAATTACTTTACCGCCAACAAACTCTCGTCCCAACTTTCGTGTCCGTCAAAGCCGAGCAAATTCGCAGTGGTCGCTGCAATGTTAGAAAGACCCGCACCCTTTCCGCCGTTAAGTGCCGCAACATCCTTTAAGCCCAACTTACCGCCGCTCACATTTTCATATAAAATAAACGGAACGGGATTAAGCGTGTGTGCGGTTTTTGCCTTAAAAGAGCCGTCTTTATTTTTTGCGGGTTCTTTGGTTTTTTTATCTATCTCATACATCTCATCGGCATTGCCGTGGTCGGCAGTGATTAACGCCACGCCGCCAAGAGCATCGATTATCGGTAAAATGCGCGCCAAAGACAAATCAACCGCCTCAACCGCCATTGTAGCCGCACGGAAAGAACCTGTGTGCCCTACCATATCGCCGTTTGCAAAATTTATCCGCAATGCTTTATGCACCCCGCTTTTTAACGCCTCTATAACGGTATCCGTAATTTCCGCACTTTTCATCCAAGGGCGTTGTTCAAATGGAATAACATCGCTGGGGACTTCAAAATAGGTTTCGCCGTCAAATTTACCCGACCTGTTTCCGTTCCAAAAATAAGTCACATGCCCAAATTTCTGCGTTTCGGAACTTGCATATTGCGAAATGCCGCTTTTTGAAAACCATTCTCCGCTTGTATTTTTAATTGCAGGCGGAGGAACGAGAAAACGGGGCGGAAGTTTTAAGTCTCCGTCATATTGCAACATTCCGGCATAAGTCACCTTTGGGCGGCGTTTCCTATCGAAAAAATCAAAATTATCATCTAAAAATGCACGGGAAATTTCTATAGCACGGTCGCCTCTAAAATTAAAGAATATAACCGAATCACCGTCGTTAATTGTGCCCACGGGCTTGCCGTTATCTGCAATCACAAAGGGCGGGAGGTCTTGGTCTATTGTGCCTTTGTATTTATCGCGCAACGCTTTAACAGCCTGCGAGGCACTCTCAAATTTATCACCTTCACCCAAAATATGAGTTGCCCAACCTAACTCCACCATCTTCCAATTCGCTTCGTATCTGTCCATCGTAATTTTCATTCTGCCGCCGCCGCTTGCAATGCGAACGGAAAAATCTGCACCGCTCAAATCCGCACAAAATTTTTCAAAAGGCTCAATATAATCTAACGCACTCGTTTCGGGCACATCGCGCCCGTCAAGGAGAGTATGCACGCACACGCACTTAATTCCCTCTTTTTTCGCCTGAACAATCATCGCCTTCAAATGATCAATATGACTATGCACATTTCCGTCTGAAAATAACCCGATAAAATGCAGAGTTCCGTCGCCCGCAACGCCTTTTATAATCTCCTTCCAAGCATCGCGACCCCAAATTTCGCCTGCTTTAATGGATTCGGCAACCAAAGATGCACCCTGATTATAAACTTGACCCGCACCAATTGCATTATGCCCGACTTCCGAATTTCCCATATCCTCATCGGAAGGCATTCCAACCGCTGTTCCGTGTGCTCTTAGCGAGACATTGGGATATTTTGCAAACAACCTGTCGAGTGTGGGTTTGCGGGCAGAGGCAACCGCATTTCCAAGTGCCTCACCGTTTTTGGAAAGCCCTACGCCGTCCATAACAATTGTCAAAATCGGTCCTTTAACACCGCCGAAAGAAGATAATTTTTTTAGCATAAGAGGGAAGGTAGAAAAAGTTGAGAGTGTAAAGTTGAAAGTGGGGGTATAGGGTGTGGCGTGTAGGGTGTGGGGTATAGGGAACTCGGCGTTGCAAGAGTTGAGAATGTAAAGTGAAAAGTGTAAAGTTATTACTCTCTACTCTTTACACTTTTGATTACATAATCACCAATTCTGCGTGCAGAGCGCCTGCTTTTTTTATCGCTTGAAAAATCGCTATAATATCGCGCGGAGAAACGCCCAAACTGTTGAGTGCTTGCGCTAATTGCCCAGCGTTGCCGATTGCAGGCATAACTCTGGTTTCGGTTCTCGGTTCTTGAACGGTCAGTTGAGTATTGTTTGTAATAGCGGGAGCACCGATAACAGGCGCGGGAGCGGCGGCTTGCGTAGATGCCACTTGAACCGTAATACTCCCGTGAGAAACTGCAACCTCATCTATCTGAACATTTGCTCCGCTAACCAAAGTTCCGGTTTTCTCGTTCAAAACAACTCTGGAATTTGTGCCGACAGAAAACTCGGCAGTTTCGGCTCTTGCAATGAAACTCATATAATCACCGCGTAAATTTTCGGGCACTTGAACCCGCACCGTAGAGGCATCTTCTGCTTGCGCGCTGTTTGGGAAAATCTGGTTAATGGAATTTGCCATTGCAACCGCACTCGAAAAATCAGGGTCTGCCAAAACCCACCTAAGTGTTCCGGTTTTCAAATCCGCACTTTCAATTTCCCTATACACAACCGCACCGTTTGGCACTGCACCTGCAAGAGCGTGACCCTTGTTAAAAGAATTTCTGCGAGAACCCGTAGCAATTCCGCCAATGCTTATAGCACCTTGAGCCTGTGCATAATATTCACCGTCACCGGCTTGGAGCGGAGTCATTAAAAGCGTTCCGCCTTCAAGAGAACGGGCATCGCCCAAACTCGAAATACTCACATCTATTTTTTTCCCAGGTTTCACAAATGCAGGCAAATTTGCCGTGACCATAACGGCAGCCACATTGCGCAAACGCAAATCGTTAGGATTCACCACAATACCCATTTTTTGAAGCATATTGGCAACCGATTGAACCGTAAATTGCGTTCTTGTGCCGTCGCCCGTTCCCGCCAGACCAACTACCAAACCGTAGCCCACCAATTGCTGTTCGCTCACGCCTTCAATTGTAGCGACATCTTTCACTCGCGCCGCGTTAGCCTGAGTTATTGCAATTGCCAAAACAATGCAAATTGCAAAGGCAACTTCCATCCAACCGATTTTGTATTTTTTTTCCTCTTTAATACGCATAAAAACTCCTAGAAAATCCAATTAAAAAACCTTGTCAAAAGACCGGGTTTTTCCGCCTCGCTGTTTGTTCCGCTGCCGGAATAGCGAATCACCGCCTCTGCAATTTTATAACTATACACGGTATTATCGGGATTTATATCATCGGCTCGAATTGTGCCGCTCACTTCCAAAATTTCCTCTTCATTATTTATAGCCACCAATTTTGAACCCTCTATTAACAGATTTCCGTTATCGAGAACTTCGCTAATGCGTGCCGTAACCGTTGCTTTTAACTCGCCGTTTCTTGCCGTTGCACCCTTGCCGTCATAAGTCATAGATGCGTTCCCGTTCACCCCGAAACTCGGCAGCCAACCGAACAACTTGCTGCCGGTAGGCTTATCCATTCCCACATTCAAATCATTTTTCTTTGCAGTTTCAGTTTTTGTATCACTGCCCGCTTTTGCAGATTCAATAACCAAAACGGTCACCACATCACCCGCTTTTTTACCCTTTTTATCGGTGTAAAGGTTGCTCCCGTAGAGCGATACCGGTGCCGCGTTTGCCGAAAGTGTAAACAACACAATGACAATTGAAACTAAATAAATAGGCAGTCCCAAATTGAAGATTGGAAGTCCTAAGTCGCTCAAAATCCGTGATTTAACTTTCATACCCTATTTCCTTGCAAAATTTGTGCCAGATTTAACCAATATTTGTTATATCGGCAGAAAAGCGATTTTTCTTTACACAATGCTTAGCAAAAATGGCGGGCGACCACGCCGGGTCGCCTCTACGGAAAGGGCGGCATAAATGCCGCCCCTACACCCAACACCCAACTTCCCTTCTCCCAAACTTGCAACGCTGAGTTTCCCACACCCTACACGCCACATTTTCTACCTTCCCCACAATGGCAACCCAACCGACATCGGCAGACACAGAAGAAGACGAAATTGACTTGGCAGAACTCCTTTCGGGAATTGTCAGGCGAGTTTTGAGGCACAAAGCCTTAGCCGCTTTCACATTTGCAGTTGTGCTCGCCATAGCGTTTGCAGTTGCATTGCTCTCTACCCCGTTCTACCAAACCACAGCCAAAATAATCTACCAAACATCGGGCGGAACTTCAGGCGGAAACCTAAGTGCTCTCGCCGCACTCGCAGGAGTTTCAACCTCAAAAGGAGACGACCCTTCGGCTTACTTAGGCGATATTATTCTCTCAAACTATGTGATGCAAAAACTTTTAGATGAAAAATGGAAAATCGATACTGCAACAACGAACATAGCAGATACAATAATCACCTTGCAGGAACTCTGGAAAATTGAACCAGACACAACCGTAAATAATTGGCAGGTCAAACTTCAATACGGAATGCTTAACGCACTCAAAAAAGGAGATTACATAACATTTGCCCAAGATAAAAAAAGCGGAGTTATCTCGCTCACAACAGAATTTGAAGACCCGCAGGTATCGTTTGATGCAAACACATTCCTATACAACCAACTCAACGATGTTCTCATAAACAAAATGCACTTCAAGGCATCTGAAAATCGCAAATTCACGGAGGAACGCTTAGCAGAAGTAAAGTCTGCACTAAAAGAATCTGAAGAAACTCTAAAACGCTACCGCCAGCGCAACCGTTTGCGCATAGACCCCGCAGACGAGTTGGAAGATGCCCGTCTTCAACGGGATGTCCTTATGAATCAGGAGATTATGATTCAACTTCAAAAACAGTTTGAACTCGCAAAAATTGATGAGGCTCGCGATATGCCGGTTCTCGATGTGATAGACCAACCTATGAAACCTATTGAAAAATCCAAACCGAAACGAAAACTCATAGTTCTTGCGGGTGGTGTGGCGGCGGTGTTCTTCGCGGTGCTTGCGGCGGTGTCTCTTGACTTGTTTATTGAAAAAAAAGATTCCTTTAAGAAACTGTTGAAAGAGAAATAAAAGAGTTGAAAGAGTAAAGAGTAAAGAGTAAAGAGTAAAGAGTAAAGAGTAGAGAGTAAAGAGTAGAGAGTAAAGAGTAGAGAGTAGAGAATAATAACTTTACACTTTTCACTTTACTCTCTACACTCTATTCCCTTCTCCCCGCTTGCACCGCCGAGTTCTCCACACCCCACACCCCACACCCTACACCCCACACCCCACACCCTACACCCCAACTTGCACCGCCAAGTGATTTTCTATCTTCTTTCTCTTAAAGGATGAAATTAGTTCGCGCACATATTAACCTTGTAGGATCGGCTCGGTCGGTGCAAATCACCTTTCCCAAGTTCGTATTCTCAATTTTGTGGTTTTTCCGAAAAACGGTGCAACTCGCATTGTTAATTCTCGTGCTGAATTTAATCGCGCATTTCACATACGAACATTTTACAAGCGCCGCTCAAGAACAAAAATCACGCCTCTACTCCCGACTCCTAAAACTGAATACCAAAATTGACTCAATAGACAGCAAAATCGCCAAATCATATAGCAACGAAGACCTTTTATACGCCAAATTCGGACTCGTGGTGCCCGATACCTCCGCACGCGAAATGGGAATCGGCGGCGCGCTTAACCCCGACAGTGCACTAATTTGGAATGCCGTCCCGATAAAACGCCTTAAATCCTCAGTCGCGGGCAAACTCAATCGCATAGATGCCAAAATTGAACGAACCAATGCCTCCTATCTCGGCTTGCTCCACTACATTGAACAGTTGCAGGGAAATTTGCAGCACTTGCCTTCGGTCGCCCCGACAGCCGGACACCTCAGTTCCCCGTTCGGTTACCGCACCCACCCCGTTACGGGCGAGTTGGAAAAAATGCACCAAGGGATAGACATTTCAGCACCTAAATGGACAGCGATTCGAGTGACCGCAAACGGAGTAGTTGAACGGGTTGCAGACAGCGAAACGCTCGGTCGCTATGTTGAGGTAAATCACGGCAACGGAATTGTCACCCGCTACGGGCACATGGAAAAACCCTTTGTCAAAGAAGGGCAAATGCTCTCCCGCTACGATGTAATCGGTTATATGGGTAACACCGGGCGCACCACGGGAAACCACCTCCATTATGAAGTGAGGGTGAATGGCGAGCCGAAAAACCCGCTTTTATATATGCTCTCAGACCAATATTCCACAGAATAGTTTAGGGCAGGGGGGCTTCGCCTTTGGCTTGCTTATCCCCCCGCAACGCCCGTTTGGTCTAAAAACTTAGAGGTCTCTATGCCTCAGAACCTTGCAGTGGCAGCCCTTGCACTGTTGCCCTATTGTCCGTTTTTTTACGAATTCCTGCCCGACCCTACCGATGTTCCCGACAATGAAGGCGAGTATATCATTATAAAATGGGATGTGAATCCTGTTCCTTGGGACACCATAACACTGCGAATGGACGACGGAAAATTGATTAAAGCAGTGGTAACGGATACTGCGACCTCTTTAATCTTAACTCACTCGCAAATAGGTTTTGCTTTACCCAACAGCCGTGCCACAGTTTGGACACTCTCCGCAGGCGACTGCCGCGACACCGCATATCTTCCCGTTCCAAAGGCGGGAAAACTTTTGGTGAAAGACGAAAACGGAGAATGGAAACCGGCGAGTGAGGAATCGCCTTGTAATTCTCGCGAAGGCGGAAATTTGGAATGCAGTGAAACGACTTTAGACAGTATCTTCTTTGCCGACGGCATTCCGCAACTCTACATAAGTGAAGTTGCACCCTGCCCCGAAGAACCCGTTCCCGAATGGTTTGAAGTCAGCAACCGCTCACAAGTATCTTTTCCATTGAACGGCATTAGCGACTGCAAAACAAAAAGTCCGCTTAAATCAACGGATTCTTTGGAAAGTAAGCAGAGTATTCTCATAACAAAAGATTCCGCAGAACTGCGAAATTTTCTTCAAAGCGATGAAATTAAGATCGCCCAAATATCTGTTTCCACTCTAAAAAATACCGCCGACACGCTCCGCCTATGCGTTAATAACTCAAAATTAGATTCGGTAATGTGGGGCAAACAGGTTAATCGCCAAATAAAATGTCCGAGTCGCGAAAAAATCAGTCCGGGTTTTGTTCCGAGAATTTCAACTCAAAAGTCAAAAATTTTAGAGATTGCAGAGAGGGTTCTCTCGCGTTCAAAACGGAAGAATACACTAAAAATTCGGTGGAAATCTGCTGTTAATTTGGAAATGCAACTTATAGATAGAAACGGGGTTGGTTTATTGAAAAAGAATTTGGAAACCGCACCCGAAGGTTCGGGATTTCTTGAAATTTCGGAGTGGCGAAAATGCCAAAACGGACCTTGTTTTATTCACATTTTTGGGGACGGAGTAAATGAAACTATTCCTTTTGTTGTTATGCCTTAGCATTGCAATAGGCACAAATTCATACGCCCTTATGTTGCCCTCACTTGAAAATCCCGCCGTGTGGAATGATATATTTTCGCAACCATTTCCGCAACCCGACTTTCAAAGAGAACGCAAACAAATCACTCTTAGATACAGCGAACCGTTTCCAACTTTTTTCAATGCAAAAATAGACGGTTTGTTGAGCAAAAATAATCACGCAATTACGGCAGGTTTTGGCGGTGCAACCATAGATTCCATTTACAGAGAACTCGAATTTTCAGGAGGCTATGCCTATTCCCCTTATGATTTTTTGTTGTTTAAGTTAAATGAAACCGCCAACTTGGAATGGATACCCGAATACGATTCTTGGTGGGAGCACAGAATAACAGGAGGAGTAAATTTGTTTTACAAATTTACAGGGAATGCGCGGGCGGTGGCAGGAGGTGCTCTGGCGGCGAAAATCTTAAAAAAAGAATCCGTTCAATTTTCGGGTGATTTAACACTCGGCTTAAATTTTCCGCTTTATTCCCTGAACTTGGAAATGCCTCTTTTTGAAAGCAATAATAAAAATGTTTATTTTCTTTTAAGTCAAAAAATATCACTCGGCTACATTGACCTTTGCAATTCATTCTCAATTCCGGGCTTTGCACTCGGCTTTGCCGCCGTGCTCAACATTTCCAAAATCGCCATTGCAATTTCACACTACCGCAATGCAAACCCAAACGGTCACACGGGGTGGGTGGTGAGGGGTTGGTGAACTCGGCGGTGCAAAGAGTTGAAAGTTGAAAGTTGAGAGTATGGTTTAGAGAGTAGAGAGTAAAGAGTAGAGAATAATAACTTTACACTTTACTCTTTTCTCTTTCAACTTTTTTCTACTTTCCCCCAAGATGTCTGCACGCGAACCGCACAAAAGCGAAATTCAGGATAAAAATCTCGGCAAAAAGAAATTGCTGTGGATACTCATTTTGGGCTTGCCCGTGATACTCTCCTTTGTGGCGGTGAAAATTGTGTGGAATAACCTTTTGCCGACCCTGCCGAGTTTTGAAAAGTTGGAGAGCATAGAGCCGCGGCTAATCACCAAAATTTACGACAAAGACTCCATTCTCGTGCATGAGTTTTATGTTGAAAAACGAATTTGGACTCCCATAGACAGCATTCCCGATTTTGTGAAAAATGCGGTTATTGCAACCGAAGACAGAAAATTTTGGTCACATTGGGGAATGAATTTACTCGCAATTCCAAGTGCCGTTGTTGAAAGTATGCAAAAGGGAACAAAATTAAGAGGAGCGAGTTCTCTCACGCAGCAACTCGCCAAACTCCTGTTTCTCACCCCCGAACGCTCTATCACCAGAAAAATTCGTGAGGCGATGACTGCCATTCGCATTGAACGAACTTACACCAAAGAGGAAATTTTGGAGTTTTACCTGAACGAGGTGTATTTGGCGGGCGGAAATTACGGGTTTCAATCGGCGGGTCAATTTTATTTTGGAAGACCGCTCGACAGTTTGAGCATTCCCGAAGTCGCTGTTCTCGCAGGTATGCTGCAACGCCCTGAGGCATACAGACCCGATAAAAAGCCGGATGCCGCTTTTGCCCGCAGAAATACGGTGTTGTTTGCAATGCGCGATGCGGGTTATATAACAGATGAACAATATAACGAATTCGTTAAAACTCCGCTTAATGTTAAGGAACGCGAGGATGTAGGCACTCTCTCCCCGTATTATATGGAAGAAGTGCGAAAATATTTAGAGAATAAATATGGTGAAAATTCGCTTTATTCCGATGGAATTTCCGTGTATAGCACCATTGACCAAAATGCACAAACTATAGTTGAAAAGGCGGCGCAGGAGCAGTTGGCAAAGGTGGATAAGCGGCTTAGATTGCGGGCGATTTACAAGTTGGGTTTTGCAAAAAAATACGGCATCTCGGTTGATTCCGTGCTTGCGAATTTCGATTCACTATATAATGATTTTTCATTGCAGGTGCTGGCAAAAGATTCTTTAAAAGTGCAATTTCCCGATTCCGTTCGTTATCACAAGGGGCAGGTGGCGGTGATTTTAATAGAGAATGAAACGGGTGCAATTCGTGCAATGGTCGGCGGGAAAAATTTTAACGAGAGTAAATGGAACAGGGCGGTGCAGAGTTTGCGGCAACCCGGTTCGTCTTTTAAGCCGTTTGTGTATGCAACCGCAATGGATAACGGCGCGAGTCCCTGCGATTCGGTGAACGATGCCCCCATAACAATTCCCGACCCCGTTGATACCGCAAAATATTGGCGACCCGGAAATTACTCAAAAGAATTTAAGGGAATGATGACTTACAGAAAAGCACTCGGTCTTTCGCAAAACTTGCCTGCGATTCAAGTCGGCTTAAAATACGGCTTTAACAATGTTGTGAATTATGCACGAAAATTCGGGATTAGGCGTGCTCCATTGCAGGCGGTGCCATCGCTTGCACTCGGCTCTGTGGGGGCAACTCTTATGGAAATGACTTCTGCTTATACGGTGTTTCCTAACGGCGGAAATCGCATTGAACCGTATTACATAGAACAAATTACGGGCAAAAACGGTGAGGTGATTGAGAAAAATTACAAAGTGGAGCACGAGGTTTTGAAAAAGCCCTCGGCATATTTAATGGTATCGATGTTGCAAACGGTAAATACGAGCGGAACGGCGGCAAAAATTTGGGCGAGCGGATTTCATCATCCCAGCGGCGGAAAAACGGGCACAACAAATGACTACATAGATGCTTGGTATATAGGTTTCACAAAACAATACACTATGGGAGTTTGGATTGGCACAGACGATCCATACACTATGGGACCGGGGCACACGGGCACGGAAGATGCTTTACCCGTTTGGTTAAATTCAATGCCTGCAATTCATAAGGACTTACCTGAATTACAGTTTGCCGTTCCTGCGGGAGTTGTGTCGCGGCGGGTTTGTAATTACACGGGAAAAGCGGCAGGTGCATATTGCAGTGCGGTAACGAGTTGCTTATACAGTGCGGGTCATTCGGATATAGGAAATTGCGATGGGAATCATTTTGCTGTAAAACAGGAAAGTGAGGCGACCATATTCGGCAGCGGAACAAATAATGCACCAAAAGCAAACGGCAAGACTCGGCAAGTTTTTTGAGGTTATATATGGTTGACTCTTCTCACACCGCGTTCGCAATAAAAGAAATCTCTAAAAACTCACAGTTTCAACAGGTTTCTCAAAACCAAATTTTTAGAAACTATGAATACAATCTCGATTTTGATGACAAAGTTTTGGGATTTATCAGATGGATTTTTAAGAATAATGCGGAGTTTCGGCATAGTTGTTTGAGGTGGGTGGCGGTGCTTTCGCAATTGTTGCCCGATGAGTGCTTGCCGTTAAAACGGACGATAACTTTTTCAGACGGTTCTAAAGCCTTAAATTTATCCTCTCCAATTATTCTCGCCGCCGGTGCGAACAAAAACGCAAAGAGCATTTCCGCATACTCAAATTTGGGGTTCGGAGGAATTACAGTTGGAACCGCAACGAGAAATTTTCGTAGCGGAAATCCGCATCGCCCGCGAGTAGGTCTCGATGAATTTAACCGTTTAATTTATAATTCAATGGGTTTGAACAATGACGGAATTTCAAGTGTTGCCGAGCGGGTGAAAAAACAAATTGAAAAATCTCACAACAGAGGAATGGCGGTTGGAATTTCCGTAGCGGAAACACCTACTGTGACCGATGAGGCAAGCCGCTTGCAAGATATTTTAGAAACATTTACAATTGGGTATGGTGTTGCGGATTATATTGAGGTAAATGTCAGTTGCCCGAACACCGGCGAAGAACGGTTGGATTTGGATACAAAATTTATGAAAAGCGTGTTTGAGGGAATTGATAATTTTCGTAAAACAGAATCACAGAGAAAATCGGTATATGCCAAACTCAGCCCCGATTTAACGGAAAAGCAACTTTGCTCAATTTTAGATTTGCTCGCCCCGCTCGGTGTTAACGGGGTTATTCTTGGAAATACATATCCGAGCGAACACCTATTTTATGATTTACCGATTTTGAATGCAAAGGGAACGAGCGGGGGAATTTCTGGTCGCCCTCTGTATGAAAATACTTTTAGAAAAACAATCTTTGCAAAAAAACATTTTCCCTCGCTTTCTGTTGTCGCTTGCGGAGGAATTGACCACGGCTTAAAAGTTCGCGATTTATTGAATGAAGGTGCGGATTTTGTTCAGGCGTATTCGGTGTCGGCTTTTCGTTGGAATGCAATCAAAAAAATGAATCGGGAATTTTTTGGTGCGGTTTAGACGATCTCCGTTTTTTGTTATTGTTTTTGCGGGCATATTGTGCGGCGGGTGGCAAATTTGCAAAGCCGATTTTTTGTCGCTTGATTTGGTAGAGGAAGAAATTCCGCCTCCTTCTTTTGTTTATGGTGCGGGTTATGCGGGACGATTTTTTGCAGGAGGAATTGATAACTACGGCGAACTCTCAACACATTATCGAGTGAATAAAAATTGGGCTTTTGGCGTGAAAGGCGATTTTAATTTTTCGAGGAGCGGATTTTTGGCGGGTGCATTCGGGCATTACCTGCCGAGCGGAAATTTATTTGAGGAACAGGCGGAAAACTTTTTACACTTTGGACTCGATTATATAAAAATGGAAAACGCACATTCTCCGTTATTATCACTCGGCTACGGGCGAGATATTTTATTTTGGAAAAAATCACCGCTCGGTTTACGAATGCTTGCAAGACTTGAATACGCGTTCGCAAATCATATTTTCTCACGCAAGAATGACGGACTTTTCGGTATGAAAACTATTAAACTTGCAAACACGGCTTTTGCCCTTGAAATCGGCTTGTGGGGTTATTGAAGTTTAATTGTTGGTAACCACTATTAACCTCATAAGAGGTTGGTAGAGGTTACCAAGCGACATGGGCGAACTGCGTTTTTTATGGTGATAATGTCATCCTGCGGCGAATGCTCGCAGTATCGCCGTCGTCTCTAAAAACTCAAATCTATGGAATTGTGTTACAAAGAGAGTTTTTAGAGGTTTCCTAAATTCAAAAAAATGAAACTTGCATAGCCCAATAGCATGGCAAATTTTATGAAAAGCGATGATACGGAGTGCTATTAACCAAAAAACGCGTCCTTTTGTTTTAATTTTTCTTTTGGGTCGGTTTCGGTGAAGGGAAGAAAATTTTTGTCGCGAGAAGACATATAGAAAAATGCAGTGCTGATTGTCATAGGTGTGGGAGTGAAGTCTTGCACTTGTTCGGGGAAAATTTGCAAATCGCGGAGTGTGCGGGTTAAGTTTTGCATATCTTGCAAAGTGCAATTGGGATGACTTGAAATTAAGTATGGGACAATTTTTGTTTTGAGGTTGTGTTTATCACAGATTTTTTGAAATAGAAGTAAAAAATTCTTATACACTTCAAAGGGCGGTTTTCTCATCGCTTTAAGGACTTCGTTTTCCGTATGTTCGGGGGCGAGTTTTAACCGTCCGCTCGTGTGATGCAAAATTAAATTTTCCGTGTAAATTTGATTTTCTTTTTTTATTTCTTCATTTGGAGCGTGAAGTAAAATATCGTAGCGAACTCCGCTGCCTATAAAAATTTTTTTGACACCGTTTATCTCTGCAACTTTTTTATACAATTCGTTCATAATTTTGTGATTCGTGTTTAAGTTATCGCATATTTTTGGGAATAAACAACTCGGTCTGTTGCACTTTTCGCACTGCAATTTATTGTTCCCGCCCATTTTATACATATTCGCACTCGGTCCGCCCAAGTCGCTTATATTGCCTTTGAAACTCGGAATTTTCGTGAGAATTTTCACTTCATTTATTATACTGTTTTCACTTCTGCTCGCGATAAATTTTCCCTGATGTGCCGTTATTGCGCAAAAGGAACAACCGCCAAAACATCCGCGATGTGTTGTGATGGAATTTTTTATCATTTCATAAGCGGGAATTTCTCCGCGTTTTTCGTATCGCGGGTGCGGCAGGCGGGTGTATGGAAAATCGAAACTTTTATCAATTTCTGGTTCTGTCATCTGCGGATACGGAGCGTTGATTATTAGAGTTTTATCATTTACGGATTGAACAAGGCATTTTTTATTTCCGCGTTCCAATGCAAATTTTTCCATAATTTTTGCATTTTCAAAAAAGCATTCGCTTTTTTTTATACAATCTTCGTGGGAACGAAGGACTTGTATTTCCGCGTTGTTCGGCAACTCGCCCAAATATGCTATTTGTTTTGTATCGTAAATATTTTTGCCGGTTTTTATTTTTTCGGCAATTTCCGTTATTGCAATTTCGCCCATTCCATACACCAATAAATCCGCACCGCTATCCGTTAAAATGCTCGGCATTAAGCGATTTTCCCAATAGTCGTAGTGGGTGGCGCGGCGGAGAGAGGCTTCAATTCCGCCGAGAATAACGGGCGTGTTCGGGTAAATGCTTTTGAGAATTTTTGAATAGATGACTGCGGCACGGTCGGGGCGAAACCCGTGTAGTCCGCCTGCTGTGTAGGCATCGTCGCTGCGGAGGCGGCGGTTTGCCGTGTAGTGATTTACCATTGAGTCCATACAGCCGGAAGTTACGCCGAAAAATAGTCTGGGGCATCCTAATTTTTTGAAATCGCGGAGGTCGTCTTGCCAATTCGGTTGCGGGATAATTGCGACTCGTAAGCCGATATTTTCAAGTGTGCGGGCAATAACTGCACTGCCAAATGATGGGTGGTCTATATATGCATCGCCGGAAACGATTATTACATCTATGCAGTCCCAACCGAGCAAACGAACTTCTTTTACGGATGTCGGGAGAAAGGACATTAGAGTTCGGAATTCATATCAAAGATTTTTTTGCCGTTATAGTCTATCCATTCCGCAGAAAATTGATCACTTACGATTTTGCGAAAATCGAAGGTGAGCAAGTAGTTGTAACTCTTGTGCGGGTTGCAGTGTCTTGTGGTGCAAAATTTGTGATGATTAGCGGGCATACATGGGGAAGATAGAAAAATCACTCGGCGGTGCAAGGGTTGAAAGGGTAGAGAGTAGAGAGTAGAGAGTAAAGAGTAGAGTTTCCTCTGCGTTGCAGGTTTGGGTGTGGCGTGTGGCGTGTGGGGTATGGGGTACTCGGCAGTGCAAAAATGGGAGAGGGGAGAGGGGGAGTTGAAAGTGGAGAGAGTAGAGAATAATAACTTTACACTTTTAACTTTCAACTTTACACTCTATTCCCCACACCCCACACCCTATACCTCTGCACCGCGAAGTTTCTACCTTCCCTCGAATGCCCCCCAAAAAAAACACCACGCAATTTGTCTGCACGGAATGCGGTGCGGAATTTTCAAAATGGCTCGGCAGGTGTGCGGAATGCGGAACTTACGGCTCTCTTTCGGAACAGGAAATTAAGGAAAACGCGGGACGGGGAATAAGTTCAAAAAATGCAGGCACTGCAATAGGGGAAATTACACCGCAAACTCTCTCGGAAATTCCAACAGAACACTCAAAACGCCTCTCAACCGCAAACCCCGAATTTGACCGCACACTCGGCGGAGGAATGGCACCCGGCTCACTCGTGCTTATTGGCGGAGACCCCGGAATCGGAAAATCCACACTCGTTTTGCAAACACTCGCCACAATGTCGGCGGCGGGATTCAAAACGCTTTATGTGAGCGGCGAGGAATCTGCGGCACAGGTAAAATTACGAGCGGAACGACTGGGTGCGGCAGGCTCGGAAATGCTACTCTTATGCGAAACTTCACTCGATAAAATTTTAACCGTAGCAGAAAAAATTAAACCGCAAATAGTTGTTATAGATTCCATTCAAACTATGTATAGCGAGGAATTACCCGGAACGCCCGGCAGTGTTTCACAACTGCGAGAATGCGCGTTAAAGTTGATGATTTTCGCCAAAACAAGCGGTGCGGTTACACTCCTCGTAGGGCATGTGACAAAAGACGGACAAATTGCAGGACCCCGCCTTTTGGAGCACATGGTAGATACGGTTGCTTACTTTGAGGGCGATAAAAAAGGACAATACCGAATTTTGCGAACCGTAAAAAATCGCTTCGGTGCAACAGATGAAATCGGCGTATTTGAAATGACCTCACTCGGACTCGTGCCCGTATCAAATCCATCTCGCGTATTTTTGCAGGAAGGCGAACTCTCACCCGGCTCTGCCGTGAGTTGCACAATGGAGGGCAGCCGCGCGCTGCTTTTTGAAATTCAAGCATTGGTCGGCAAAACCAATTTTGCTCTTCCGCAACGCGTTTCTGCGGGCTTTGAACAGAAACGCCTCACCATAATTCTCGCTCTTTTAGAGAGATTTGCAAATTTGCGAATGGGTAATTTCGATGTATTCGTGTCGGTTGCAGGCGGATTACGCCTCGATGATCCCGCCGTTGATTTATCTCTCGCGCTCGCAATTGTGAGCAACGCCTTAAACATTGCACTGCCTCCGCGCAGTTTAATTATAGGCGAGTTAGGACTTTCGGGTGAAATTCGTTCGGTAAGTTCGCTCGATTTGAGAATCAAAGAGGCGCACCGTTTGGGCTTTGAAAAAGTCGTTGTGCCCGCAGGCGGAAAAATTCCCCAAGTGAAAGGTATGCAAGTGCTGAAATTTGCAAAATTGGAAGATGCGGTAAATTGGGCTAAAAGTTAATTTGCAAAATAGGCACGAAAAACTGTGAATTTTAAACCATACAGGGAATTTCTAAGAGAGTTATTTCCAAAATATAAACGGGTGCGGAAAGTGCCGTTGAACGCCGGTTTTACTTGCCCAAATATAGACGGAACTATCGGCACGGGCGGTTGTGCTTATTGTAATAATGTATCGTTTAGTCCTGTTGCGGAAATAAAAATCCCCGTTGAAGAGCAATTGGAAAATGGAATTTCATCATTAGTCGCACACAATAAAAATGCGGAGGAAATCGGAATTTTAGCATATTTTCAATCCTTCACAAACACCTACGCACCCGCTCCCGTTCTCAAAGAAATTTTTACTCCCGTGTTAAAAAATCAAACCGTTGCGGGAATTGCAATAGGAACTCGCCCCGATTGTCTGCCAAAAGAAACGCTTTCACTGCTTGCGGAACTCAACGAGATAAAACCAGTAATAGTTGAAATCGGAGTGCAAAGTGCAAACGACAAAACTCTCAAATACATAAATCGCGGACACACTGCAGAATGCACTCGCAATGTCGCCGCACTCTGCAAAAATTTAGACCTTGCTATAACTGCTCATATAATTATCGGATTGCCAAATGAAACAGCCTCAGACTTTCAAAACACTGCCCGTTTAATAAAAGACTGCGGATTTTCCGCAGTGAAAATTCATCCTTTGCACATTGTGAAAAACACCCGTTTTGCAAAAGAATATGCGGAAGGAAAAATAAAACTCCTCACTATGGAGGAATACTGCCGAGCCGTTGCAGGCGTTATTGAAATTCTTTCACCGGAAGTTGCAATTGATAGGGTTAGCGGAGAAAGTTCAAGCGACCTTTTAATCGCTCCGAGTTGGAGCGGTAATCGCGAGGCTATTAAATCATTTCTGTTCGGGATTTAATTGTTCGACTCTTTCTTTTGCTCTCTCTTCCGATTTTTCTTGGCGATACCGAGCCTCTTCCCATGGACTGAGTACAGCAGGCTCTTTTTTTATTCGTGCCTGCTCAACAATTACAGAATCTGTTTTATTGAATGCACTTGATTTTTTATCGATCTTTTGTTCCGCCGAAACATCGGGAACATAGCCCGAAGTCGGGTCTATCACCAAATCTCCGTTAAGGTCGCGGACGAATATTTTTTTGTCGGGACCTTCGGTTATAACTGCGGAAAGCACAGTATTATTTATAACTCGAATTTGCATAACATCTTTTCTCGAACCCCAAATTTCTGTTGCGTTGCCAGCCTCAGGTTTTGTTTCGAGTGCGGTTCCCCAAGTGGCAAAAAAAGTTGTGCTGTCGTATTTTGCGGCGGCATAAAGCGTTGGGCGATAATTGTAATAATACAGGGCAGTATCGCCGTGAATTTCAACAAGCGTAGGAGTGCCTACCTTTGCTATCCAAGCATCAACAGGACTGCTGACCAAAGCGATAACATCGTGCTCATCAATCCAATTCTCTTTTACGCCGATTTGCGTAGTGGAACAAGCAACTGCAAGTAAAGCCGCTATATGAAGTAAAAATTTAGACATAATGGGGAATATAGAAACTTTGCAGTGCAGGGGTATAGGGTGTGGGGTGTGGGGTGTGGACAACTCGGCGGTGCAAGAGTTGAAAGTGAAAAGAGAAGGGAAGCCCGATAATGACATAGGGGATGTAGGGGCGGCATTTATGCCGCCCTGTTGTGAATTGATTGGAAACGAATGAGGGGGTAGCGGAAAACGCACCCGACATTTCGACTGCACCCACCGACCGCGGCGGGTGCGGTTGTAGCGAGGGGGAGGCTTCCCCCACCTCGCCTCTTTATTGCAAACGGGAAATTATTTTATTTTTCCCTGATACACGGCTTTTTTGCCGAGTTGTTCTTCTATGCGGAGAAGTTGGTTGTATTTACAGATACGGTCGGTGCGGGAGAGAGAACCCGTTTTAATTTGACCTGCACCTGTGCCTACCGCCAAATCAGCGATAAATGAGTCTTCCGTTTCGCCCGAACGATGCGATGCAATAACGCCGTAGCCTGCTTTTTGGGCGAGTTTAATCGCTTCTAAGGTTTCGGTTACAGTGCCGATTTGATTTACTTTAATCAAAATTGAGTTTGCGGCTTTCAGTTTAATGCCTTTTTTGAGGCGTTCGGGGTTGGTGACAAAGAAATCGTCGCCGACTAACTGTGTTTTTGAGCCGAGTTTTTTGGTGAAATCGACATAGCCGTCCCAGTCGTTTTGGTCTAAGCCGTCTTCAATGGAGACGATTGGGTATTTTTTAATCCACGCGGCATATTTTGCGACCATATCTGCGGCGGAGTAGAGTTTTCCCGGTTCGGATTTCCAGAATTTGTAGCCTTTGCGATCGCCTTCGTCAAAGAGTTCCGATGATGCACAGTCGAGTGCAATGCCGATTTGTGAGCCCGGTTTGTAGCCCGCCTCTTTTATCGCTTTCATAATGTATTCCAAAGCCTCGTCATTTGTGAGGTTTGGAGCAAATCCGCCTTCATCGCCCACGGAAGTTGCCTGTTTGTCTTTTTTCAAGAGACCTTTTAAGGTGTGGAAAATTTCGGTTATCCAACGCAAACCTTCGGAGAATGATTTTGCACCGATGGGCATAACCATAAATTCCTGAAAGTCAATTTTATTGTCTGCGTGTTTTCCGCCATTGACGATGTTCGCCATAGGAGTCGGCAGTATGAATTTTTTTGTTCCGTGCAGTTTGCCGATGTATTTCCAGAGCGGCAGTTTGCTCACGCTTGCACCTGCGACCGTGATTGCCATCGATGCACCGAGAATTGCATTTGCACCGAGTTTGCTTTTGTTCGGAGTTCCGTCGAGTTTAATTAACGCTTCATCGAGTTCTTTCTGTTTGAGAGGGTCTTTACCTTTGAGAAATTTCGCTATTGCACCATTTACATTTGCAACCGCTTTCAAAACGCCTTTGCCCTGATAAACCTTTTTGTCTCCATCGCGCAATTCACATGCCTCGTATTCGCCGGTGCTCGCTCCGCTGGGAACTGCCGCGCGTGCAACAAAGCCCGTATCAAGTGTGATTTCAACTTCTACGGTGGGATTTCCGCGAGAATCCAGAATTTGGCGACCAACGACGCCTTTAATTTTAGCCATAAACAACTCCAAGTTTTTGAATATCGGGGGTAATGTAGAAACTTTGCAGTGCAGGGGTATAGGGTGTGGCGTGTAGGGTGTAGGGTGTGGCGTGTAGGGTGTAGGGTGTGGGGTGAGGAGAACTCGGCGTTGCAAGAGTTGAAAGTGTAAAGAGTAAAGAGTAAAGAGTAGAGAGTAGAGAGTAGAGTAGTAACTTTACACTTTTCACTTTACACTCTACACTCTACACTCTACACTCAATTTCCCCTTCTCCCCACCTGCATTGCCAAGTTCTCCACCCCCCACACCCTACACGCCACACCCTACTTCCCCCTGCACCGCCGAATGATTTTTCTACATTCCCGCCGTGACCCTACAAGAATTAGCACAAAATAAAAACATTGTTTTGCAATGCCACGATATTCCCGATGCCGATACCGTTGGGGCGGCATTTGCCTTGCAGCAATTTTTTAAGAGCAAAGAAATAGAAACTCAAATAGTTTATGGAGGCAGAGCACCCATAACAAAACCGAGTTTGCTTATGCTCATCGATGCATTAGATATAAAAATAGATTTTGTCAAAGAGATACCCGCAAATACCGATTTGCTCATCACGGTAGATTGCCAATACGGTGCAGGCAATGTGCAGAAATTTGAGTGCAAAAATTGGGCTGTTATTGACCACCATCGTGCGGAAATAACGGAGGGAAACAATACGGAAATTAGACCGACCCTTGCGAGTTGCGCCACGCTTGTTTGGGATTTAATGCAAAAAGAGAATTACGATTTTGCGGCTAATCCGCTTGTTGCAGATGCTTTGTATTACGGACTCTTTACGGACACCAACGGACTTGCCGAACTCAGGCATCCCTTAGACCGCGATCTTGCGGACATTCCTCATAACAAGGCTTTAATAAAGCGGTTAAAGAATGCGACTATCACTTTGCCCGAACTTAAAATTATATCGAACGCACTTGGAAACGAAAATTCAATCGGTAGAATAGGGTTGTTCAAGGCAGAACCGTGCGATCCCAATATTTTGGGTTTTACATCTGATGTGGTGATGCAGGTAAATTCGCTTGACTGCGTGATTGTTTATTGCACTGTGGGTGATATGGGACAAAAGTTATCTGTGAGAAGTTGCAGTCGAGAAATTATGGCAAGTGAAATTGCAGGTTTTGTATGTGCAGGCAAAGGTTCCGGCGGCGGCAACATTGAAAAAGCGGGCGGTTTTATAAAGGAAAGCGAAAGTTATCTCATCGCAAAGGTAAAGGAATACACAACCGCCTACGATTTGATTTACGCGGGTGAAACCGCTACAAATTTGGAAACCGAAAAACGATACAGGAAAAAGCCTATTCCCGTGGGGTTTGTTAAAACCACAGATATGTTCGCATCTGGGAGCGCACTTACCGTCCGCACGCTTGAAGGCGATATAGATTTGAAGGCTTCGGAAGACATTTACATTATGATAGGTATTGAGGGTGAGGTTTATCCCATACTCAAACATAAGTTTAACAAGAACTACACAATTCTCGATACCAAATACGAGAGCAAAGCCGAGTATATCCCTACGGTCATAGACCGAATCTCCGGCGACAAACGCAATATTTTATCTTACGCACACTTTTGCACGCCTAAGGACGATAAAATTGTAAAGGCAAGGCAAATCTCAAAACTGACAAAGGTATTCTCTTACTGGGATACCGAAAAGTATTTTTCGGGCAAGCCCGGCGATTACTTAGCGGCTAACGAGAGCGATTTAGCGGATTGCTACATAATAAACGGAAAAATATTCGTTGATTCTTATGAAGAGATTGCATCTTAGAGAGGCAGGTTGAAACATAAGGGGGCAGGTTAGAAACCTGCCCCCATTAAATCTGCCCCTACTATTTCACGCCTATTATTCTTCTCACATTGCCGGCTTTCACCACATAAAATCCGGGTCGCAGAGACACATGACCAATATACGAGGGTGTGCTATACACCAGTGCTCCGTGAATATTGTAAATGCTGATTTTTGCACCCGCAGGCACACCTTCAATTGCAACGCCTCCATTAACTGCACGAACTACAATTTCATTCGCCACACTCGGAACGCCGCCTGCTATAATAGGAGTGTCACCGCCGTCTTCCCCATCTTCCCCGTCTCCTGAATCTGGCACAACATCCCATTGTGCAAACAGATAAATGTTGCCTTCTATGGAGAAAATTGTATTGTCTTCGTATTGAGTGCCTTTCACCACATTTGAGAACCAACCCTTGAATATATATCCTGTGCGGCTAAGTTCGGGTAAGGTACCAACAGGCCAACCCTTGTAAACTACTTTGGTTGTATCTGGAGAGGTTCCATCCATAGATTTTAGCGTGATTATATAGGCGTGTTTTGTGCCTACCGGTTCCCAATGGGCATAGAGTTGTTTATCTCCGTCCCATTTGTAAATGCTGTCGGCGGTATATCTTTCTCCGTTGCTTACTCCGCTCCACCAACCGTTAAACACAAAACCTGCTCTTTCAGGCACGGGCATTGCACCTATGGCGGTGTTTGCAACTACATCTTTTGATGCCGTTTTTAGAGCGACGCCTTCGTTAGAACTAAACGCCAATGTGTATTTAGGTATCCAACGGGCATAGAGTGTTAAATCACTTTCGGGCACGGAGCCGTCTTCAAATTTATCTCCGCCGTCTTCTTCACTAAACCAACCTGCAAAAGCAAAACCTGCACGGGTAGGTTCGGGTAAAAATGTGGGAGTTTGCAGAGTTTTAGGAACACAAACAGTATCGGGGTTTATCTTACCGCCGTTAGTGCGCAAGGCGATTTTCCAAGGAGGAGGCGCCCAATGAGCATATAGTTTTTTAACTTCGGTGTCGGTGTAATGCGTTGCATAAATATACCGTTCTCCGCCTTCGGGAGCAGTCCACCAGCCGTCAAAAACAAAACCCTCTCGGATCGTTTTGGGGAACACGCCAACCTCATAACCTTTTGCTACCGCAATTATATTGGGGGTAACTTCGCCGCCGTTCGGGTCGAGTTCTAAGGAACTCACATTCGGAGAACTTGGGAGCCAAGCGGCATACAAATTGTTATCGCTCACCTTAGTTTCGGGATTGTATGTTTCATCATCAAAAGAACTCAGCCAACCGCTAAAAATATATGTATCGCGATTTGCCGGCGGGAGCACACCAACCTCATCATCTTTGGCGGTGGCAATAGCATTTGGAGTGACCAAACCGCCGCGGGCATCGAGGTCTATGATATACGGATTTTGTGTCCAGTGAGCATACAAAGTTTTGACTGTTATATCTCTATAAACAGTGGAATAAATATAACGACTGCCGCCCGTTTGAGCGTTAAACCATCCTGCAAAGGTGTAGTTCTCTCTCTCAGGTTCGGGTAGCCATCCCACTTCAACGCCCTTTTCAAAATACAGTGCATCTATAAGCACCGTGGCATCCTCGCCCGGGTCTAATGCAACCTCGTATGAGGGTGAAATCCAATGTGCGTAAATGGTGGTATTTTCCATTATCTTTGATTTGGATGTAAATTCTAAACCGCCTATGCGTGAGGTGAACCAGCCCGCAAACTCATAGTCTTCACGAGTCGGGACTGCAAGCGTGCCCACATTAACACCACTATGCACGATTTTTTTATAAGATGAAATTGCGGCATCATCGCCGGGGTCGTATATGAGAGTCAGGGTATCGCCTATCGCAAAGAGCCAATCGTTTGCACTAAACTCGGCGGCAACAACCTCTTCTTCAAGGTCGGGGTTGTGGTAATAGGCAAACAGCACTTGGTCTTGAGTTTGATTAAATATGGTTTCGGGGGTCCAGTGCTCGCCCTCGCCGTTTGGGAGCGTGTACCAACCTGCAAAAACCAAACTATCCGCAACCGCAGTGTATGATGCTTTGGGGAGCGCGCCTACGGGCATACCAAACGACACCGTCTTTTCGGTTTGTCCGCCAACTTCCAATGCACCGTTTCCCGTCTCAAATACCACTTGATAATTAGAGGGTGCGTTTAAGAGCCACTTGGCAAATAAATTGATAACACCCGCTTGATTTACCACAGAATCCGGCGGGAACAAAACGCCCTCGGCATCAAGGCTTGTGAACCAACCGTCAAAGACAAAGCCGGGTCTCACGGGAGTGGGCAAGGTGCGAATCGCATTTCCGCGAATCACGCTTTTTAGGCTGTCGTTGAGTATTCCGCCCATAGGATTTAACTGCAAATAGTAAAGCGGTTTTTGATAAGCATAGAGCGTAATATCGCTTACCGCAGTGAATACCGTTTTGTTTGTGTAGCGAGTTCCCAAACCGTTCGGTTCGCTGAACCAACCCATAAATGCATAGCCATCGCGAGAGGGAACAGGGAGATTGCCAACCTTTTCGTCCGGTTGCACTATTTTAATATTGTTATCGAGATCAACACCTGTTGCCTGCAATGAAATGGTGTAGGTTATGGGTGCCCAATAGGCATATAATTTTTGTAGTTCCGTGCTGTCTTTGTCGTAAATTGTGGAGAAAGAAACTTCCTTGTCTTCTACTGTCCGCCAACCCATAAAAGTATGGTTGAGGCGTTCGGGCACGGGGAGTGCGCCAAAGATAAGTTCATCTACCACAGCCTTTTTATCGGGGCTAACAGAGGCATCTGCGGCATTTGCATCGAATTCTATAATGTGAGTGTCGGGAACTATCTCCAACCATTTGGCGATAAGCGTGTAATTGTCTCCAAAATCATTAACTTTGAATACTGTTTCGTAGTTGTATTTTGCAGTGCCGTTATACCATCCGAGAAAGGCGTATCCCGCTTTGGCAGGAGTTGGGAGAGTGCCTACACCCAGACCGTCAAAAACTTCCACAGAAGATTGATCTGCTTTGCCGCCGTCTGAATCGAGAGAAAGTTGATAGCGGATTTGCGACCAATGAGCAAAAAGTTTTTTGAGCGTAGTATCCGTATAAACTGTGCTTGCCGTGTATTGTTCGCCGCCGAGATCTTCGCTCCACCAACCCTCAAAGGTAAAGCCATCGCGGGGAGCGTTAGGCAATTCGCCTATAGGCTCGCCATAGGTTACATTCCAAGGAATTGTTTCGGCATCATTGTGATAGAGCGAGATTTGATAGTTTGCCGCAAGCCATTTGGCTGTGACTAAAATGTCTCCTGTGGTGCCTTGCTTAATTTCCGTTATCTTATATCCAAGTGCATTGAACCAACCTGCAAATGTGTAGTTGGGTAGGCTCGGAGGGGCAAGTGTGAGGCTATCGTTAATTGTGTAAGAGGCTATTGTGTCGCTTCTTTTACTATCAATTACTCTGTAAAGCAAAGTGTCCCATACTGCGGTTATTTCTTTGTTGCCTGTGCTGCCGCTTGGGATTGTTGCTACGCTCCAAGAATTAAACTCGTAGCCGAGTCTCTCACCGGGGGTTGCAATCACTATCGTTGTGTCTAACGCCGTGTAGGTGAGCAGGTTGGGGTTGCTTGCACCGCCAAGATTTTTGTAGGTGATTGTGTATTCGGGAGTGGGGCTAACCACAATATTCAATTCTTCTTCTACCGTATTGTAATTAGCAATATCGGTTGGAGTAAAGATTGCGGCAAAGAGATTTCCTTCTTCGCTTACATTCCCCACTCCTGTGGTTAGCACACCTTTCCACGCCCAACCTTCCGGTAGCGTAACATCTGCAAGGGTTTGTCCATAAGTCGCCGTTAAGTTTGTGGGTAGCGTATAATCGGGAGTACCTTTTGCCACAACTATATTCAATACTTCTTCTACCGTGTTGTAATTAGCAATATCGGTTGGAGTAAAGATTGCGGCAAAGAGATTTCCTTCTTCGCTTACATTCCCCACTCCTGTGGTTAGCACACCTTTCCACGCCCAACCTTCCGGTAGCGTAACATCTGCAA
>BNUP01000008.1 GCA_025997455.1 Fibrobacterales bacterium | reverse complement strand
GAAACGCTTGTTCTGTTCCAAGCACTTGGTTTGTATGGGCTATGAGCATAGTCTTGTCCACATAAATTTGCGAACGAACTGCCCGCAAAAAGTTGTCGTTATTTGGATTTAAGCAGATACCCATATTTATTACCTTTTTCTAACAACCGTATTATTTTTATCTAGTTCATAGTTTTTATGATTTTTAAAATAAACGCTAACATTTTTTGTACCGACATTATTGAATTGCTGTATGCCCCATGTCTGCCTCCGAAACGACACAAACGCGAGCGGCAAACCACAAGTGGATGGGTAAAAAAACAACATACTCTTTAAATATAGTAAAAAATCAATCCCGCAGTGCCATCTCAATCAACCTGTCCGCATGGTCAGCCAAAAACAGCGGTATGTTTAACACATCGCCATCCAAGCGGAGATTTTGGAGAGAAAACTGTATGCGAAGTTTCACTTGCCCGCCAAAACGAACTTTGAATTGTTTAAGGCTTTTGCTCTCTGTATTTGACTCGGACTTCACTTCTACCGGAAAAATATCGTTTTCTCGCTGAATTAAAAAATCCACTTCGTAGCGTGGGTTTTCTACCGACCAATAGCGCGGAACTGCCTCGAACTGAGGGCGAATCGCTTGCAGTACATAATTTTCGCTTAAAGCACCTTTAAACAATAGGCAATGTTTTTGTAGTGCCGAGTACCGAATTCCTTGAGAATCCATGTTTTGCCAACTTGCTGCACTCCTTGAAGAATAAGGGGTTTGCGGTATTTAGAGTGCTTCCATTGAAGCAATTTTTTGAATACCAATCGTTCCATATCACATAAACATAGTAATCTCTGAAGAACTCCCACAAACTTTATCTCATAAAATAAGGAGTTCTTCAGATACGACGGCGAACCTCTTAAATTTGCATAAAAACACAGTTCGCCCGTGTCGCTTAGTAGGCTCTGACGACCTCTTATCGAGTTCTTCAGAGTCTACTATAGATAATTCTGTGAATAAAATCACATTTTTATGTTATTTTGTGTGAAAATTTACTTATCGGCGTTGCCTTACCCAATTTACAATGCTGAGTTTTCCATTATCCACTCCCTTCGCTCCACTTTCAACTTTACACTCCCCCATTTAACATACTTCATTATGGATTCTGCAACGGTCGTGCAGAATGACGATTTATAACTTTACACTTTACTCTTTTAACTATCAACTTTTTCTACTTTCCCCCAATGCTTCGTATTGCCGAACAAGTATTTTCTATGCTGCGGGATGGCGGTTGGGTTATGTTTCCGATTTTTGCAGTCGGATGGATCGGTTGGATTTTGGTATTAACAAATTGCCGTGAGCACAAAAAAACAATCACCGCTCTTGCGGCAGTTGCACCTCTGCTGGGACTTCTCGGCACGGTTAGCGGAATGGTGCATACATTTGAAACAATCGAAAGATTTGGCTTTGGTAATCCGGTTTTGCTCGCAAGCGGAATTTCAGAGGCTTTGCTGACCACTCAAGCAGGACTGCTCATTGCGTTTCCTCTGTTAATTGTAAATGCCTTGCAAAAACGGGTAAATAACGCATAAAATTGCCAATGTCGCATTAGGCTGACGACTTCTTGACGAGTTCTTCAACCTCCTAATCAAACACCACAAATTCCTCTATCGCCTTGCGCTTTTTTGCACCTACACCCGAAACTTTCTCCAAATCTCTTGCAGAACGAAAACTGCCTTTTTGTTCGCGGTAGTCAATTATTTTTTGGGCGAGCGATGGTCCCACGCCTTTAATAAAACATAAATCGTCTTTACTTGCAGAATTTATTTTAAGCGGAAAACTGGGGGCTTTTTTCTTTGCCTTTACCTGTTTTGTTGTGCTCTTAAAATTCTGTTTCGAGGAATTTTCAAACGCGATATTCTCAAAGGTTGCATTTTCAAAGTCCATATTTTCAAGTGATATTGCGTTTTGCCCAATTGTATCCAATTCCATTTTTTCCACGCTCTCTGCAATCGGTGCGGTTTCTAAAAGAAATTCCTGCAACGGAGAAAATTTATTCAACAAGCCGAGTCGCGACACTCCTCCCAAAGCGAAAAGGAACAGAGCGAGATAAAAAAACTGTTTTTCTGCGGTATTCATTACAAAATTACTCTCTATTTTGAGCGATCAATGGTCTCCCCTATAAAATCCTCTTTACCTCAAATTCTTTGCATCTAAAATATGCAATTCCTCTAACCTATAGTCAAACCGCACTTCTGCCATTTTCAACAGATTATAAAACAACGGAGAGGGTTTCAACAGAGTGCTCGTAAGTTCGGGATGAAATTGACAACCCACAAAAAACGGATGTTCGGGAATTTCCATCATCTGCATAATATTTTCCTCTTTTACCGACCTGCCGGAAAACACCAAACCGTGCTCCTCAATTCTCTTCACATAATCGTGATTAACTTCGTATCTGTGCCTAAATCGTTCGCGAATCAACTCCGCTCCGTAAATTTTTGCCGCAAGCGAACCCGACTTCAAAAATACATCTTGCCCGCCCTTACGCAAAGTATCGCCAAGAGGCAAACCTCTTTTCCCCGGCAAAATATCTATAATCGCATCTTTAACATCAATTCCATCTGCAGAAACTTCTGCCGTATTTGCACCTTTAATTCCGCATTTATTCCGTGCAAACTCCACCACCGCAAGTTGCATCCCGTAGCAAATTCCCAAAAACGGAATTTTCAATTCGCGGGCAACCTGCACCACCAAAATTTTCCCCTCAATTCCCCGACTGCCAAAACCGCCGGGCACAATCACAGCATCAACTTTTGCCAACTGCACTTTTATTTCTTCGATAGTATCCGTTTTTTCCGTATCTATCATTTCAAATTTGCATTTAACATTTAAGTGCGCCGCCGCGTGTTTCAAAGCCTCGTGAATGCTTGCATAAGAGTCTTCCAATTGAGTATATTTTCCGCAAATTGCAATATTCAAAGTTTTTCGCGGATTCTTGTTATTCTGTTTGCAAACATCTACAAGTCTTTTCCAATCATCCATTTCCTGATTTGCAACCGACGGCATTGTAATTCTCAATTTTTTAAGAACAATATCGAGCATTCCCTCTTCCTGAAATCCAATCGGAATTTCATAAACGGAATCTACATCAATCTCAGAAATCACATTTTTTGTGGGAATATTGCCGTAAAGTGCAATTTTTTCCTTGATTTTTTGAGTCAGCATTTCCTCGCAACGCCCTATTATTACATCGGGATAAATTCCCCTTTCGTTCAAATCGTGAATAGACATTTGAGTAGGTTTTGATTTCTGCTCCTTAGTTCCCTTCGGTATGGGTATATATGTCAAGTGTGCAAACAGACAATTTTCCGAACCTACAATATGAAACAACTGCCGAGCCGCCTCTATAAAAAATTCGTTCTCCAAATCGCCCACGGTTCCGCCTATCTCTACCAATAATATATCTGCATTTTCGTTATCCGCAATTTTGAAAAAATGATTTTTTATCACATCGGTCACATGCGGAATAAATTGAACGGTTTTCCCCGCGTATTTTCCCTCGCGCTCACTTTTCAGCAAGGTATCAAAAACCTTGCCCATAGTCAAACTCCACTCTTTTTTGCCTTTTATGTTCAAAAATCTCTCATAGTGTCCAAAATCCATATCGACTTCGCCCCCGTCATCGAGCACAAACACTTCACCGTGCTCTATGGGATTCATCGTTCCTGGGTCTATGTTCAGGTAACCATCGCATTTAACGGGAACAACCTTGAACCTTGAGAGTAGCGAGCCGATAGATGCGGCTGCAATCCCCTTCCCCAAGCCCGACAACACGCCGCCTGTGATAAAAATAAATTTGGTTTTTCCGTTGTAACTATCGTCTTGGCTCATAACAAAATCCTCGTTTTCATTCGTCCGTGCGAGCATAAACCCGCAATTTAACAACGGAATAAAAATGTAGAAAATTTTAACGCCAAACATTCTCCAAAGCCCTGTATTGAATCGCCTCTGCCAAATCAACTCTTTCAACTTTTTTTTCGCCGCGCAAATCGGCTATGGTTCTGGCGACTTTGAGCATTCTGTCGTAGGCGCGGTGGCTCATCTGCCATTTTTCCGCAGCCTTTATGGAAAATCCTTCCGTTTCCTCCGTCCAAAACAGAATTTCTTTTATTTGCTTTCCGCTTAAAAGACCATTTCTTTTTGTGGGGTAAGCATCGTTGTTCTTCGCAATTTGAAATCGAAATCTCGTCTCTTGAATTTCACAGGCGCTTTCCACCCTTTTTTGAATCTCCGCCGAGCACTCCCCCGCACCTTTGCTCCTGCTTTCATCGAGCGGAACCGAAGGAACCGACACCTGAAGGTCTATTCTGTCTAACAGAGGTCCCGATACCCGTGATCTGTATCGTTTCACCATATCGGGCAAGCAACGGCAATCACGGCGGGTATCCATAGCATAGCCGCAGGGGCAGGGGTTCATTGCCGCTCCCAAAACAAAACTCGCAGGCAGTTCAATGTTGCCCACCGCACGGGTTAAGCGAACCACACCCTCCTCTAAGGGTTGCCTCAAACTTTCAAGTGCGGCTCGTTGAAATTCAGGCAACTCATCTAAAAACAGAACACCGTTGTGAGCCAAACTCGCCTCACCGGGGCGAAGTTTCATTCCGCCTATAAGAGCCGCCATAGTTGCAGTGTGATGCGGAGCACGGAACGGGCGATTTTCCATTAAACCGCAGTTTTCCGCAAGTGTTCCCGCACAAGAATGTATAATTGTGGTCTCTAAAGCCTCGCTCCTTCGCATAGCGGGTAAAATACCGGGCAAACAGCGGGCGCACAGAGTTTTTCCCGAACCTGGAGAACCTACAAGAAGAAAGTTATGCGCACCCGCTGCGGAAATTTCAAGGGCGCGTTTAACGCCCGACATTCCATAAACCTGCGAAAAATCCGGTATTTCCGAGGTAACTGCAAGAGCCGATGACTTTTCGGCACAGGAAAGGAAAGCCGGTTTTGGCTCTTGCAGTTGATTCAAACATTCTTTAAGTGTTTTTGGAGCGAGCACCCGTAAACCCTTAACGGCTGTCGCTTCGGCACGATTTTCGTTTGGAACTACCAAAATAGAAGAATGAAAATGCAGTTTCAAAAAAGCCGCCGCCGCAAGAACTCCGCGCACCGACCGCAAACGACCGTCAAGCGAGAGTTCTCCCAAAAACACAAAATCCTCCAATTTGCAATCGGCAATCTGAGTCGTTGCGGCTAACATCCCAACCGCTAAACCCAAATCGAACGCAGTGCCCTCTTTTCGCAAATCGGCGGGTGACATATTCACAGTCATTCTGCTCGCCTCGCAATGAAACCCGCTGCAACGCATAGCAGAAACAACCCTTTCCCGCGATTCACGAACTGCATTATCCGGCAAACCGACAAGCGTAAAACCCGGAAGCCCCGGCGAACTATCCACTTCAATTTCCACAGGCATAGCCTTTATTCCGTGTAATGCAATGCTCCGTATCCGTTGAAACATCGGTTAACTCAATTTTACTAATCGGCAGTGCCGCCGAACAATTCCTGATATTTTTCCAAAACACACTGTTCAACATGGTCTCGGAATTTCTTTTCAATAGGGTAATAAATTGAGTGAAATTCTTCACCCTTAAAATACGGGTCGTTAGGATACGCTACAAAATATCCGTTTGTCCCAAGCACCACCCTAAGTCCGGTAAGCATTATTTGCCCGTTTAACACAATTTTGGCAAATGCCTTAGTTTTGCCTTCCGTTCCTTTAACGGTAAAAACCTGAACACTTGTACATACAAGCGGTTCGTAAAATTCCGCGTTATTTGAATATTTCGCGTTATCGCCTTCGGCATCCTTGCCTATGCGTTTTTCTTTGCTTATGGCAGTTTCTCTTTTCATCTCAAAAACCTCTTTTTCAAGACAAAAAGACAAATTCCGTGCCAAGTGCAAAACGGCTGTTTTTATGCAAATTTCGCCAATTGCAAAGTGTTCAAAAGTGTTTAATCAGGTGTTTAGACAGTTTTAGACAGTCAGAATTTGTTACAACAATTTGCACACACTCTCCCTTCTCTCCACTTTACACTTTACACTCTTGCACCGCCGAGTTTTCCATTAACAAGCGAACGCGGTGTGTGCCGAGAGCACCAAAAAACTCTATGGATTCTGTGACCACGCACAGAATGACGAATTCTTCACACAATAGGGCGGGTTTCAATAAGTATATCTGCCCTATTAAAAAGAAATTGAGATAATCTGTATATACAATGGCAGAAAACCACGCCCCTACACTCCCCCTCTCTCCACTCTCAACTTTACTCTTTACACTTTCAACTCCTGCAATGCCGAGTTCCCCACACCCTACACGCTACGCCCTATACCCTACCTGCATCGTCGCGTGCAAACTTTCTACCTTCCCCCAATGACAATTTTCATTCTAATTCTCTTTTCAATTCTCGGTTTAACCGCAAGCGGTTTCTATTTCTACAAAAATCTTAAGATAATTCAAATAAAAAACTCTACGGAAAAATCGCAATTCAAACGATTTCTAAACTATCCCTTCACCGTTATATGGTACAGTTATTTGCTGATTTTCTTCGTATGCTTAACTTTGAATAATGGAAACCTCTAAAAACTCCCTTTGTAACACAATTCCACAGATTTGAGTTTTTAGAGACAACGGCGATCCTGCGAGCATTCGCCGCAGGACGACATTATCACCATAAAAAACGCAGTTCGCCCATGTCGCTGGGTAACCTCTACCAACCTCTTAGGAGGTTAATAGTGGTTACCTAATGCAATTTAATTTTAAATCCGTAAGCATTTTTCGGACAGTCTTTTTTAACTTCGGGTCAATAAAATCTGGTGCAATTTCGCATAACGGAACTAGCACAAATTCCCTCTGCGAAATTAAAGGATGAGGAACAAGCAAATTTTTGCTTTTAACAATTTCATCACCGCAATAAAGTAAATCCAAATCGATTTCCCTCTCATGCCATTTTTCCCGTTGTTCTCTTCCCATTTCTTTTTCAATATTTTTACAGATGTCGAGTAATTCCTGCGGAGTTTTGTTGCTTTCAAAACTCACAACCTGATTTAAGAATTTTGCCTGTTCTTCAAAACCCCACGCCGCCGTTTCATAAATTCCGCTTTTCAACCAATGCGCATCATCATTTGTAGCCGATATGCAATGCAGCAACTTCTTTCTCGAAATTGCCAATCTATTTTCTCTCGGTTCAATATTTGAGCCAATCCCGATAAAAATTTTTCTAGTTTTTGTTTGTTCGTTTTCTGTATTAACAGTAATTTCCCTTTCACTTTCGCCGACAATTTTCACGCTAATTCTATGCGTAATTTTTTTGCCCGCAGTGCTAACAGAAGAAAAAAATTTATTTGCCCATTCAATTAAAACAACTCCGCTCCCACCCAAAAAATTTTCAAACCCTATGTCATATAAATCATCTATGTTTTTTAGGCGGTATAAATCCAAATGAAAAATCGGCGGCACATTCGGATATTCGTGCAAAATCGAATAACTCGGCGAATTTACCCCTTTCTCAAAACCAAGTCCTGCACAAATTCCTCTGCAAATCGCAGTTTTCCCTGCCCCCAATTCCCCGTCAAGCGTAACCACATCACCTGCCTTTAATGATTTGCCAAATGCAAAAGCCCATTCGTCCGTTTCGGTTTCGTTGTGTGAGAGAAAAATCGACATCTGCGGAGAAGGTAGTTAATTCACGCGGCGGTGCAAATGTGGGGTATAGGATGGGGAACTCGGTGGTGCAAGTTGGGGGAAGGGAGAAGGGAGAAGGGAATTGTAGGGGCGTGGTTTTTAACCCGCCCTTTTAGAATTGCAAGGAGATTGTCATTCTGCACGGAGTTGCAGAATCCACAATGAAAATAAACGGGCGAATAATATTCGCCCCTACAATGCACTTCTCTCAACTTTCAACTATTGCATTGCCGCGTGAATTAACTACCTTCCCCGCAGATGTCATCTGTTTATAAAAATTTTTTCTGCCTTGAAGGCATAGACGGTTCGGGAAAGAGCACGCAAATTTCGGCGTTGGAAAAATTTTGGACGGAAAAGGGAATACGCGTTGTGAAAATTCGCGAACCGGGCGGAACAAAAATCGGGGAACAGATTCGCAGCGTTCTTTTAGACACAGAACACAAGGATAAAATGAGCGACATTGCAGAGTTGCTTTTATACAATGCAGCCCGTGCCCAATTGATAAAAGAGGTTATAAAACCGGCACTTGAAAGCGGATGCACAGTGTTGGCAGACAGGTTTGCATATAGCACGCTTGCATATCAGGGTTATGGGCGCGGGTTAGACATTGCAATGATAAAAGATTTGTTGAAAATCGCCTGCGGGGATTGTTTCCCTACAAAAACATTTATTTTGGATATTCCCGTAGAAGTGAGCCGAGCGAGGCAGTTTGCAGATAAAGAACGCACAGGTGCAGACAGAATGGAGCAGGAAAAAAATGATTTTTTTGAGCGAGTGCGAAACGGCTACCGAAAAATCGCGGAAGAAAACAAAGATAATTGCACTCTTATAGATGCGACTAAAAATAATGCAGAAATTGCAGATTTAATTAGCGAGTTGGTCTATGGATAACTCGGCGGTGCAGGAGTTGAAAGTGAAAAGAGTAGAGAATAGAGAGTAAAGAGTAGAGAATAATAACTTTACACTTTCAACTCTCCACACCCCATACCCTACACGCCACATTTTCTACCTTCCCAATCTATGTGTGGAATTGTCGCTTATATAGGGTTTAGACCTGCCCTGCCCATTCTTATTGACGGCTTAAAAAAGTTGGAGTATCGCGGCTACGATAGTGCGGGCGTGAGTTTGCTCGATTCGGGAAAATTGAAAACCGAAAAGGCTGTCGGGAAAATTCGGGAGTTGGAAAAGAAGTTAGAGCAGAAAAATTTAGAGGGATTTTTGGGGATTTCGCACACCCGCTGGGCAACTCACGGCGAACCGAACGAGGTGAATGCACATCCGCAACTTTCGGCAGACGGAAAAATTGCAGTGGTGCATAACGGAATTATTGAAAATTATGCAATTCTAAAAAAGCACTTGCAAGCGGAAGGCGTTCAATTTACTTCGGACACGGACACGGAAGTTGTGGCTCATTGGATTTCAAAATTTTACAACGGAGATTTGGGAAAAGCGGTTTTGAAGGCATTAGAATCGATAGAGGGAACTTTTGGTTTGGCGGTAATTTCGGCAGACGATCCCGATATTTTGGTAGGTGCACGGCGCGGAAGTCCTTTGGTTCTCGGCGTTGGAGAGAATGAAAGTTTTTTGGCAAGCGATGTATCGGCTATTGTGGGGCATACGCAGAAAATTGTGTATTTGGAAGATAACGATGTTGCGTTGATTAAGAGAGAAGGTTTTACCGTTCGCAATATAAAAGATAAGTCTGTGAGCCGAGAAGTGCAAGAGATAGAGGCGACTTTGGAGCAGTCTCAAAAAGGAGATTTTCCGCATTTTATGTTGAAGGAAATTTTTGAGCAACCCGAAGCCCTGCGAAATTGCACGCGCGGAAGGCTTTTGCTCGGAGACGGAAATGCGAAGTTGGCAGGCTTAGATAACTCGTTAAAAGAACTCCGCTCCATTGACCGAATAATTATAACCGCCTGCGGAACGAGTTATTACTCCGCAATGGTCGGGGAATATTTAATAGAAGAATGGGCGGGTATTCCCGTTGAAGTTGAATACGCATCGGAATTTCGATATAGAAATCCCATTATAGGTTCCAATACTTTGGTTTTTACAATTTCGCAATCAGGCGAAACGGCAGACACACTCGCGGCTCTGCGTGAGGCACAACACAAGGGTGCAACGGTGCTTTCAATTTGCAATGTGGTGGGTTCAACAATTGCAAGGGCATCAAACGGCGGCGTGTATTTGCACGCGGGACCAGAAATCGGCGTTGCGAGCACAAAAGCGTTTAATGCTCAGGTAACGGTTTTGGCATTGATTGCATTGTTGCTCGGCAGGCAGCGAAGACTTTCAAATGCACAGGGTGTGGAAATTGCACAGGCTATCAGCGAATTGCCATCGGTTGTCGAAAAGACTTTAACCCTTAGTGATGAGATTCTGAAAATTGCAAAAGTTTATGCGAATCATCCGAATTTTTTGTATTTGGGACGACACTATAATTATCCCGTTGCAATGGAAGGCGCACTTAAATTAAAGGAAATCTCTTACATTCACGCAGAGGGTTATCCTGCCGCAGAAATGAAACACGGTCCCATTGCTTTAATAGATGCAAATATGCCTGTGGTAATTGTCGCACCAAAAGATGCACTTTTCGATAAGGTTGTCTCCAACGCACGAGAAATCAAGGCTCGCGGCGGAAAATTGATTGTCGTTGCAAGCGATGACTGCTCACCTCTTGATGAATTTGCCGACCATATTATACGAGTTCCGCAAACCTTAAATGCGTTAATGCCTGTGATTACAAGCGTTCCTTTGCAATTGCTCGCCTATCATATCGCGGTGTTGCGCGGAAACGATGTGGATCAACCGAGAAATTTGGCAAAAAGCGTAACGGTGGAATAGCGTGGAAAATTATGAATTTCAAATGGGCGGCTCCTACACGGGACCACTTGATCTTCTTTATTTTTTGATGAAAAAGGAAGAAATTCCTTTTGAAAAAATTTCAATTGCAACCATAACAGACCAATATTTAAAATACATTGAAGATTTGGAAAATGTCGATTTGTCATACGCGGGCGATTTTCTTTCGCTTGCGAGCAGGCTTATGGCACTCAAAGTTCGAGAACTTTTGCCGAAGGGTGAAACGGGAGATGAAATTGGACTTTTAGACTTTGAAATTGAACGGGAAAAATTGATTGAGCAAATGCGGGAGTATCAAAAATTTAAGCGGGTGGCGAGCGGATTACAGGAGTTAGAGGGAAAAAATTTCGGCACTTACGGGCGCGGGAGACCTGAAAAAATCGGCAAAGACGACCGTTTGGCAGACAGCGATATTTGGCAACTTTTCAAAGCATTTCATAAATCACTTCAAACACATTCATATAACAATTCACACACAATAGAAGTCGATAATGTCACCATTGAAGACCGCGAACAGCACATAAATAACTACTTGGCAACCAGCGGACGGGCGATGTTTGAGGACTTGCTCGGTCGGGATAAAATTTCACTTGTGGCGGTGGTAACTTTTATGGCTCTGCTCGAACTCACAAAAACCGATGAAATTGTGTTTCGGCAAAGCGAAGTTTCCGCACCCCTGTGGCTCTATCGCAAAAAACAAAACGATGAATACAAAGAGGAATTGGCACAGGAAAAAGCGTATTATTCCCCCGACCCAAATGTTATAGGAGGCTTGGTCGATTATCTTCACGGTCGTTCTCTCGCACAAGAAATTGAGGAAAAAACGGCACTCGACAGCATTCTGAAAAATTCAATGCAGTTGATAGAAAACGGATTTCGCATAACCGATGCCGATGTGCAGGCAATGCTTGAGGGCACAATTATTCACGGCGAAACGCAAACGGTTGCATTTTGCGAGGAATGCGAGGCAATGAGGTTATGTTAATAGATTGTTTTACCGTAGGAGCGGGGTTTGCCCGCCCAAAACGAAACGGTGGATATGGTAGGGGCGGGTTTGAAACCCGCCCAAATAATAATGAGGTTATAGTATGTTAGCACACGAGTTTTTTCACGAACAGGTATGTATTAAAAATACCCCCCTCGCCGTATTGCACTTAAACAGTGCAATACTTGCTTCCCCCCGCCTTTTCCGCCCTCAGGGCTGGCGGGGGGTGTACCTGTTTCGTGAAGGCGAGGATATATGTTAGCACACGAGTTTTTTCACGAACAGGCACATTTAGAAAAACAACACGAATTGAAAAGGCGATTTTTTTTATTGGGTATAGTAACAACCGCCCTCATAACAGTCTTCACCATTTATAAATTTTTTTGCTACCGCCAAGAATACGAGGCAGATTGCATAGCCGCAAAAAAATGCGGAAAAGAAAATGCAGTGAAATCCTTAAAAATGCTCGGAAATTTGCGGCATTCATTTTTATCACTCCACCCGCCTACAAAAAAGAGAATAGAAAAAATATATGGAAAATCTGGAACGAAGAATAAAAAAGCACATAAAAGCACCCTTGCATTTTTTTAAAGCAGGAGCACACATCGGCTTTGAAAGCACGCTTGCAAGAGAACTCTCTCTGCTCGGAATTGCAGGAGCAGAAACCGAAAACGGAGCGGTGCATTTTAACTCGAAATTAGAAACCGTTTGGAACGCTCAGGCGGTTTCTCGGTGTGCAAGAAATTTTGAAATGCAAATTGCAAAATTCCCTTGTGAAAATTTTGGCAAGTTAGAACACGAAATTAAAAATATTGCGTGGGAGTTATATTTACCGCAGAATTGCGAAGTAAAGGTTAAAGTATTTTGTAAAAAATCACGGTTGTATCATCAAGGTGCAGTTGAGGAGAGAGTTAAAGCGATTGTTGAAAACGCTCTTTCTCTCATCGCACCGCCTTTAAATTCTCAACTAATCACAATTCGCATTGAAAACGACATTTGCTCCGTTTGGCAGGACTTGAGCGGCGAGCCGTTATATAAAAGGAACGGACGATTTGTTGAGGACGCGCCTTTGCAGGAAACTTTGGCGGCGAGCATTCTTTTATATTCCGATTTTGTTAAGTTTGACAAGTTGATAGACCCAATGGCAGGCAGCGGGGTATTTTCATTAGAGGCGGCACAGTATCTTTGGGGAAAACCGAGCGAAAGAAATTTTGCGGTTATGAACACCCCTGCATTTAGAGAACAAGCCTACAATCATTTTTTGAAGAATTATAATAAACTTGTCATTCCCGTGCAGACGGGACACCAAGCCGATAGGCGACTGCGGTATGTCATTCCCGTGCAGACGGGAATCTTGGGGACACAAACAGAGGATTTATCTTCATATTTTGAATGTAAGCAAATCCAGAATGCACAAGCCGAGATTCCCGCCTGCACGGAAATGACTCACATCATCACCAGCGACATTGACCCAAAAGCGGTTCAAACCATAAAACGGAATGCGGAAGTTGCGGGACTTGAAAATTACATTAAACCGGAAGTTAAAGATTTCTTTTCTCTGCAACCAGAAAAAAATGCATTGTTGATTCTCAATCCGCCTTACGGAAAGCGAATGGAAAAAGATAAAAAACTTTACCTCGAAATCGGGAAAAAAATAAGCAGCGATTTTAAGGATAGTTCAGCGGTTGTGCTTGTTCCGCAAAACGAGACTATCGGCAAAAATTTCAAAAAAGTTTTAGAAACTTTTAACGGCGGAATAAAAATTACTATCTATAGTAGGCACTGAAGAACTCGTTAAGAGGTCGTTAGTGCCTACCGAGCGACATGGGCAACCGGTATTTTTATGCAAATTTAAGGGGTTTCTGCCATTGTATATACAGATTATCTCAATTTCTTTTTAATAGGGCAGATATGCTTATTGTCCGCCATTGCTTATACAGATTATCACAACTCCTTTTTAATTGGGCGGCTATACTTATTGCCGTCGTCTCTGGAGAACTCCTTGTTTTATGGATGAAGTTTTGAGGAGTTCTTCGGAGATTACTATATTAGACAGAAAAATTAATTACGGTAGATAAAAATTTACTTGGTGAAAAAATTGGCGAACTCGAAAACGAACAAATGCACTTAATATCTAAAAGTTTGGCAAAGTTACTTGAAATAAGCAAAGACGATATAGAGAATGTTGATTAACAAATGCAGTTTTTATTACAAAAAAGTCCTTAAAATTACAATATTGTTGTAATTTTGTTGTAAAATTAAATTGTAATTTTTTATCATAATGTAATGCATAAATTTTTTAATTACAAAAGATGCGTTTTTTTGTGATTTCTAAGCACTTTATCCCTTAAATTTGCCATTTATCCTTAAAAAATTAAAAAGCATTTGAAAAATGGCACAATTTTTTCTATATTATTGTCTGATAAACTTAACATGGAGTCCATTATGAAGAAAGTTTTAGCAGTTGCCGTCTTTGCGTGTGCAGTATCTGCATTTGCCGGCTGGGATAAATTCCCCGTAATTGAAGACGGAAAAGGACAAGCGAAAATAGCGTTCTCTGATTCTCGTCAAGGAAATGATCCAGGCAAAGATATAGATTTCGGTATCCGTTATGCTCCTCTTGCCAATTTGGAATTGCAATCTTGGTGGGGCGGTGAAGGAGGCAATTATCTTCTCGGTGCCCGTTACCAGATTATTCCGGTGTTGAGTGCAGGTGTTGATGTCGGTTTTCCTTTCCCGGGAACCGCTTGGTCTTTCACACCTAATGTACAGTTCTCAACAAGCATCACCGATAAACTCTCTCTCGGCACAAATGTTGATGTGACCATTTACACCGAAGATGCTGCAAAAAAAACAAACGGTTTAGATTTATCTGCCGGACTTGAATTGGATTTTGCATTTTCCGAGAAAAGTTTGTTTTGGGTTTCCTTTGACATTGGCACAGGCTTAACTGATACTGATGACAATGGTACCAAAATTAAACCTAAAGACGATGAGAGAGGTCTCGGTTTTAGTCCTGCTGTCGGTTATTCTGTTACAGTCGGCAATCTCAACTTCGGCACAAATGTCGGGTTTGCTTTTGGCAAAGATGCAGGCAACGACCCCGTCAATACCACCGTTGGACTTGACGCAAGCGTAACATTCTAAACACGCTTTTTGTCATTCCACCCCCCTCTTGTCATTCCCGCGAAGGCGGGAATCCAATAAAAAACGCCCCTCTTTCGAGGAGCGTTTTTTTATTTAGAAAACCTCTAAAAACTCTCTTTGTAACACAATTCCACAGATTTGAGTTTTTAGAGACGACGGCGATACTGCAAAAAATAAACATTCTCATAGTTCGCCAGTGTCGCTTAGAGAAATATTTAATACCTGTAATTTTCCGCTTTGTAAGGTCCGTCTACGCTCACGCCTATATAGTCCGCTTGAGATTTTGTGAGTTGAGTGAGTTCAACGCCCAATTTTTCGAGATGCAGGCGAGCGACCTTTTCGTCTAAAATTTTTGGCAGCGTATAAACTTCACCATTTGCGTATTCTATACCGGCGAGGGTCTTTTTGCCTTGTGCGTTTAGCCACAGTTCAATTTGTGCAATGGTTTGGTTAGTGAAACTTGCACTCATAACAAAACTCGGATGTCCCGTTGCACAACCCAAATTCAGCAACCGTCCTTCTGCCAAAATTAAAACGCTATGACCGTCTTTGAAAATCCATTCATCGTATTGCGGCTTAATATTGCGTTTTTTTATGCCTTTAATTTTTTTGAGACCCGCCATATCTATTTCGTTATCGAAATGCCCAATGTTGCCGACCACTGCACGATTTTTCATTTTTTCCATATCGCTTGCCAAAATTATATTTGTGTTGCCCGTTGTTGTGACGAACAAATCCGCAACCCCAACCACGCTCGACAAGCGACGAACTTCATAACCTTCCATACTCGCCTGCAATGCACAAATTGGATCCACTTCGGTGATTATCACCCGTGCACCCTGACCGCGCAAACTCTGTGCACAACCTTTACCGACATCGCCATAACCGCAAACGACTGCGATTTTTCCCGCTATCATAACATCTGTTGCTCGGTTAAAACCGTCTATCAACGAGTGTCTGCAACCGTAGAGGTTATCGAATTTTGATTTTGTTACGGAGTCATTGACATTTATCGCGGGGAAAGGCAATTCTTTTTTGCGCGACATTTCATATAAGCGATGAACGCCCGTGGTAGTTTCTTCGGAAACGCCTCTGATTTGCTCACGAATTTTTGACCAATGTTTTGGATTTTGTGCGAATTGTTTTTTGCAAAGAGCGAGAAAAACGCCCCATTCTTCGCTATCTGTTTTTGCATTAAAAGCGGGAATTTTGCCTGCATCTTCAAATTGTGCTCCGCGCACCACGAGCATAGTTGCATCGCCGCCGTCATCTAAAATTAAGTTCGGGACTTTGCCGTTTGGAAATTCCATTGCCCTTGCGGTGTTGTCCCAATATTCCGTTAAACTTTCGCCCTTCCAAGCGAACACGCTAACGCCCTTCGGATTTTTGGGAGTGCCGTTTTTGCCAACCGCAACTGCCGCCGCCGCGTGGTCTTGAGTGCTGAAAATGTTGCAACTCACCCAGCGAACTTCCGCACCTAACTCGGTTAGAGTTTCTATCAGCACTGCCGTTTGAATTGTCATGTGCAAACTGCCCATTATGCGTGCGCCTTTTAGCGGCTGCTTTCCCTTGTATTCCTTGCGGAGAGCCATTAGCCCCGGCATTTCCGTTTCGGCGAGTTCAATTTCCTTGCGACCCCAATCTGCGAGTGCAATATCTGCGACCTTATAGTCAAGTGCCATAAAAACCTCTTTTTTTTGGAATGTAGAAAATCTCTAAAAACTCTCTTTGTAACACAATTCCACAGATTTGAGTTTTTAGAGACGACGGCGATACTGCGAGCATTCGCCGCAGGATGACATTATCACCATAAAAAACGCAGTTCGCCCATGTCGCTTGGTAACCTCTACCAACCTCTTATGAGGTTAATAGTGGTTCTCTGTAGAAAGTTTGGGAAATGGAGAAGGGAGAAGGGAGTGTAAAGAGTAAAGAGTAGAGAATAATAACTTTACACTTTTAACTTTCAACTCTTGCAATTCTAAAAGGGCGGGTTAAAAACCACGCCACTACAATTCCCGTATCCCCTTCCAAAACCCCAAACCCCACACCCTACACGCCACACCCCATACCCCTACACCCCAAATTTTCTACCTTTCCCCAATAAATCGGAGGCATATTGTGAGAAAAATTCTTGTTTCGGCGGCGGTTGCACTTTTTGCAACAACACAGGCATTCGCTATCGCAGGTATCGGAGCGCATTTTGTTATGAACACAGGTTCGCTTAAAGCGGATAAAGGCGAAGTTTTACCTATTCCAAATTTGGGTGCAATAACTTTGGAACAACAGAAAGCCGATGGCTTAAAGGGTCTGGGATTTAAGGCTTGGGTAGATATAATTCCCTTTGTAGATGTGGAACTAACCGCTAATATAGTCGGTGCAAGGTATGCTACCGTTCTGCAAGTGCCAACCTTAAACGAAAACGGGGAGATTGTAAATAAAGATTTTCCTATGGAAGTCGATTTAGGCTTGCCGTTTTTCGGCAAAGCGACACCGCTATTTTCGGCATCTAACTTTGACTTATCCGTAACTTATCCTTTTGACTTTTTGCCGATAATTCGCCCGTATATAGGCGGTGGTTTCAGTTATATTATTACTACTCCCATAATGAATAAAAAATTTGTCAGCAAATTTTTAGAAAGAGAAGATGTTCAGGGAGCATTCTTGGGCGACCCTGCAGATATAGATGCCGATAAAATCGGCACTGCACTTGCAAAAGCCTTAGAAGACGAGAGATTTACATTCGGCGCGGGTGCACACGCAATTGCGGGCATTCGCATTAAACCGCCTATAATTCCAATCGCTATATACGCCAACGGCAAATATTACTTTGGCGGAAATGTCGATAGTCAATTTTCAAACGGATTTGTGTTAGAAGTCGGCGGCGGATTCGCATTATAAAGGCGATTTCGCTATAAAAGCAACTCGCTCTCTTTTGATACAAACCGCGAGAGAACAAAAAAATAATCCGATAAACGATTTATGTATGCCATAACGGAGTCGCTCACGGCAACTCCGTTTTCTTTTGCAAAACACAGAACTCTTTCGGCACGGCGACATACGGTGCGGCATATATGTGCCTTTGCATTTAACGGGTCGCTACCCGGAACGGTAAATGTTTTTAAGGGTTTAAGTTCTGCGTTCATTTTGTCAATTGCAATTTCCAATTCCTCAATATGCTTTTCCGTTATATTCGGCATTCCTTCCCATTCCTTGCCTTCGGGGGTTGCAAGTATTGTTCCTGCATCAAAAATTCGTCGTTGAATGTAGCCGAGTTCGTCTGATAAATTTTTGTCTTTTATTGCGAACGCGGTGTGTGCCGCGTCAACCCTTAATTGCCCAACAAAAGCGTTCAGTTCATCGAGGGTTCCATACGCCTCAAGCCGTGTGCTCGACTTTGAAATTCGTTCTCCGCCTATCAAAGAGGTTTTGCCCTTATCGCCCCCGCGCGTGTAAATTTTTGTCAGGTTCATAACGGGAAATTACGAAAGCGTGCCTACCCCTCTAACTTGGCGACTGCATTTTCAAGCGTGAGACCGCTAAAGTCCTGCGCGGAAATCCATTTGCCGTTTATCGCATCGCTTGCAAATGCCGCAACAACTGCACCGGGAATTGCCGTTTCAACGGAATTGGGAGCGTTTGGTCCGCCTAAATCGGTGCGTAGCCAACCCGGGTCTAAAAGGTTGAGCGTAATGTTTGTGCCTTTTAATTTTGGTGAAGTGTCTTTTACAAATTTATCGAGAGCGGCTTTGGCGGCGGCATAAGCCATTTGTTCGGGCTGTTCCGCTATTCCGCTTGTTGTACAAATTACCCTGCCAAATCCGTTTTTTAACATTTTCGGCAAAAAATGACAACTGATTAAAATCGGAGCAATTGCATTCACCTGAAAATTCGTCAAGTATTCCGATTCGGGTAATTCCCACCAATTCTCGTGATAAGGGGTTTGCAAACCTGCATTGTTAAAGACTATTTCAATTTGAAAATTTTGCTCGGCGGCTTTTTTATCGACTTCTGCAAGGAATTTTTTTCTTGCCGCATCACTGCCCAGTTCAGCCGCAATTGAAAACGCCAAAACACCGCTCGCCTTCACTTCCTCTTCCAAGCCTTCGGTATGCTTTAAGTCGCGGCTGTGCAAAATCAAATTTGCACCCTGTTTTGCAAGTGCAAGTGCAATTTGCCTTCCAACGCCTCGTGCCGCACCCGTGATTAAAACCCATTTGCCTTTTATGCTGTTCATATAACCTCCAAAAATTAAATAGATAACTCGACTCCACACTACTCTTCAAAACGAGCGACCAATGGTCGCCTCTACAAGGGCTTTAAAACCCGCCCCTACAATTCCCTTCTCCCTTCTGCCTCCCGCAACGCAGAGGTAACTCCGCTCTTTATCACTGCAATTCCACTGCAAAAATCAAAGTTGCATTCGGAGGAATTGGACCGCCTCCGCTTGCCCCGTAGCCCAAATTCGGAGGAATTAAAAGAAGTCGTTTTTCACCCGACCGCATATCTTCCAAACCTAAATCCCACCCGCGAATTACCCGACCCGCACCGAGTTCAAGGGTAATCGGTTCGCCTCGGTCGCGCGAAGAATCAAATTTAGTCCCATCGCTTAGCCAACCCGTATAATGCACCTTCACAATTTGACCTGATTTTACAGCCTCGCCCTCACCCTCTTTTTCAATCGAGAATTTTAAGCCGTCTGCTCCGTCTGTCCATTTCACTTTTTCCGCATTTGGGAAAAAATCCATTGTAGCCGCGAGTTCCGCATCAAATTCTATGCTCTCCGCCTGAATGCGAAATATCAGCGTTGAATTGGGAGGAATGCTTGTCATTGCCGCAGGCCCGTAAGCCATTGACGGAGAAAGTCTGAGCCACCGCACTCCGCCCTGCATTATTGACTCCAAACCCATTTCCAAACCGTGCACCAATTTTCCCGTGCCGAACAGAACGCTCGCGGGTTTTCCGAAATCCTTTGAACTGCCGAATTTGTGTCCGTTTGAAATCCAACCCGTATAATGAAAAGAGAGTTCCATTCCTGCGTGTAATTCTGTGCCGTCGCCGATTTTCTCGTCAAAAATTTCGATGCCGGGTGCTGTTGCTTTCCATTTTAATTTGGCGGGAGAAAGCAATGTATCTGGAGCGAGCGGTTTTTGTGCATTGAGCAATTCAACTTCAAAGACCAAATCGGAATTTGCGGGAATTGGTCCCATAGACCTGTTTCCGTAAGCAAGTGCGGAGGGAATTTTTAATTTGCGAATCTCTCCGATTTTCATACCTTCAATTCCCAAATCCCAACCCTTTATCACCTGCCCCGCACCGAGCACAAACTCCAAAGGTTCGCCTCTGTCCCGCGAGCCGTCAAATTTGGTGCTGTCGTTTTTAATGCTGTCCGTTGCGAGCCAACCTATATAATGCACCTGCACGAGTTGCCCGCTTTTCACGGTATCGCCCGCACCTTCTTTCAAAAGTTCGGTTTCAAGTTTAGATTCCGCAGATGATGCCATAGATTGCCCCGCAAATATGCATAATAATATTGTGAATAAAAAGTTTTTAATCATTGCAACAGCCTTCAATAGGTTGAATTATTGTTCCCTGTGTGTCAAATACCATTTAATCAGTCCGTTGGTACTGCTGTCGTGTGATAGTTCAATATCGGGATTTGTTTCGCCTTTTTCTAATTCGGGCAAAATTTTATTTGCCAATTGTTTGCCGAGTTCCACACCCCATTGGTCATAACTGTTCACATTCCAAATTACACCCTGCACAAAAATTTTATGCTCATACATCGCAATAAGCGAACCGAGAGTGCGCGGGTCAATTTTTTTTACGAGGATGGAGTTAGAGGGTCTGTTCCCTTCAAAAACTTTATGAGGAGCGAGAAATTCCACTTCCTCATCGGTTTTACCAGCCTTCACCAATTCATTTTGTGCCTCTTCCAGAGTCTTCCCGTTGAGCAGAGCCTCTGTTTGTGCAAAAAAGTTAGAAAGCAGTTTGCGATGATGGTCGCCTATTTTGTTGAGCGAATTTGCAGGAGCAATAAAATCACAGGGAATAAGTTTAGTTCCCTGATGTATAAGTTGATAAAAAGCGTGTTGTCCGTTTGTACCCGGTTCGCCCCACAGAACAGGACCCGTTTGGTAATCTACTCGTGCACCTTCTCTATCTACCGTTTTGCCGTTAGATTCCATATCTGCCTGCTGAAAGTAAGCGGCGAATCTGTGCATATACTGGTCATAAGGGAGAATTGTGTATGATGCCGCACCCAAAAAATTATTATACCAAACGCCGAGCAAGCCCAAAATAACGGGCAAATTCTGCTCTAAGGGTGCGTTGCGAAAATGGACATCCATATCATAAGCACCAGCGTGCAACAGCATATAATTATCAAAACCTATTCTCAGTGCAATGGGCAAACCTATGGCTGACCACAAACTGTATCTCCCGCCGACCCAATCCCAAAACTCAAACATATTCGCAGTGTCAATACCGAATTTTGCAACCTCTTCGGAGTTGGTTGAAAGTGCGACAAAATGCTTTGCAATAGATGATTCATCACCGTTATAGGCGGTTAAAACAGCCAATTTGGCGGTGCGGGCGTTGGTCATTGTCTCTTGTGTGGTGAAGGTTTTGGATGCCACTATCCAAAGGGTCTCCTCCAAATTCACCTTTTTCAAAGTTTCCGCAATGTGCGTTCCATCGACATTGGAGACAAAATAAATTTCGGGCGAGTCTTCACCTGCGTAGTGCTTTAACGCCTCACAAACCATCACCGGTCCCAAATCCGAGCCGCCTATGCCGATATTCACAATGCTTTTTATCGGTTTTCCGCTGTGCCCAAGCCACTCGCCGCCCCGCACCTTTTCCGTAAATTCCTTTATATGCGAAAGCACCGAACGAACACCGGGCATAACATCGCGACCATCTACCGATATAGGGTCTTTACCCTGATAGCGTAGTGCGGTATGCAAAACCGCGCGTTTCTCGGTGAGGTTAATCTTTCCTCCCGTGAAAAATTTCTCCCTCATCTCCTCAAAACCTGAATTTTTGAGCAAATTTGTGAGCAGGTCGAGCGTATCCGAACTCACTCGATTTTTCGAGTAGTCCAAATAAATTCCGCACGCCTCAACGGCATAACGAGTGCCGCGTTCTGAGTCGGCTTTGAAGAGGTCGCGCATTTGCGTTTTTTGTGCAACTCGTGCCTGCGCTTCAAGGGCTTTCCATTCAGGAAGTAAATTCGGTTTAGTCATAGGAAGGGTAATGTAGAAACTTTGCAGTGCAGGGGTATAGGGTGTGGCGTGTAGGGTGTGGGGTGTGGAGAACTTGGCAGTGCAGGGGTTGAAAGTGTAAAGTTGAAAGTGTAAAGTGTAAAGTGTAAAGTTATTATTCTCCACTCTCTACTCTCTACTCTCTACTCTTTCAACTTCTGCACCGCCGAGTTCCCACACCCCACACCCCACACCCCACACCCCACCATTTTCTACCTTCCTCCAATGCCTTTTTTTATACTTGCTTTGTTATTCTTTTTGCTCTCGTGCAGTTATGAGAGAGAGGAATTTCGTATGGAAGTCGGAAAAAAATACGCGTTAAAGGAATTTCCCGACAGTTTATTTTTAGATACATTAGACAAGTTTTTTAATGCGGAACCTTTAAGACAACAACAAAAACAGAAAGTCGAAATGACTATGAACAATGATTTTGAAATACCGAAATCGCTACGCCCGTCTGAATCTCGCAATAGTTCGCCCTCGCACTCCAATATGGGAACAAACAACGATGATAAAAAAAGTGAAACTAAGCAAAAAAAACAAACCGAAAATGAAATTTCTTTTCTCGAAAACTTTATTGAAACTCTCGGAAAACTCGCCGAAGAGCCGAACGGTTCAAACGGAAAAATTGTAAAAGCAAAAGAAGGAGAAAGTTTAACCAACCTTCTAACGCGAACTTACGGTGCACAAGCCGCAAAAATTCCAAAATTCCTCGTGGAAAATCAACTGAAAACACTCAACCCGCAAGTAAATTTTTCTGCACTCACGGAAGGCGAAAACATTCTCCTGCCAAAATTATAACCTTTATGATAAAAAAATTCATAAGAGTTCTATCCAATAAATACCCGCTGATTCTCAAAGCCTTAACTTTGCTCAATATCCTGACTCTGCCGCAAAAACTATATATAGATTATCACATAAAAAAAGGTTCAATTCCGCAACTGAACGGAGACAAAGAGGTCTTTATAGTTTCCCTCACAAGTCATAAAAACAGAGTTGCCGGAACACTGCCCTACACGCTTTGGACGCTGTTAAATCAAAGCCGCAAACCCGATAAAATTATAGTGTGGTTAGATGAAACAAAATGGAACGCAAATAACATTCCGTCAAAATTGAAAGTCCTTGAAAAAGGCGGCGTGGAATTTAATTTTTGCAAAGATATAGGTTCTTACACAAAATTAGTTCCTGCATTGAGAGCCTTCCCAAACTGCGTTATTATCACCGCCGATGATGATTTGTATTATCCGAAAAATTGGTTAAAACAACTCGCAGGTGCTTATGCGAACGACCCAAAAAAAATTCAAATTCACCGTGCTCACGAGATAGTAGGAAAAATCTCCTCAACAGAAATTGCCCCATATTCCGATTGGAAACACGCTGTTAAAAAAACGCTGCATCCCGAACGATTATTTTTAACGGGAGTTGGCGGGGTGCTTTACCCTCCGAACTCGCTTGGCAAAGAAGGCACAAACGAGGAGGTGTTTTTGTTATTAAGTCCAAAGGGCGATGATATTTGGTTTTGGGCTTGTGCAAAAGCGAACGGCACGGAATTTTCTCTTGTGAAAAATGGTTATCGAAAATTGAAATACATAAATATTGCCGATGAACTCAGCGGTTTAACCGTTGAAAATGTGGTAAATAATCGCAACGATACGCAGATAAAAGCGGTGATAGGTTACTTTTCCTTAAAAAACTCATTTGGCGGATAAATAACTCCGGTAATCTCGTCCCATTTCCTTATGTCTATGAACGATTTAGAATAAATGCTGTTGCACATTCTATTAAAACCGTTTTGCATCTCTATATCGCAATTCGGCAAAATATCTAAAAATACAATTGCTATCCCGACATCGCCGCTCAAAACTCCGCAAATATCGCAGATTCTTTTTTGCCTTTCAATGTATTCAAAAAAAACTTTCCAAAAATTACCCCGTGCCTCAAGGTCTGTCAAGTGATGTTCAACTACGGCAAACGGGATTTCAATGTAAAGGAGCGGCGTGTTCTCCGCCACCGACCGAAAAAGTTCCTCGTGTATTCTTCGAGAAAAATATTCCCAATCGTATATGAAAGTTCTTTTTTTGAACTTCTTTAACAAGTGATATACTTCAGTCGGCAACATTCGAGGAAATGTAGAAAAATTCCTCTGCGGTGCAGGGGTATGGGGTGTAGGGTGTGGGGTGTGGGGTATGGAAACTCGGCAGTGCAAAAACTTTCCACTCTTGCACCGCCGCGTGCAATTTTCTACCTTCCCCCTAATGGGAGAGAAAATTTTTATAGCAAGGCAGCCTATACTGAGCAGAGACAGGAAACTCGTCGCTTATGAACTGCTTTTCAGAAAAAAAGCGGGCGATTTAACCAGCGGCACAATAACCAACGACACAAGCACAACTGCAAAAGTATTAGACAACGCACTCAACAGCATAGGCATTCAAAATTTGGTAGGCAGCAAATTTGCATTCCTCAACTGCGGATACGAGATGCTTTCGCACGACATCTTGAGTTTGCTCGATAAAAATATATTCGTCTTGGAGATAATCGAAAACGCCAATATAGATGCGAATTTAACTCAAAACATACAGACCCTTAACAACAAAGGTTTCAAAATAGCGGTAGATGATTTTATACCCACAGATGCCAACTTTGAGCGAATAAAACCGATTTTGGAATATGTAAATTTTGTGAAAATAGACCTGCCCTTCACGAACTTAAACGAAGTGAAAGGCGTTGTGGAAAAACTGCACTCGCTTAGCATTTTGGTGCTCGCCGAAAAAGTTGAAACCGAGCAGGAATTCAAAATGTGTTATGATGCTGGAATGGATTTTTTTCAAGGTTATTTTTTCGCAAAACCGGAAATGATGAGCGCGGCAAAAATCGGAGCCTCCGGTGTAGGTGTTTTTCAAGTACTCGACTCAATAAATAAAGATATGGACTTCGATAAGTTGGAAGACTCTTTTAAGAATTTGCCCGACCTTACCGCCCTGTTATTGAAATACTTAAACTCTGCATTTTTTGCAACTCGGAACGAAATTAAAAGTGTGAGACACGCAATTACAATGCTCGGACTTGCGAATATGCGCCGTTGGCTTTTGATACTCGTGTATGCCAATAACGATGGCGAAATCAAAGACTCTCCGTTGCTGATTAACTCCGTGCAGAGAGCCAAATTCTTTGAGGAACTTTCACACCGATTGCATTGGGAAAAATTGAAAATCGAAAAAGCGTATCTTATGGGCTTGCTCTCGCATTTAGACGCACTCTATAAAATTCCGTTAGCGGAAGTGTTGCAGCAAATTCCTTTAGATAAGGAAATTGAAGAGGCACTTTTAGAAGGCACAGGAACGCTCAGCCGTTTTATGGATTTGGCAATAGCAACGGAAAACGGAAACCAAGAGAAGATAACCGAGATTATCGATGATTTGGGTATAGCGGAAGAGTCGTTTGAGGAATGCGTTTTGGAAAGTTACAATTTCAGTTTTGAAAACAATGAGAATTTATAATATGGGGCGTTCGGCACACACCGCGTTTACAATTTTCACTCAATACTCTAACTTACGAGTGCTAAAGCACTCTCTCTCCGAAAGCCAAACTCTTGGCTTTCAGTATTGCAGGTTAGGGTGTGGGATATTACACCCCACACCCTACACCCCAACTTGCAACGCAGAGGGCGTATGCGATTGTTAACAGAATCTGACATATTAAACGCCTTAAATTTGGTGATAGACCCGGACTTTAACAGGGGCATTACAGAACTCGGCTTTGTGCAAAATTTGAAAATTAAAAATTATGAGAGCGAAATATCGGTTGCTTTTGATTTGGTATTAACCACTCCGACCTGCCCCGTGAAGGATGAGTTTATAATAAAATGCAAACAGATTTTAAGTGATATAGGAGTTGCAAAAACAGATATAAAATTATCTTTTTCATCTGGTGAAACCGCTAGTGCAAAGGAAGAAAAACAATTGCCTTCTTTGTTAAAAAATGTCAAAAAAATTATAGCGATTGCAAGCGGAAAAGGCGGAGTTGGAAAATCAACCATAACTGCCAACTTGGCAATGGCGGCTGCCTTAAACGGAAAATCTGTCGGAGTTTTAGATGCCGATCTTTACGGTCCGAGTATGGGTTTAATGTTCGGCATAACGGAATCACCCGAAATTAACTCCGATAAAACCTTAAATCCAATAATATCACACGGAGTAAAAGTCGCATCTGCCGCGATGTTGTTCCCGCCGGAGCAGGCTATAGTTTGGCGCGGACCGAGAGCCTCCGCAATGATAAAAAATCTCTTGAACTTCGTTCATTGGGATTCACTCGACTATCTCTTTATAGATTTCCCTCCGGGAACGGGAGATATTCAACTTTCAATAATTCAGGGTTGCGAATTAAGCGGTGCAATTTTGGTGAGCACTCCGCAAAATGTAGCACTCGCCGACTGTATAAAAGGTCACTCGCTTTTTGCAGAAACCAAAGTTCCCGTTCTCGGTTTAATTGAGAATATGAGTTATTTTATATGCGATAAATGCGAAAAAGAGCACTATATTTTCGGTCAAAGCGGCGGTAAAAAACTCGCAGAAACCTTGAAAATTCCGCTTTTAGGTCAAATTCCCATTGAAACCTCCACAATGCAAGGCGCAGAAAACGGCTTACCCGCAGTGCTCTCCTGCCCAAATTCCAAATCTTCCGCAGAGTTCAACAAAATTATCGATACAATTGTTGCATTACCCGAAGGTTAGTTGTCATCATTGTATTTGTCATACTCGTGCCCTTCCCTATCATTCCCGTCTGCACAGGAATGACAAGCCGCATAAAAAAATATATAGTAGGCTCTGAAGAACTCGTTAAGAGGTCGTCAGAGCCTACTAAGCGACACGGGCGAACTGTATTTTTATGCAAATTTAAGGGGTTTTCTGCCATTGTATATACAGATTATCTCAATTTCTTTTTAATAGGGCAGATATGCTTATTGTCCGCCATTGCTTATACAGATTATCACAACTCCTTTTTAATTGGGCGGCTATACTTATTGCCGTCGTCTCAGAAGAACTCCTTGTTCTATGAGATAAAGTTTGAGGGAGTTCTTCTGAGGTTACTATATTTACCCTTAGTGGAAGACATTGCACTAATATCGGAAAATCCGGAGAAATGGGAGAAGTTCAAAAACGCTCTCGCGGGTTATTATACCTTTGTGGGAAAGGGTTTAGAAGATACTTTTGCAAATTTTCGAATAATTGCAATTGATAATTTTGATACTTTGGAAAAAATTCCTTCCGAAGTAAAAAAGAATGCGCTTATAGCGTTTTTTTCCGAAGAATACAGCGAAGAAAAGGACACTTTATCTCGGAGAAAGGGAGCATCGGAATTTTTCCCGCTGTCTTGCAGTGAAGAATTAACGCTTTTGAGATTTCAAAAATTGGGAGAAAATGCGGAGTTGCTAAAGCGAGCGCAAGATTCGGTTCGGTGGTTGCAGGCGACCAAAGGCGAAATGAAACGGTTGCAAGAAGGGATGAGCGAAGTTTTGGCGAGCACTGTGGAAAGTCGGGATGAAAATACCGGAGGACATGTGGTTCGCACCGGATTATTTATGTCGATACTCGGCGAAGAATTTGTTATGAGCGGTGATTTGAAACGCGAGCAATTAGACCTGATTGTAATGGCAGCCCCTCTTCACGATATCGGGAAAATCGCCATTCACGATTCAATTTTATTAAAACCGGGACCGTTGAGCGATGAAGAACGAACCGAGATGATGTCTCATCCTAAACGCGGCTCTGAACTGATACAAAAAATGCAAAAAAGATTCCCGTCTCATTCTTACTTAAAATACGCTTATGACATTGCACTTTCTCACCACGAACGCTACGACGGCAAAGGCTACCCAAACGGTGCAAAAGGCGAACAAATTCCGTTTTGGGCACGGCTTATGTCAGTTGTTGATGTGTATGATGCTCTTGTCAGCGACCGCATTTATCGCAAAGGAATGTCAAAAGAAAAAGCCTTTGAAATAATTTTCGAAGGCAAAGGAACTCAGTTCGACCCGCTGATATTAGAAGGCTTTGATAACTGCAAAGACTTCTTGATTTAACTTCAATTATTTTTGGGGTGTTCCGTCACCAGCGAGTCGTAGGCGAAGCAACACACCGCGTTCCCTTGTTAAATTCGTCATTGCGGGCACTGACCCGCAATCTCCCGCACATTTTTTTGGCGAGTTTAAAACTCGCCCCTACAATTCCCTCCACCATCCAGCCCTTTCCCCCCGCTTGCAACGCCGAGTTCCCCACACCCCACTTTCAACTTTTCACTTTCAACTCCTGCACTGCCCGAGTTTCCCATACCCCACACCCTACACCCTATACCCCACCATTTTCTACCTTCCCCAAATGCCCCCTTTGATTCAAACCAAAAAATTATGCAAGGTGTATAAAGAGACCGGCGAAGTCTTGGAAATTTTGCGCGGGGTGGATTTTAATATGGAAAAGGGCAGCATCACGGTGCTAACCGGTGCGAGCGGGTCGGGCAAATCCACTTTTCTGAATTTAGTGGGTGCACTTGATAAACCCACGAGCGGTGATGTGGTTTTTAACGGCGAAAATATTTCAGGTTTTTCGAGAAGAACTTTGAATAGATTTCATAGGCGGCATCTCGGTTTTATTTTTCAATTTCACCATTTGCTCGCAGAGTTTTCTGCATTTGAAAATATTATTATGCCTGCTCGAATTGATAGGCGAAATTTAGCGGACAGCAAAAACCGTGCAGACGAACTTTTGGAAGTTGTGGGGCTTGCAGACCGCAAAAATCATTTGCCGAGAGAACTTTCGGGCGGCGAAAGGCAACGAGTTGCACTTGCACGCGCCCTTATGAACAAACCGGATTTGGTGATAGCCGATGAACCGAGCGGAAATCTCGATGAGAAAAACGCGGAGATTTTGAAAAGCCAGATTTTGGAATTGAGTCGGCACTTCGGGCAGAGTTTTTTAATCGCAACGCACGATATGCAACTCGCAGAAATTGCAACGCAGAGATACCTTGTCGCACACGGGAATATAAGCAATCTTTGAGCGAGGGTTCTTTAACAAGGGAACGCGGTGTGGATAGAGCACACCACACCAAGCAAAGCGACTGGACAGCGTAGAATAGAGACTATTGTTTGATTATTTTATTTATTGCTGTCAAAAAAAATTCCATCATTTTCTCCTTGCAATGCTAAACGGGCGGGTTAAAAACCACGCCCCTACAATTCCTTTCTCCCCACCACACCCTACACGCCACACCCTATACCCCACCCTGCACTGCTATGACAAAACACTTTGTTTGAGACAAAATAACGGATTATTTGAACTCGCAGAAACATACGCCGAAAAAATTCATTGCCTGTTCGGAAAAAAGACTGTTGCATTATCTGGAAGTAAGGTTTCTAAACAAAGCATTCCTCACTCATTTGAGGAAGTTAGGCAGTATTTTGTCGCTCTCGGAAAACCCGAACAGGCGGCGGCATTTTATGATCACTTTCAATCAAACGGTTGGCTCGTTAGCGGAAAAGCGAAAATGAAGGATTGGCAAGCAGCCGCGAGAAATTGGGTTAGAAATAGCGTTCTTTTTCGGGGGTTTGGAAGTGCCGGGGGAACAAACGCAAACCAACAGGACAAAGGCGAAGAGTTAATTGAACGCCAAAAAATGAAAGAAAAACTGCTTAGAGCCGCAGATATGCAGTGCTCACCCTATTACAACGATTGGGAAAGAGCCGAGTTTTTCAAGAAAAGAGATGAATTTTTGGGAAACTACAAGGCGATTTTCAAAATATGGGCAGACAAATTAAAAGACGACAGGATAGTATCCTCGCTAAATTGGGAAAAAATATACCAAGAGCACAAAGCGATAATGGATACTTTGTTCAGGCAACAGAGTCAACCGGTCATTGCGATGGAAAAAACAACAAACGCTAAAAATGGAGGTGCAAAATGATAGTGTTTATTTTGGTTTGTATTGTAATTTTCACTTTGATTACTATCTTGTTTGCTCGTGCGGTAGATAAATCAAAGTCGAAGGGTTGCGACTGCTTGCTTGAGTTCGTGCTAATGTTGCTCTCGCTGATGATGACACTCGTGTGCATTGTACTTGTGCTTTTGGAGGTATGAAAATGACGATTGAAATACCCTCATTTTTGGTCGGATATATTATCGGACTGATTGTTATTACTGCAATTATTTTATGGCAGAATAATTAGCAATGAAGAAACTCAAACCCGAAGAAAAAAAGGAACTAAACGCACTTGCAAAGCACAAGAGTTGCCTAGTGTGCAATCTTGTTAATTCAAACGATTGCCCCAATAACTATTTACTGAACCTAAAAAAATATGCGAAGATTTTAAGTATTATCTAAACAAGGAGTAATAAAATGGAAATACTTAAAGAGTTATTTTCTATACTCTCACCAAAGAAAAATATAGGGTAAAATAATGAGTTTGTATTACAAAGTAAAAGATTTGAAGGTGCGTGTATCTGATCATGAACCAAATAGTTCTATGGACAGGTTTAGAGGCAGGAATGATGTTGAAATTTACACAAAAGAGCCATACAGAAGCACAAATAGAAAGAGCGGCAGAACGAAACGATTTAGATATTGCCGATTTCAAAGAGGTACTAGACGGCGTGCGTGAAATGTATGCAGAAAATTCAATTACTGAAATGGAAGAAGAAGTTGATGGAACTCCTTTTGTAAATCCTTTTTTATTAAGCGAAATTTCACCACAAGCAAAATTATATGAGGAAGCGGTAAGTAAATTACGCACGAAAGCCGCAAAGTTATTAGAAGGCATTGTGTATTTTAAAGAAAGGAAAGCCATATTGGTGCGAAATTTTCCGCATTTATCAAATTCGGATTTGAATAAACTTGCCAATGAGAACTTATTTAAGATAAATAGACAAGAATGATTTGTGATGAGGGAGTAAAATCTCAAAAAAATAACATATAAACATCAAATAATACTCATTAAAAATTTCTTAAAAATGAATTTAATGGACATAAAAACTGATAAATATTAAAAAATATCGCAAACATTTATCTCACGAAATCCGTAACCTTTCCGCAACGAATTTCCGCAGACAGGAAAAAACGGAAATTTTAAGTTTTGGGCTAAAATGACTAAATTTCTCTAAAAACGCCAATTTCGTAAAAATTCCACTTTTATTTTGTCTCATCTAATCCGTTATATTCGGAAATTTTACGCATAAAAACGGAAAAAACGGAAATTTTTCTCAAATCCATAAAATCCAATCCGCACCGCTCAAAATGCCATGCCGTTTCAATTTTCCGCCTTTCCGCAAATTCTCATTTATTCCGTTTTTGCATAACAAATATAGAAAATTAAATCACCCACCTTCCAATATTCCTTTTTTCCTTGTCAAATTCTATTCCCAATTTAACCACCTTTTTACCTTGCCCATTGTATGAGAGGGCGTAATCCTTGCTCTCGATTTGAGCCAAAGCTTCCTCTGCAGTGCCGTTTAATTTAAATTCTATCACATATACAAAATCTTTTTCTTCTATCACGGCATCAACACTACCTATTGCAGTATGAACCTCCACACGGGAGTATATGCCGAGCATCCGCACAATAACATAAAAGATAAGTTGGTAGCAATGTTCCACGCGAGAGAGAATATCAAAAGGAATTCCGTTGTAAAAAGGTTTTAACGCCTCCACAAAGCCATCTGCGTTGCCCACGGCAAGCATCTTGTGCATTTTGTTCACTAGGGAGGCTTGCATTTCGGGCATTGCCCCTGAATACTGTGCCGAGAGAAACGAAGCAAAGCCGGTGCGCACCTCGTCGTTGGGGTAATCGAGCGTATAGAGCATACTCTCTGCATCGTAGCCTACGATGGTAAGGTAGCCCGATTGGTAAAATACCGGAATCGCCCTGATATCATTGCCTTGGTAATCGTCAAACGCGCTTGCGGGCATCTCCATCTTTTCGAGGGTTGTAACATCAATCTTTTGCTGTTCTATGAGTTTGATTAAAAATGTGGGAGTACCGGAGGCAAACCAATAGGGAATGAACTCCCCTTTACTATTGAAGTGATGAAGCAAGCCAAAAGGATTGTAAACCGTGAGAGGTTCCTTGGAAAACCGATAGCCGTTGTAAAATTGTTTTAATCTGGCAAAATATTCTTTTGTGTTCCCAATGGAATCAATTTCTTCCTTAAAATTTTCTTCCAACTCTTTTTGCGTGATGCCGCAAATATCGGTGTAGCGAGGGTCGAGGGAAATGTCGGTGAGGTTATTAAGATCGGAAAATATGCTTACCTTGGAGAATTTAGTGACACCTGTGAGAAACGCAAATTTCAGGTGTTCGTCCGATGACTTTAATACGCCATAGAATCCCTTGAGTGCATTGCGAATAGTGTTGTGAAGTTCTTTTTTATTGAGAGTGTCGAGCAACGGTTTATCATACTCATCGATAATGACCACTACTTTTTCGTTGTATTTTTTATGCAGGTTTGCGATGAGGAGGCGGAATCTGTCTGCAATAGTACTGCCATCAAAAGACATTTCATATTTTTCAGCACAAAGTTTGAGCGAAGAGTTGACTACAACTTCCAGTACGGCAACCCCATCCTCGCTATAATTATCGGCGTTGAGTGCAATATGAATCACCGGGTACTTTTTCCACTCCCAAGTGAGCGAATCTATGGCAAGTCCTTTGAACAGCTCCCTCCGCCCCTCAAACAACGCTCCTAGCGTGGAGCACAAGAGCGACTTGCCAAAACGCCGAGGGCGGGAGAGGAAAAATACATAGCCAGAACCTGTCGCAAGCTCGTGGATGCGGGCTGTTTTGTCCACATAGTGGTAGCCATCCTCACGAATAGTGGAAAATGTTTGGATGCCGAGTGGGAGTTTCATTAGGGTAAATATACTAAATTAAAACCGTGCCTTCACCGCCTCCACTATCACAACTCTCTCGTGCTTGGTAAGCCCAAAGAAAAATGCACTTGGGGCAAACACGAGCAAAAAAGCGGCTGTGGAAAGCAATAATTTATGCCAGCCTTCAAAACAGAGGGATACCCAAATAGGCAAAGGCAAAGAGATTGCACCAATAATAAATATCCTTAGCAAAACTTCAGTTAAAAACCGGCGGATGGAAAATCCGAGTAGAACATTTGTAAAAATTAAATACTCAATTAAACGAAAGATTACCATCACCAAAGAAAGAATTGGGACAACAACAGGCACGGCACCACGGCTTAATAATATATACGATAAGGCAAATTGCAAAAACAAAATACCGCTGTTTACAATATTGAGTTTTGCTATTTTTCCTTTTGCCACAACAGACATACTCAACGGAACTATCAAAATAAATATGCAAGTAGTGACAAGTTGAATTTGGCAAAATATAGTAGCGTATTCCGGCACTTTTTGCAACCACAAATGCAGTATAAAATTCATATTGAGTATCAATGGCACACAAAACAAAAATAAAAATAAAAAAGAAAATTTGCAAGTCCTTATGACTAAACGATATAATAAAATAAAATCAGATTTTGCATAAGATTTTACAACAAGAGGATTAACGGCTGTTAAAAAATTTAAAACAACGCTCTGTACTGCACCGCCTACTTGAGTCATAATGCCTATGGCGGCGTTTACCAACACACCATAAAATATGTTCAGCAGCATATTTACACCCTGAAAAGCAAGTACGCTACTAACGCCCTCCAAAAACATCCATGCGGAAAATTTTAACCGTTCTAAAAACATTTTTTTATTGAAATATAATTTGTAATTAGTTTCGGGGAAGTGTTTTTTTGAATAAAGCCTATAGCAAATAAATGAGAGGCAAAAAACAGTAAACAACAAAGCGGAATACGCCTTTAATTTATCGCAGGGAACTATCGCAAGCAAAAGCACCGCTCCCAGTTTTAGCAGGCATTCGACGATGCCAATTATAGAAACAAATGAAAATTTTTCATGGGCGCTTATGGCGGAACTATAGGGTACTTGTAAGACCGCAACACAGGCTGATAATACAGAAAATTGATAAACCACATTAGCGGCATTCATCCGATTCATCGAGATATTTAACTTATGGTTCAAAAACCATAAACCAATGGTTTCACCTAGCAGTAAAATCAATACGGCTACACCAATATGTATGTTCACACCTAGGCTAAATGTTTTAGAGAGGGTGCTAAAATCTCCACGCCCCAAATCCAAGGCAAAAAAACGGCTGCTGGCAGAGTTCATGGCATTACTGATAAACGAAAATAGTACTATTACTCCGCCCACAACATTGTATATTCCAAAATCCTGCACTCCTAAAGAGGCGAGTATTGCTCGTGTGGTGTATAAGCCTACAAACAAAACAATGGCGTTTTTTAAAAGCAAAAACAGCGTATTTTTTGCGATGATTTTATTGCTTATTTGCATAGTTTACACTTTTTGTATAATTCAACATAATGGCGAATATCATAAAAAACGGCATAAAATAGTTACCGAACAAACTTTGGTTAGCAAACATATTGATGAATAAAAAAACAATAAGCACATACGAGACTTATAAAAATAATCCGTATGTATATCTATGGGCAATTTGAATAAGTGCAATAAAAAATGCTCCATATACAACAACTCCTAAAAAACCGAACTGCCCAAGCAATAATCCCAGCGAATTATCAAAAATAAAACTTGAATTTTCTTCACTCATGCCCCATATATCGGCAAAATCATAGCGGGTATATAACGGTGAGTAAAATTTGAACGCTGCAGATGTTCCATAATTTGAAAATCCGGCACCAATCGGAAAGTAATCTAATGCGGTATTTAGTCCATAGGTTAACAATATGGTTCTAGGAGGCAGCATTCCATCATCTAACGCAAACATGCTCCCATAATAACTTTCTATTTTATGGAATGAAGCCGCGAATGCAATTAAGGTAAAAAATACAAGTGCCGAAATTGATATTTTTTTTCTCAATTTTTATAGTGCTTCCTAAAATTTGGACAGGTATTTAAGTGTAAATTATGCAAAATCAAAGGAGTCCAAAATGGGCAATAACAGCAGAAAAAAGCACACGGCAGAGTTCAAAGGCAAGGTAGCATTAGCCGCTTGCCAAGAAAAAGAGAGTTTAGGC
>BNUP01000007.1 GCA_025997455.1 Fibrobacterales bacterium | reverse complement strand
ACACACACCCAATCCCCTAACGGTTTTTGTTGCAAAAAAATTAGAAAAAGAAAAAAAAATTTTCTAAATTTGACATAAGTGTCGGGGTGGAAAAATAAAATCACCAGCACGGCGTGGAAGTTTACCCCCTCTCCCTCTCCCTAATCCATACATCCTCCCCGCCCTGGGGAATTGGCTTTGGTGGGAATCTTCCCCCCCCCCCCCCCCCCGAAATTAATCAAAACAAATTTAAAGTTTATCGGCTTGTTTGCTATTCGCAAGTCTCTAGTCCTCGTATATTCTAAAAATAAAGGAGAAACAAGATGAAGAAAATGAAAAAAGGAAGAACAAAATTTTTAAGTGCAGCATTCGCCACGGCGATGTTGCTTGGCGGTTGTTCTGAATCCTCAACAGGCAGCCAAGAAGAACTCAGTTCTTCAAGCCAAATCGAAGAATCAAGTTCAAGCAGCCAAGAAGAACTTTCAAGTTCAAGCGAAGTGTCTTCATCAAGCGAGTCCGAAATCTCTTCTTCAAGCAGCGAATCCGAAGTTTCATCTTCAAGCAGTGAAGAAGTATCCTCAAGTTCAAGCGAAGAACAAAGCAGTTCTTCAAGCGAACCTGAAATTTCGTCAAGTTCAACAGAACAAGAATCAAGCAGTTCAAGTGAATCGGTATCTTCTTCAAGCAGCGAAGCAGTATCCTCAAGTTCAAGCGAAGAACAAAGCAGTTCTTCAAGTGCAGATATATGGGCAAAAATTGAGAATAATACCCTTATATGTGGGAATTATGGCCCCGCGGAAGAAGATTACCCATATTACAGAGACACTCTTGAGACGGGGTTAAATGCTTATTTCCTAAGAGACGACCAAGGGAAGACTTTATCGTTGGAGCTTTCATCTGGGGATATAATGTATGTTGGGATGAATCTTGGCACCGTTGCCGTTGTCGAAAACTGTGGAAGTACTGAAGTTGGAGTTTATGCTGGAAACGGTAAACCAAATAAGTTTTCAGAATTCTGCGAAGAATTATTTATTGGAGTTCCACCTCAAAAACATTGCCCAAATTATGTCCCTTCGGAAGAAATCGAAAGGTAATATTTCCACATTCTAAAATAAAGGAGTAACAAAATGAAGAAATCAAGTTTAATCAATTTCACAAAAGGGGCGTTACTTGCGGCAACGATGTTGGCATGTGGGGACGGAACACTTAACAGTTCCAAAGAGGACGAGGTGTCGTCAAGTTCAAGCCACCCAAACATCGAGGGTATGGATTGGAATTGTGCAGCGGAATATCGCAAAGAATTTGACATTTTGAATAACTGTATTGATTGGAAACTTGTGACCGATGATGTTGAATATTGCAAAATGCCATGTATTGATTTACCAATTTATGACCCGATTGAAAAAATCGGCGGATCGCTTTACACAAATACAGGTAAACTCCCAGATGTTGGGACATTTATGAAACAAACATATGATGATGGCAGAGTTGTCGTCGCACAATCAGCAATAGATGCTACTGACCCATGCAGAGAGGGCATGGCAAGTTCATCGGCAGGAATTTACAAAACGACATTCCCAACCCTTTGTGCGGCAACACAAGGGAAATAACTGCAGAATAGATGAGTTTTTAGAATCTTCATAAAGGAAACCTCTAAAAACTCCCTTTGTAACACAATTCCACAGATTTGAGTTTTTAGAGACGACGGCGAACTACTCAAATTTGCATAAAAAACGCAGTTCGCCCATGTCGCTTGGTAACCTCTGCCAACCTCTTAGGAGGTTAATAGAGGTTACCTAAAGGAGAAACAAGATGAAGAAAATGAAAAAAGGAAGAACAAAACTTTTAAGTGCAGCATTCGCCACGGCGTTACTTGCGGCTGGAATTGGCTGTGGTGATGGCACTGTCACTGGAATCGGAAGCAGCCGAGAATACTGTTTGGATGGAAACAATCGTGTTGAGTGCGTGAAAGAAGAATCGTCATCATCGCAAATTGACGAATCATCAAGTTCAATCGAACAAGAATCGTCATCATCGATAGTCACGTCATCATCAAGTGCTGAACAATCGTCATCATCGGTTGACCAAACATCATCGTCTTCTGTTATTGAATCGTCAAGTTCAACCGAACAAGAATCTTCATCATCAACAAAACAAGAAAGCAGTTCCTCGATTGAACAATCATCATCATCTGAGGCTGAATCTTCATCATCTTTTGGATATCCATATGTGAATTGGGAAGATTGCATGTCGGGTTTTGGCGACCAAACAGTTTGTGATATCTGGTATGGTGACACAAAACCGGTATCATCGTCGTCGGAACAAGCATCGTCATCATCATGGACAATGGACGATTTATGGCAAGATTGTATCGAGAATGGGGGCAGTGTTTTGTTTTGTGATTTTATCTACCCGCGTTCGTCATCATCCGCCGCATCATCATCATCCGGAAAACCACAATTAAAGGTTGGTACATTCGAAAATTTTGCCGAATGTAACGAATATTATACCGAAGAAGAATGTTTAAGTGTCGACCCAGGTCTGAAAGTAGTGGAATCTACCGAATTTTACGGAGTGCATAAGTGTTTTAACAAACTTACTGGAAAAAGTCGTGGTGGGTTGTTCAATTATTTCAGTATAGAATATGTTGATGATGAACATTTAAAGCTTAATTCATTTATAATGGGAAAGCAAGATGTATTAAAAATTGAAATTGAAGAGATGGTTTATGAAGGCAAACCATATATATATCCTGATGAAAAAGTTCCTAAAGGGTTTACTCGCTGTGACTTAGATATTGAAACAGTCGGAGTTTTTGCCTTAGAGATATAAGCATAAATGCTATACAAATTTTAAAATTAGCTCCATATTATGTTTCACATATTTTTCAAATTGCTTGACTGTTTTAACGTGCGGGGCTTTAATACAATACACCAAGCCGTTAGGCGACTGCGGCTCGTCATTCCCGTACAGGCGGGAATCTAAAATGCAGTAATAAGTCGAAATTACACGCATTGGATTATCGTGTTCCCCGTGTCGGGGCACGAGGACAGGCTCTGCCCGATAATGACAAAAAAGGGAACGCGGTGTGGATAGAGCACACCCAAAAAACTCTATAGATTCTGCGTCCTGCAACTCCGTGCAGGATGACGAATTCTTCACACAACAGGGCGGGTTTTCTGCCATTGTATATACAGATTATCTCAGGTTTCTTTTTAATTGGGCAGATATACTTATTAAAACCACGCCCCTACAAACGGGCGGGCGAATGCTATTCGCCACTACAATGATACGGGCGGGTTAAAAACCACGCCCCTACAAACTCTACTCCCCACTTTCAACTTTACTCTCTTCTCTTTACACTCTACTCTAAATTAACTACTTTCCCCGCAATGAAAACCATAGCCGTTTTAACTGCAATGACAGAGGAATTAAATGCCGTCCTCACGCTGTTCAACAATGCACAGGAAAGCAAGTGTTGCGGAATACCCGTTCATATTGCGGAGTTTAACGGGAAACGGTTTTTGCTTGCGCTTTCGGGTGTGGGTCGAACAAACACTGCAATAAATGCCGCTTTAATAGCACAGGAATACAAGCCCGATGCAATGTTAAATATAGGCTCTGCAGGCGGTCTCAAAACAGAACAGAAAATATTAGATGTGGTTATACCCAAAGAAATAGTCGGCGTGGATATTGACTTAACGGCTCTGGGGTTTGAATACGGTGCGGTTATGAATGAGCCTGCATCTTACTTTGTAGATGAAAATTTGCACCAAGTGATTCTAAAACTTTCCCGCGAATGCACCGATATTTCAATTCACGAGGGGACAGTGGGATCTTCGGAGGCGTTTATTTGCAAACCAGAACAGGTCGCAGAGATTGGACTTCGTTTCAAAGGCAGAGTTGTCTGTGTGGAGATGGAGGCTTTTTCGGTTGCGGTTGTGTGTAATCGTTTCAAAATACCGTTTGCGATAATTCGCAGTTTATCCGATGTGCCCGCACACGGCAGCGGAAACGAACTCGCTTTTAACGAGTTTTTGCACAGTGCCTCGCGAAACGCGGCAAAAATACTTTACGCTTATGCTTCACTCTAACTCCCGTTCTTTGCCACCCGATTTTCGTGCGAGAAAAATAGGCAACCCAAAACCACATATCAGCACGCTCTCAACTCATCCGATGCTCTACCCCGTTTTCGGGTTTCTCACAATAATATTCATAGGCACATTTTTGCTCCTTTTGCCGTTTAGTTCGCGGAGCACAGACGGAATTTTCGGCGGCTTATCGTTTGAGAATGCTCTTTTTATGGCAACTTCCGCCGCTTGCGTAAATGGGCTTGCGGTGGTTTCGGTTGGCGGAGTTCTCACTACCGCAGGGCAAAGCATTCTCGCTCTTCTTGCACAAATTGGCGGGATAGGCGTAATGGCTCTTTCGACTATGATAATGCTCCTCGCTGGCACAAAAATGAGTTTTGGGCAACAATCCGTGCTAACTTCGGGTTATTCGAGCGAAGGCAATATAAACAGCGGTTATATTTTAAGGCAAATAATAAAAATATCCGTAATAGTTGAAACAATAGGTGCGGTGCTCCTCTACACTCAATTCACAAATCTCCCTTTCTCCGAACGCGTATTTTTCTCCGTTTTTCATTCAATTTCTGCATTTTGCAATGCGGGATTTTCTATTTGGGATAACTCGATGGGCGGCTTTGACACAAATATAGTTGTGAATTTTTCACTTATGTTCTTAATAATATGCGGAGGATTTGGCTTTTTATCGCTTGCGGAAATAATAAATTCTAAAAAAAACAAAGTCCCCGGACACATATTTACGCTCCACATCCGCTTGGTTCTCTTAATGACCCCGCTCTTAATTATAGTCGGAACTTTTGCAGTTTTGGGAATGGAGTGGAACGGTGCACTCGCCAAATATTCTATAGAGGATAAATTTTTAGTCAGTATTTTTCAATCGGTTACGAGTCGCTCGGCTGGTTTTAGCACCATAAACTTTTCCGCACTCAACGCCCCGATACTTTTTTTTATTATGATTTTAATGTTTATAGGCGCAAATCCCGGTAGTTGCGGAGGCGGAATAAAAACAACCACAGCCGCGCTAATTGCTCTGTTGGGTCTAAACCGCTTTCTCGGTCGCGAAAAAACTCAACTATTCAACCGCACAGTCCCTGAAGAAACAGTAGATCGTGCAGTGCGAATTTTTGTATCATCGGTAATATTTATAGCAATATCCACCACACTTATTTTGCATTTTGAGACCACCGGAGAAACCTCCGTTCTCAGTCAAAGCCGTTTTTTGGAGATTTTTTTTGAAAGTGTGAGTGCATTTTCCACTTGTGGGTTGAGTATGGGAATTACCGAAAATTTATCGCCCATAAGCAAAATAATCACTTCTGTTGTGATGTTTGTAGGTCGCTTGGGTCCTCTTGTTTTGGTTCAAGCCGTTGTGCGCCCGCCGCAATCCCGCGCGTATTATTCAGAAGAAAACATAATGGTGGGGTAGGTTTATTGCAACAATACCAGAGTTCCGGCGGCAATAAGTGCACCGCCGACTATGGTTTTTAAGTCCATCGGTTCTTTCAAAAATATAAAAGAGAGGATAATCACAAAGACAACGCTTAATTTGTCTATGGGGGCGACTTTAGACACATTGCCTGTTTCTAATGCCTTAAAATAGAATATCCACGAAAGTCCTGTGGTAATTCCCGAAAAAGACAAAAATAACCAATTCATTTTGGTTAATACTTTAATATCTTTGAATTGTCCTGCAAAAAATACAATTCCCCACGCTAAAATTAGAACAATCGCCGTGCGAATTGCAGTTGCCACATTGCCGTTTATTCCCCTCACCCCGACTTTGGCGAGTATTGCCGTTAGTGCCGCAAAAAGAGCCGAGAGGAGTGCGTAATATTTCCACATAATTAAAATTGGGAACCTATAACGCCCAACACTCCGATTATAACTGCGACCAAAATTCCAAATACGGTTTCTCTGCTCACTTTTTTAAGGTGATTTTTTAGCACTGTCCAATTTTTGACTATGTGGATAATGGCAAAGAGTGCAAAAATCGCTCCGGTAATATGGTGTATGGCTTTCCAAAATTGAGCCGCTTGCGTTGTGGCTGGTGCTCCGTCTAATGCACCGACTTGCATACCTGAAATCACGAGCCACAGCAGGGCAAAAAATAGGCTGATGGAAACAAAAGCCCGTGTGTTGAACGGCTTTTTGACGGCGGAATTGCTCATAATAACCTCAGGTTAAAATATTTCTACAGTAAAATACAAAACAAATGTTAACTGTCAATAACATTTTTATGAACAATTTATAAAATGTTTCACGGGAAACAATTTTGTTTCGCTACATCGCTCGTCTTCGGGTTGGTTGCCACATAAAACGCGGACACTCATATAAGGATAATCACAAATAAAACTCTTTTTTCTTGGTGTAGCGTTTTACTTAGGCAACAACCCTTCGACTCGCTAATATTAAATCTAACTTTATCTGTAATTATCTGGGTTGCTTCGGGTTACACCCTCGCTTTTTACACCTCGGTTATTTTTCGTGCTGAAAAGGCAGTGCGATCCATAGGAATCGGCTTGTCGGGGTCATAGCCGTAAGCAGCACGAACAGATCGAATGTTCCAATCCAATCGTTCTTCTAAACTCATAGAGTTGCCTATTGCTCTCTGCTCGGCTTCGGCAAATGTTCCGCCAAAGAATGCGGTGCGATCAAACATAAAGAGCCTCTATTTTTTGCAATTGTTCCACATCATCTAAATCTTTATGTCGCCCCGCTTGGCGTTTGGCAATAATCAAATCTTCTCGGCACAAAACCTTAAAATCCAATCCTTGTAGTGAAAAAGTTTTAGACCGCTTATATGCAGGTGTAAAATCAAGTCCTTTGACCGAAAGCATTAAATCTACGCAGGAAGGAGGGCGACCAAAAGTAAAAACATCAAAAGCAGGGTTGTTCAAAAAATTATCTTGTGTCATATCAAATACAGGCATTCCAAAAATTTGGAACGCTTGCACTATGTACTCGTAATTTTCTTGATTCCGTTCCACCCATAAATCCAAATCAACCGTAGTGCGAGCATAGCCGTGTAAAATTACCGATGCACCGCCAACGACTAAATAGCGGACTTTGGCGGCGTTGAAAGCCTTTATAAAATCTTGGATGTCGGGTTCAAGAAAAAGCATTGTTGTTTATGAATATAGAAAAATTGGGAGTGCTCTATCCACACCGCGTTCACAATAGGGAACTTCTAAAAACTCTCTTTGTAACACAATTCCACAGATTTGAGTTTTTAGAGACGACGGCGATTCTGCGAGCATTCGCCGCAGGATGACATTATCACCATAAAAAACGCAGTTCGCCCATGTCGTTTGGTAACCTCTAACTACCTCTTATGAGGTTAATAGTGGTTACCATCAGTTAATGTTTCCCGTGAAACAATTTTGCAAAAAAGCCTTGCGGGCATTTTGTAGTAGGCACTGAAGAACTCGTTAAGAGGTCGTTAGTGCCTACCGAGCGACATGGGCAATCGGTATTTTTATGCAAATTTAAGGGGTTGCCGTCGTCTCCTAAGAACTCCTTGTTTTATGAGGTAAAGTTTTGGAGAAGTTCTTAGGAGATTATTGTATCATCGGTTCGCAGGCAGGCTGGTAATTTTCCGCCTCTGTGGTTACGAACGCAATCACAGCATTTACCCCAATTTTTGCATCCCGTTTTGGGACAAGGGCAATCTTTAACATTTGCACACGGCATATTCGGTTTCCTTTTTATGTTTCCCGTGAAACAATGTAGAAAACTTATAGTAGGCACTGAAGAACTCGTTAAGAGGTCGTCAGAGCCTACTAAGCGACACGGGCGAACTATGTTTTTATGCAAATTTGAGTAGTTCGCCGTCGTCTCTAAAAACTCAAATCTGTGGAATTGTGTTACAAAGAGAGTTTTTAGAGGTTTTCTATAGTAGGCACTGAAGAACTCGTTAAGAGGTCGTCAGAGCCTACTAAGCGACACGGGCGAACTATGTTTTTATGCAAATTTGACTAGTTCGCCGTCGTCTCTAAAAACTCAAATCTGTGGAATTGTGTTACAAAGAGAGTTTTTAGAGGTTTTCTATAGTAGGCACTGAAGAACTCGTTAAGAGGTCGTTAGTGCCTACCGAGCGACATGGGCGAACTGTGTTTTTATTCAAATTTGGGCAGTTCGCCGTCGGCTTATTGCCCCTATCGTTTATACAAGTTATCACAATGTCTTTTTAAGTGAGTGGCTATGCTTATTAACTCCGAATGGGGAATGAATGTATGAGATAAGAGTTAATCAGTGTTTATATTAATCTGCCCAGTCGCCTATCGGCTTGGTGTCTCGCCTGCACTGCCGAGTTTTCCATTAACAAGGGAACGCGGTGTGGATAGAACACTACAAAAATAATGGATTCTGCGACCACGCGCAGAATGACGAATTCTTCACACAACAGGGCGGGTTTTCTGCCATTGTATATACAGATTATCACAATTTCTTTTTAATAGGGCAGATATACTTATTAAAACCACGCCCCTACAAACTCTACTCCCCACTTTCAACTCTACTCTCTACTCTCTACACTTTCAACTTTCAACTTTACACTTTTAACTCCTGCACTGCCAAGTTTCTCCACACCCCACACCCCACACCCTATACCCCAATTTTCCTACATTCCCGTGCATGACAATTTTTGACATTTTCCATGCGGCGGCAAATCCCGAAAAGGCAGTTGCAATGTCGGCTTATATGCGCGACCAATTCAAATTTTTGGGCATACCTACACAGGAAAGAAAAAATCTTTCGGCAGAGTTTTTGAAGACAAGCGTTTTCAAAGTCGCTGACCAAACAACCAAAATTGACTGGGAATTTATATTCTACTGTTGGTCTTGCGAGGAGCGCGAATTTCAATACTTGGCTCTGAATTATCTCTCAAACTGCAAAGCATTTTTGAGTCCCAAAGATATTCCAAATTTGAAAAAAATTGCAACTTCAAAATCTTGGTGGGATACAATAGACTGCCTGGACAGGATTGTCGGCAGTATTGCACTCAACTTCCCAAAAACAAATCAAATTTTGCTGAAATGGAGCACAGATGCAAACTTTTGGCTAAGGCGAATTGCTATAGACCATCAAATCGGTCGCAAGGAAAAAACCGATACTGCACTTTTGGAAGAGATAATAAAAAATAATTTTGGGCAAACTGAATTTTTTATCAACAAGGCAATAGGTTGGTCGCTACGCGAATACGGCAAAACGAATCCGACTTGGGTGCGAAATTTCATTGAGAAGCACAAAGGCGAAATGTCGCGGTTAAGTGTTAGGGAGGGCGGAAAATATGTGCTGCAAACGGGGGCATAAAAAATTTCTATCTCATACCCTTGACAGGCACGAAATTTTTTTCTAAATTCCTATTAAATCACTTGCAATAATAAAGTTTTAAGTGAAAACTTGGGAGAGAATATGAACAAGCAAAAGGCAATTCTGCTTGCGGGAACGGCTACAGTCCTTTCAACCGAGGCGCGGGTCACGAAAGTATGTGCAACCCTGTAATGCAAGCCGAATTATTGAACGAGCAAAAAACAGACCTAAATATTATTATGGGCTTGTGTGTTGGGCACGATATGTTGTTTTCTGGTGCCTCCAAAGCCCCGGTAACAACCCTTGTAGTGAAAGACCGCGTTCTGTGCCATAACCCCGTGGGTGCACTTTATACGAGTACGAGCATTTACTCGCGGTTTAAGTAGGATGTTTGAAACGCTATTCAAAATAAATTGCTATTCTAAAAATAGCATACTAAAAAAAATCGCAAAAAACTTGTTAGAGAAATTCTATGGTTGTGAAATTAATTGCACTGAAATAGACAAAAGTGTGTTGTTTGCCCATCACGCACGGGGTTGCACAATTATCGCCTCAAAAATTTGTGAAGGTGCCGTAATCTTTCAAAATGTAACTATTGGCACAAATATGAGATTTAACAAAGCGAGTAATGAATGGGAAAATGTCGGGGTTCCAATCATCGGCAAGAATGTAGTTATAGCGGATGGAGCAAAAATTTTAGGACCAATCATCATCGGAGAAAATTCTGTTGTAGGTGCCGGTGCCATAGTTACAAAAAATATGCCCGCAAATAGCATCGCCTACGGAGTGAATCAATTTAAGCCAAAAGATGATAATTACGATTTGGTATTTAATGTGAATATGATAAACCCCGAAAAAATTATTGAGGCGAATCATAGATTGATAGAAAATTTTTCTACCGACATTAAACCCTCGTTATTATAACTCAAAAAAATATATTTGAAATTTGGATATTTTTTGAATACCTCTTTTTCATCAATTTCAATTTTGACTATATAGTAAGCACTTATTAACTCGCTAAGAGGTAATAAGTGCTTACTATGCGACATTGGCAACCGTGTTTTTATGCAAATTTAAGCGGTTGCCGTCGTCTCCGAAGAACTCCTTGTTTTATGAGGTAAAGTTTTGAGGGAGTTCTTCGGAGAATAACTTCCGCAAACTTTTCTCATTTTTCTCATAACTCTAAATATATAATTTTATTAAACTTGCATTGTAATCATTTTCAATTTGTTCATAAGAATAAAATTTAACTCGTTCTTTGATTGGTCTAAAAGCGTTTTTCTCAATTTCTCTGTCAAATTTATTTTTTCGTTCCAATGGCGAAACACAAATAAACTCAATAAGAAAATCTTGCAATTCCATAAATTTCACAAAAGCATCACGAAAATCCGTAGAATTTTCAACCTCAAAAATTTTAGAAGGAAAATATCTTTCATTAAACCAAATTACATCTGCATAATTTACACTTTCCTTAATAATTTTGTCATAAGTGAATGGCGGAACTGATTGTAAGGTTGCCAAACTTCCCAATGTTTTGTTTTGAAAAACAAATTTTTTGTCGTTAGTATAAGTTTCTTGAACTTCCTTTCTTGAATTACCGATTTCCAACAGCATACCTTGCATTTCGCCGTGTTTTGTTTGAACTTTTTCTTTCTCTGTTGTCGGAACTGCTTGTTGAGCAAGCAAATTTATTTTGTCGGTTAAAGCATAAATACCCAAACCGATTTTTGTAAATCGTTCATCTCGCTGAACTCGTTCCTGAATTGTGTTAATGGGAGTTTTCCCTTTAACTTCAGCAAAGTCTTTATATTTCCAAACTTCTTTATACAATAATTTGAGAGGAGCAAAATAGCCGTTATGCAGCATAACTTGCTCTATCGCCTCTGAATATGTCATTTTTTCTTTCATACAGTAATCTCCGAAGAACTCCCCCAAACTTTATCTCATAAAAAGTTCTTCAGAGCCTACCACACTATTTATGATTCCTCGCAAATCTAACGAACTCTTCAAACGGCAATGCGGGGGCGTGCAAATATCCCTGCATATACTGAACGCCGAGTTCTTTAAGGGAATTTTCTATGTCTTTTGTTTCAACAAATTCTGCAATAACTTCAAAATTTAACTCCGCACCCAATTTCACAATAGAACGGATAATCTCCTTAGTTCTGCTGTTTGCAAACACCTCTTGCACCAAACCGCCGTCTAACTTCACAAACGAAAAAATTCCCTGTTCAAGGTATTTAATAGAAGTTGCACCCATACTAAAATCATCAATAGCAATCACCACCCCGTGTTCCCGCAAGCGTTTAGCGGTTGCATCTAACTCAACCGACTGCCCAACAGTGCTGTGCTCGGTAACCTCCAAACAAAATCCTTTGGAAATCTCCGCCTTTTCAAGCGAGGAGAGCAGCCAATCTATAAATTCATTATCCGCAAGTTGCTCCGGTGTAATGTTAACTGATAACTTAAAAAATTTACCCGTTTCTTCTCGATATTCTATAAAATTTTTAATCGCAACGCTTATAATTTCCTTCGTCAAATTATGATACAACTTGCCCTCTTCCGCAATTTTAATCGCAAGCGGCGGAATTACGCCTTTCCCCGCATACCGCCACCGCAACAATGCCTCCGCCCCCATAACCAAACCCGTTTCCCCGACAACCTGCGGCTGATAAAACATCGGAATTTTGTGATTTTCAATATCGGAGCGCAACTGCCGCACCATTGTCTTTGCCAAAATACCAATATCATCACTGCGAGTCAGCAAAATTTCATTTTCATTATTCAAAATCAATTTGGTGGCGTGTTTCAAAACCGCCTCTTCTCTATCGCTGTGAAGTTTCTCGGAAATTCGCAAAAAAGGCATATACACAAAAATCCCAACGGCAATTTCCACAACCTGCACCAAAACTCCGCGCCACCCGCAAGTGATATATCCGCTAAAAAACGGCGGGGTAGTCCAATGCATACTCTCCAAATTGATTATGGGTATAAACCCGAAATAAGTGGCAAAATACCCTATAAACAAACACAAAATGGGCACAAGCAAAAACGGAACAAGCAAAACCGGATTTAAGATAATGGGCAAGCCGAACACAAGCAACTCGTTTATATTAAATATAGCGGGAAACGCCGCCGCCAAACCCAAATTTTTATTCGTCTTTGACCGCGAAAAAAACAGCATAGAAAGCATAAGACAAAAAGTTGCACCGCAACCGCCTATCATAACAAAAGTATCTATAAAAATTTTAGACACAATAACAGACGGATCTGTATTTGCAGGTGCAAACATAGTAATGTGTATATTTTCCATAGCGTTTCCGCCGTGAATACCGAAAAACCACATTAAATCCAAAAGCAAAGCATATAGAGATGCCCCAAAAAGATTGTTCCCAACACCCTCAAAAAGCCAGAGCATTGAGCGAATCATAAGGTCGTTAATATCATTTACTCCAAACGCCATTTTTAGGCAAATTGTAGCGAACACAAATATGGCAAGCGTAAGTGCATAAGGCACAATAGACGAAATTCCCGCCCGCACAAACTCATCGGTTCCGTGCCAATAACTCTTAAAATTTCTTTGAGCAACGGCATAAAATTTATGAAATATATATACGGATGCCACGGTGCAAAACATCGCCTCAAGCACGCCGAGTGCGGTAAAACTCGACATTGAGAGAGAACCGGCAGGACCCCCGTAACTCCCCACAAAACACGAAAACGCCGTAATCATCGCCATTGAGCGTTCAAAACCTATTGCGCCCAATTCCTCCGCATAATAATAACTTATGGAGATAGTTAAATACACCGCCAAAAAACCAAACGCGGAACTCTGCATAAAAAGCAGCATATTCCACACAATTTCCACACTCTGCAAAAAATCCCGCCAACCCGGAATCGGCAAATTCATAATCGCCACCGCCGAACTTGCAGTCAGCAATACAGGCATAAGCATAGCGAGCGATTTTCTAATAGAAGAATAAATCGAGTTTCGCTCAAAAGCAAGTTGTGTATTTTTCAAAGAATTGAACATTCGTAACTGCGAAAGGTAGAAAAAATTTTTTGGCTTGCCAAACATAGCACCATTGCACGGGCGGCTCCACAATTATCTCCTTCGCCCGCACTTCGCCGGAATGGGTTTCCTAATCCATTCCTTTTGTGTGATACAAACTTCAACTTTGCCGTCTTAAGTGGGTAATTGTTTCTGAAACCATTACCCATCTGTGCGTTATCCACCGCAGGGACGAATGGCATTTGCTCTTTTTGCATTGTGTGCACTATCTGTCATTGCAGGATAAGTTGAATGAAAATTTGATTAGGGTAGAATTTTTTTTACTTTGACATCTAAACTAGAACATTCGTAATCAGTGTTAACATAATTGACTTTTCTAGAAGTCCTGATTGTATAATTTTGTATTAACTTATTTTTTAATGCCTCTATCTCGGAATATATTTTATAATTCATTTCTTTTTTATACACAAAAAGATGATTCGCTTCTAAAGAATCTATCATAAATTGTAATCTATCGTTGTTAATCTTCAGAGTATTTATCAATTTTAATGTATCATTTGCAGATAAATCTGAATATGTTTTTTCCGGAATAAATTGGTCGTTGATGATTAAATCTCTTATTGTAAAATCATACAAAATAACATCATAATCAACATTGTATTGTTCCCTATAAAATCCCTCCCATTTGTCGTTTTCATCTTTACTTAGGAATAAAATATTTCTCTCTACATTTTTTTCATATTTATCATAAGGAAACTCAACAGAAAAAAATAACTTATCTAATTTGTAAAATTTATTTATTTCTTTCAATGGATATCCAGAATATTTTATATTTTCTGGCTTGTCTCCTCCATAAAAAATAAGTAAGTTTTCCCCACTTTTTATTTGAGAGATATATTCCACTGCAAGGTTCTCCAAAGTAAACTGATAAGATGATTGTTTCATGGTTTTATAATTATTTATTATTCCATTTATTATTTTTTGTGCAAAACTAGATTTCATTGGAATGCCATAAGTTAAACTCACTTTATTGTTTATTTTGCAGTTAATGGATTCTATTTTATGAAAATCAATATCGTCAGCAAAGACAACAGAGCAAAATATTAGACCTGCAAAGCATAATTTGCTTACTTTTTTCATTTGGGATCCTTCGTATGAAATTTTTGTTCCAAATTCAATTCATATTTTACATCCGTTTTTATTAGATATTGTTGCGATTTATTGTAATAATAGAAAGCAAGAATAACAACAAAACCAATTACTCCTACAAGGAAGGCTATGGATAAAATTATTTCTGTTGGTTTGCAACGAGATTGTATGATGCTTTGCAAAGAATTTACCTCTGAAATAATGCGATTTTGCATAGTGTCAATTTTATTTTCAATACCTGATTTCAATGCATCTGTTCTGCAAATTATAACATTTTTGTTCAAATGGTCTATTTTCTCATTGATATTTTTTTCCAATGCCGCTATTTTTTCTTCAATGTTTTGCTTTAACTCGCTAATCTCTTTATTTTTAGAGCACATAAATCCTCTATTAGTTTGATTTTTCTCTGCGGTAAAAGGTTACTTTTTTATTATCTGAAAGTCCTTTGCCATAATGTTGAAATACAATCACTATGAGACCTATAATAAGCATATATGCTAAGTACGCTAAAGGTTCTACAAAAAATTCATAAATCGTTCTAATTCCGAGTAATATCCAAATGAAAATTGAAAATCCACTCACGCACTCGTTAATTTTGGATACAGACCAAGTTCCGTTATTACTCACAACTTTATACAAAGGTCCTGTAATAGAATCTTCCAATTTATCAATATGATTTTCCCAATTTGATTGCCATTGCTTATTCCCTAAATTGCTAAGATACCAAGCAACTGCTGTTAAAAATCCCAAAATAGTTACGCCTAAAAGAATTTCTCCGTGTTCCATAAAATACAAGTAATTATCGGATGTCAATGGATAAATATAACCTGCAAACGCCATCGCTTGAAACAGCCAAAAATAATTTGCTCTTTTCCAATAATTCTCTATTTCAAACTTTTTAGAATCCCATGCTTGCTTATAGGCTTCTTCATGAAGTTCTTTGCTTATACCAAAATCTTTTTCATATTCGCCATCTTGTAACATTCTCATTTTTGAAATCCTTAGATATAGTTTTGATTTTCAAATATTTAACAATTTTTTTATATCGTTTGCGGATAAACTTGATAAAAATTTTTTAATCTCATTTTCATTTTTAAGACAAGTTCCACATTTTTGGATTCCTCCTGAAAGTTTAGGTTGCTTTTCTAAATATTTTTCTAATTCATCAGTAGTATCTGTTTCAATGTTAAATGTATTGCCGCTAATGTAACTTTTTTCATAATAATGACAATCGGTACGGTGAATGCAATATCTATCTGATTTTCCTGTATTGCTGTTGTTTGTTCGTAGAAATGCTCTTTTGGGAGGTTTAGTTGCTCCGAATTTCATTTGTTGCCTCTTTGGTTGAAAGGAAGTGAAAACATGCTTAAAAGATAGAAAAAATTTCGTGCCTTGCAACGGGGGATTGGTAAAACAAGCGGGCGGCATACATTTGTTATCCATCAACCATAGACCATTTACCATAAACCACAATTGGAAACAAATGAAGTTCCCCCTCTCCCCTCTTCCCTCACACTGCACTGCCGAGTAATTTTTCTACTTTCTCTTCTTTGGAGGTATTTATGAAAAGAGTTCTCATTATTCTGTCTGTTTTTGTGCTTGCGATAAATTCCTTTGCCGCGTGGGAAAGCGGGGCACTTCGCGAACCCGGGCACGGCGACATAAAAATAAATTACGAGGCGGCTCGTGCGTGGAACGGCGATAAACTTTGGGCGGGTCCCGCATTTACGGGCTTTCGTTTTATCCCAACGCAAAATATAGAGTTGTCATTTCTCGGTGAAGATATATGCAAACCCACTTGTACCTACACCGTTGGTGCAAGATACGAATTTGCCAAAGCATTTCGCACTTACTTAGATTTCGGTTTGCCCTTCCAAGATTCCTACTGGACTTTCCGCGGCGGAGTTCAAACATCGGGCAGTATTGGCGGAGTTGTGGGATTTGCCGCAGGTCTCGGTTATCGTTATGAAACGGAAAATGATGCAAAATATCAGTTCCCAATGGGCTTAGATATGGGAATTGGTTTTGGTCTTGGGTTAAGCAAACATTCAAGCATAGGTTTAGATTTGGACTACTCCCGCAACCTCAACAACGCAAAACAAAACGGAAATGAAATTAAAAGCGGGAAGGGGAAAGCGTGGAAAAACGCCGTTGAACCGAAGTTAAGTTTGTGGTACACAGGAGACGGAAACATCTCCCTCTCACCCTACATAAAATTCGGTTTTGGCGATGCTTATCGTTATTTCAAGGAAGACGGCACAGAAAACGGCAACGACAAAGGTTTAAAACCTGCACTAATGATTGGCACTGCAGGCGTGTGGAGTTTTTGATTAGAGTAAAGTTCACTCGGCATTGCAAGCGAGGGAATGGATAGCCCCGCCTGCACTGCCGAGATGTCTTTTATTTCAAAGAACTCGGCGGCGGCCATCTCGGATTTTTAGACGACATATCGACCATATAAAATTGCTTGCTCAAATACGAATAGTCCATATCGAACATTCGCAACAAATAGCGGGCAATCCACTGACCGAGTTTTAACACCACAATTTTTCTGCGCAAACGCCCTTGGCAATCTCTATTCAAAATATCGGGGAGCGTGTTTGTCGTCATAATTTCATCGATAAACGGGCTGTTGAGTTTTTCGCGCGCCTCGTGGCTTGAATAAAAATGAGTTACGCCAAAACAAACGCGATGAGGATTTGCACTCTTTTTTAAGTATTCGCAACATTCCACAATTGTAGAACCTGTCCGCACCATATCATCGAGAATAATCACATCTTTACCGGTCAAATAACTAATATCAACCTCGCTCGCAGGGTTAAGCGCCATACTCACCTCGCGCTCGCCGGTTCGCTTTTTATCCAAAATCACCCGCTTGCATTCAGGCAATCCAAGAGCATCGCGAATATGATTTCCAAACGGAGCGGCTCCCTTATCGGGCGAAACAATAACCAAATTCTCGCCGTCTTTTCCCGTCTGCACAAAATCCGACGACTTTATATAATGCGCATAAATTTCCGCAGGGACAAGATTATGAAAATCGCCCTCAAAAACATCTCTAAATAAATTCTCAACTTTTACGGAATGATTATGAACTGTAATAACGGTATCCACTCCAGACTCTTTCAACAACCGAGCGTATAACAAAGAAGTAAATGCCTGCCCGTCAAACTTTTTGAGGTCGCCGACCACACGGTCTTTTTCAATTTCACCAAAACGATAAGGACCTCTGTCCTGTGCCGAATAGAACAAATCGGGTTCCACCAAAACCACTCTTTTTGCACCGTTGTCTTTTGCCGCCCGTGCAAGGATAAAATTCCTCATAGCACAATCGTTTCTGCTCCTTGTGGAAAGCGAAACGGAGCAAATAATTACAACCTTCCCCTCCAAGTATTGCCCGACTCTGTCCAAATCGTTAAAGTCGGAAATGTATCTGGGACAGAACTCGCTGTTCGCATAAGTTTTCAGCGAAACCTCATCTGAAATGTCCCCTCTAACACCCAAAAATTGCGCCACATCCATCGCAAAAGAATCGTCCGCAAAAGTTCCCGTAACTACAATACTATCCGCCATAAGCGGGAAGGTAGAAAAATTGGGGTATAGGGGGTGGGGGGTGGGGAGTAGAGTTTGTAGGGGCGTGGTTTTTAACCCGCCCGTATCATTGTAGGGGCAATAGTATTCGCCCATTTGTAGGGGCGTGGTTTTAATAAGTATATCTGCCCTATTAAAGTAAATAGAGCAGAAAATGTAAAAAATGCACGCTTGGAACTTTTTGTTCTTCTGCTCTCTAACATATTTTTTATGATAGAGAGAAATTCAAAAGATTGTTTTTTGCAAGGTGCATTACCTATTGTATAGGGTAATCCTCAATTTCAATCTCGTCAATCACAAGACGACTGCCTATTTTTCCAGCATAGTTTGCACCGGTTTTGCTCGCGGCAAATATTATCGCAAGTTTATAGCGGTGAAGGGTAAAATCGGGCTCCGTTGAGTAGTTATTAAAATTCAACTCAAATTTTTCAAAGTTATCTCCCGCAGTTTCGGTGCAATTGGGCAAGCGCGAAATTGCCAGAATTAAATCGGAAGTTTCAATATCAGGCGTGGTTAGCGTGGTGTCTTTTCCGTTCGGCAAATCACTTCGGTAGAACACAGCGTAAATGTCGCAGGAATCGTGGCGACTCGGTTCAATTGTTCCGTTATTGTTAAAATCGCCTGCACCTTCTTTATATTTATAATAGCCGCTTATGCTACTCGGCTTTGCAGGATAAATTCTGCCGAATTCTGTTGCGGCAAGTTCATCTGTTATCGCTTTATTTGTATTAAAACTTCCCAAATATAAATTACCCGAAAGCACCGGCATAGTTCTGCCGAACACCGTTCCGCCTTCTATGGTTTCCATCACCGCCGCATTACCCGCATAACCGTTTGCGGTCATTTTTGTGGGATAATTTTCAGGATTGGTATTATCCCTTCCGAGCAAGGCGAGTGCCATTTTTATCCCTGAATTTCCGCTTGCCCACCTCAAATTTGAAGGCACAAAATAACCGTTTGTACCGTTTGACAAACTCCAACTTTCAAATTTATATTCCCTCGGAATTGCAGTATCTACCTGCACTTCGTAATTTCGCAAGTCGCCGTTTTCGGCTGTAACCGTGTATCTAAAATCACTATCCGTCCAATTTGCACCTTGACTTTGCGAAATTGTTGCACCCTGTGAAACCTCAATTATAGGCGTTTCATTTGGTAATTTTGCGTAATTTCCGCCATCTGTCCAAATGTAAATCAGCGATCTTTCGCTTTGAATGTTAACCTCTATAGGACTTATGCTGTCTAAGGAAAATTTTTCAATATAATTTTCACTGCTCTGCGGGTCGGACGAAGAGCAAGACACCGATAGAGTTGCGGCAACAGATACAAAAAAGCCGCGACAACAGATACAAATTGCATTTTTCATATTTAGAAATATAGTAATCTCTGAAGAACTCCCTCAAAACTTCATCCATAAAACAAGGAGTTATCCAGAGACGACGGCAATAAGCATATCTGCCCCATTAAAAAGAAATTGTGATAATCTGTATATTCCAATGGCAGAAAACCGCTTAAATTTGCATAAAAACTCAGTTCGCCAATGTCGCTTAGTAGGCTCTGACGACCTCTTATCGAGTTCTTCAGAGCCTACTATAGTAAATTATAAATGCGATACAGGGATAATAACCTCCAATAATCTTCCAATATACTGAACAATAATTTGTATATTTGTTACAATGGAAAAGCAAATTATTAAAAGCATAATTGCGGAAAAGCAACAGCAAATTGCTGAAATAGAACTCGTTAAGAGACCTCTAAACTTAGAACCGTCTCTTAATTATGTCTTTATAGGGCTTCGCCGTGCAGGTAAATCTTATTTGATGTATCAGCATATTCAAGAACTTGTTCGCTCCAAACAAGCAACTATGGAGAATATTCTCTACATTAATTTTGAAGATGAACGACTTGCCCCGATTAAAGCGAAAGACCTCGGTATGTTGCTCGACTGCTACAAAGAAATGTATAACGGCAAACCGATTATTTTTTTGGACGAGATTCAAACTGTGGTAGGTTGGGAAAAGTTTGCTCGGCGGTTGGCAGATTCTAAATATAAAGTTTTTGTTACGGGGAGCAATGCACAAATGCTTAGTCGGGAGATATATACCACCCTTGGCGGAAGGTTTATCGCACAAGAAGTTTATCCGTTCTCGTTCAGAGAATATTTGTCTTTTCACTCCGTTGTCTTGCATAAAAATTGGGAATACAAAGACTCGCGGTTGCAGGTTGTTAAATTATTTGGAAATTATTTTCAGTATGGCGGTTTTGCCGAAACTTTTGATTTGCAAGATAAACGAGAATGGATGAATTCATTGATTCAAAAAATTCTTTTAGGTGATGTTATTTTTCGGAATGAAATTCGGAATGAAAATGCTCTTAGAGTGCTGATTAAAAAACTCTCGGAGAGCGTAATGCAACCCTCTTCGCTTGCACGGATAAAAAATGTGTTAGATACTGCAGGTGCGAGTATTGCAAGGGGCACGCTTGTTGATTACCTTCAATTTTTAACGGATGCTTATTTAATTTTTGGCATCTCTAATTTCTCCGATAAGTTAAGTCAAAAAGAAACATTTAAAAAACGATATTTTTATGATAACGGATTGTTGAATAACTTTTTATTTGACCCAAAGGCAAAATTATTGGAAAACATAGTTGCCATTGCTTTGAAAAAAAAATATGCCGATGACCTTTATTTTTATCATAAAAATATTGAAGTAGATTTTTTTATACCGAAAGAAAATCAAGCGGTTCAAGTGGCATATAGCCTTAGCGATGACCTCACGCGGGAACGGGAAATTAAAGCATTACTAAAACTTAGCCGATTTCATCCTTTAACCCAACTTGAAATTATAACTTATGACGATGAGGAGACTGTGGTTAAGAAAAACGGTTTAGTCATTCAAATTATCCCTATTTGGAAGTGGTTGTTGCGTTAGATTACTACATTCTTTGCGATGTTCAAAAAATCCCTACCGCTCCTATCGATATTGTTTTGCCTTGCAGCACTTTATCCCCAATGCAAGTGAGCAAACCAAGAGTTTGCCTTACTTTTCTTATTTTTTAATTGCAATTTTTGCGGTCTATGCGTTTTTTATTGCACTCTCTGTTAAAAATAAAAAATTGTCGGAAAAATTAAAATATTCGAGTTTGTTTTATGCGGTTTTGTTTTTGATTCTCGCGGTTTTGAATTTGATTATCGCAAAGTTTGCCCTGCTGCCAGTGCTGTATTTTCCGTCTTTTGATAAAATATTGGGCGTTATTGTGAAGGAGCATTTGTTTTTGCTTAAATGCGTGGGCTATTCGGCACGGCTGCTCGCTTATGGCTTTTTTGGCGGTGCCATTTTGGGGTTCATTACCGGGGTCTCCATCGGGTTTTCAAAGACTATGAGTTATTGGCTTTCGCCTGTGATTCATTTGGTTGGTCCAATGCCATCTACTGCGTGGATTCCTATTTTGCTGGTAATATTTCCTACGGTGGTGAGCACAAGTGCGGTGCTCATAGGTATTGCGGTGTGGTTTCCGGTGGCTTTAATGACGGCAAGCGGCATTGCAAATATTTCTCAAACTTATTTTGATGCAGGTAAAATTTTGGGGGCAGGGCGTTTCAAAAGCATTTTGTTTATAGGCATTCCAGCGGCGGCTCCGCATATTTTTTTGGGGGTCTTTAACGGAACTTGTATGTCGTTCATCACCCTTGTGGTTGCAGAACTCATCGGTGCCAAATACGGCATCGGCTGGTATATCAATTGGCAAAAGGATATGCTCGCCTACGCAAATGTTTATGCAGGCTTAATCATTATTGCGGTGTGTTTTTATTTGTTGGTCACGGGGCTTTTTAAGTTGCGCGACCGAGTTTTGACTTGGCAAAAGGGGACTGTCAAGTGGTAAAAATTGAACACCTGAGCAAGACATTTATCCAAAACGGAATTGAGGTAAAAGTTTTTGGCAACATTAACTTAGAAGTTAAAAAAGGAGAGTTCGTCTCTCTTATCGGTGCATCCGGTTGCGGAAAATCAACGCTGCTTAGGTTGATTGCAGGGCTTATACAACCCGATTCGGGAACTATGCTCGCTAACGGAGAACCCATCACCGCACCAAGCCCCACAAGAGGTTTTGCTTTTCAAGAACACGCGTTGTTTCCTTGGCTTAACATTTATTCAAACATTGCCTTTGGGTTAAAAATGCTCGGCACATTCAAAAACAATAAGTCTTTGGTAAATGAGTGGATAGAACGGGTGGGCTTAAAGGGTTTTGAAAAATCGTTTTCGCATCAGTTGAGCGGCGGTATGTGCCAACGCGCGGCACTTGCGAGGTCTTTTATTGTTCGACCCGATTTGCTTTTGCTCGATGAGCCGCTGGGTGCACTCGACGCTTTTACACGAATGAATATGCAAGATGAAATTTTACGCATTCAAGAACAAGAAAAAACTACGATGATTATGGTGACGCACGATGTGGATGAGGCGGTGTATATGAGCGACCGAGTGGTGGTGATGTCGCCGCGTCCCGGCAGAATCCGTAAAATTATAAATATTGAGTTGCCGCGCCCCCGTTCCCGCATTTCCGGACTTTTTACGGAACGGCGTAACAAACTTTTGGATATTTTGCATTTTGGCGGAGAAGAAAAAGAAGAGGAGTATAAGATTTAAGAACTCCTTATTTTATGAGGTAAAGTTAAAAGGTTTCTAAATTACTATTATGGATTTTTTGGATAAAATGGCTGCATTTGTGCGACCGTATTGCTTTTCTGTTGCGGTGGCGATTGTTGCCACCACGCTTGCGATTTTTGGCGGTTTTATAAATTCCGTAATTCGCGTTGCCTCAAAAAAGATGCATTTTTTTGCTCGATTTTTTGTTTATATTTTGGTTTATGCTTTTGGTGTAGGTTTTTTGAGTGCGGTTGCGGTTAAATTTTTGAATAGTTTTTTGCGAACTTTGCCGAGCGGATATTTATTTTTGTTTATTATCGGCGTGTTTTTGCTGTTGTGTTTTGTGGCGAGAAAGGAAAAACAGATTTAAGAGCGTTTCTTTTTTGAATTTGCAGTCATCCGCAATATGAACTGTCCCGCCTGCACGGGAATGACGAGCCGCCGTCATTTGATTGTAAGCAAACGGTGCATATTTTAAAACATTTCATAATGAAACATTTTTTAATGGTATCAATAAGACCCAAATCACTAAACCAATGGCGGTTCAGGGATTTGAACCCCGGACCTGCGGATTATGATTCCGTCGCTCTAACCAACTGAGCTAAACCGCCATAAAAAGAGTCATCTAAAAAAACTCCCTTCAATCAAGAATTTACAAAAACTCCCTTCAATCAGGAATTTACAAAAACTCTCCTCAATCAAAACAACTTTTTCCAACAACTTTTCAAAATCGAGTTTTTAGAGGCAACGGCAACCACCTAAATTTGCATAAAAAACGGTTGCCAATGTTGCTCAAAAATCACTCAAAAATACTCAATTCTTTATATTACAATAATTTAGAAAAGTTTTACCAAATTTTCAAGTCTAAAAGCCTTAATAATGTTAATAAATTGTTAATACAGTATGAAAAATGTCCAAAAACTTCAAAATTCACAAAGCACAGAGTAAAAAATTGTTAATTGAAATTTCAAAACCATAATTTTCAGTTAATAAAAATTCTTTTATATTTCTAAATTTTTCAAATACTTATGCAATCTTTCAACGATTTATCGCTCAATTAACAGACCTCTTTCTCATTCTCTTTTTTAATAAATAAATAATAGATATAGAAGAATGTGAATTGAAAATATTTTGTATTTGCACACCTGCAACAAAGAAAATTAAAGATACAACACCCGAATACAATAGCAAATAGGCTAAATTTGCGTTTAATAGCCACTCATTGCATTTGTTTGCAAAAAACAGCCCAAGCGGTGCCAAAATAATTAAAGCGAGTAGAGCGAGAAAGAAATCGCGGGAGAGGAGTTTTTTGGTATTTCCCCAAAATGCGAGCAACACGGCAACCTGAACAATTGAACAGGTAAAACTTACAATTGGCACGGAATAAATTCCAAACGAAACTGCAAAAGGTTTATATAAAAATAAACTAACCGCAAAAGTTATAGTATTTATTAAAGTAGGCAGCCACATTTTTTCGCAGGCGTAAAAGGCTCGCACAATATAACTTTGAGCGCACAAACCTATACTCGCAGGTAAATAACACAAAAGTAATGCATTTACAATTTGGGAATTTTGCGAACTAAATGCTCCGTGTTCAAATAATATTCTTACGGCAGGCAAACTCACTGCACATACAGCACAAATTGCAGGAACTAAAATTGCAAAAATTTTAGATAAATCTTCATATAATTTTTTATTCAATTCATCGAGTTTATTTTCCTTAAAACTGCGCACCATATCAGGATATTTTGCCGCACCAACGCTAAAACCGAATACCGCCACAAGAGTATACATCAATCTATATGCGTAATTAAGTGTAGAAATTCCGGTTTTGCCGAACTCAGAACCAAAACTGCGAATAACAAATTCCAAAGAAAACATTGAACCTGCTCCCAAAATCATAGGAGTTAGAAGTTTTACTGTTTTTATAAGTTCCGGTTTTGTAGGTCTAAATTCAAAGAAATATTTAACTCCGCCTTTATATGCTCCGTATATTTGCAAAACAAAAAATCCCGCAAATGCCCCAATGGGAACACCCCACGCAAAACCCAAAACTCCGTTGCCGAATTTCCAAAATAAAAAGCCAAAACCTACTATGCTCATATTGTAAATTATTCCCGTGAGCGATGGAATAAAAAACTGTTTTCGAGATTGTTGTGCGGCTATTAAAAAACTTCCTGCAAAAAAGAAAAGTTGTGCGGGTAAAATTATTCTGCCGTAATCGGTTGCCATTTGTAAAATATTTTCGCTTGGCGGTGTTGATGAAAAAGTTAAAAGTAAAATTAATTCACGCATAAATATAAAAGCGGGAATTGCGAGTATAAAAAATACCGTTCCCAAAACATTAAAAATATTGCTGAATGCACGCCAACCATCAGTTTCATTTTGTTTTAATAAATATGTTGTAAATAGAGATATAAATACTATAGACAAAAAACCCGTTCCTATTAAATGATTCAAAATATCGGGTATCATAAATGCAAGGTCGAGCGCATTTTTCTGTTCATTCACCCCTGCAATTTTTGCAAGCAGCATCTCCCGCAAAACACCGAGAATACGACTGCCGAGCATACTCACTGCTATAATAATCGAGGCTTTATTCACTTGTCTATCCCAGCAAAATTCTATCGTTATCTAAATCTTTGTGTTTAATTTCCTTAAACCAATTCAGCAGATCTCCAACGCTTAATTTTTCTTTTTTTTCTTTGGGAATATCTATGATAATTTCTCCGCCGTCCATCATAAGAAGGCGATTTCCGCTTGCAATTGCTTGGTGAATATTATGAGTTATCATTAAAACCGTTAAGTTATATTCGCGTGCAAATTTTTCCGTAAGTTCCATAACTTTTGCCGCGTTAGAAGGGTCGAGAGCGGCAGTGTGCTCATCGAGTAAGAGAATTTGCGGGTTAGACATTACAGCCATTAAAAGCGTGAGAGCCTGCCGTTGCCCGCCCGAAAATAACTCCACATTATCTTTTAGTCGGTGTTCCAAATTCATACCGAGAACAGAAATTCTTTCTCTAAACTCCTCTCGTTTTTTATCATTTAAGTTAATTTTTAGCGAACGGATTCCCTTGTAACTCGCAAGGAGCATATTGTCTTCTAAACTGAGTTTGCCTGCTGTTCCAAGAAGAGGATTCTGAAAAATTCGCCCTATAAATTTTGCTCTTTTATATTCGGGTTGTTTTGTAATTTTTCTGAGCGCGTGCGGCGGATCGCCCAATAAAAAAATTTCTCCGTTTGTGGGTGCGTAAGTTCCTGCTATAATGTTGTAGAGCGTTGATTTTCCTGCACCGTTTGAGCCTATTATTGTTATAAAATCGCCTTGATTTATTTTGAGATTTATGTTTTTGAGAGCGTGATTTTCGTTGGGTGTGAATTGCCCGAATATTTTATTTATATTTTGGAGTTCGAGCATACTAAGTTATTCCTTCTTTTCGATTTAACAACCCTTTTTTAACTATATGTTTAATATCATTTTTAGATACAAACAGGCACACAATAATCAAAAGTCCGGTCATAAGTTTAAGGTCGTTTGGTTCCATACCTATTTTGTATCCATACATTCGTGCCAAAAACATTAAACCGCGATATAGAATTGAGCCGAGAAGAACGCGCGTGGTAAGCCAAAAAATTTTGTTTGAGCGGAGTAAAAATTCACCGAGCATAACCGTGGCAAGACCCGCAACAATTATACCCGTTCCGTATCCGATATCCGAGTAGCCGTTATAGAGCGATGCAAGCCCGCCCGAAAGTGCAACCAATCCGTTAGAAAGTGCAATTCCAACGCCTTTAATTCGTTCCTGATTCATTCCGTAAGAAGTTATGAGTTGGGGATTTGAGCCGAGTGCATACATCGCTATTCCGTAGTCGGTGTAAAAGAATAAGTCCAATAAAATTTTTAATATAAACGCAAAGAACAACATAAAAATAACTATGGCAACATCGCCAGAAACAAAACCTCCGCCAAGCGATTCCGCAAAGGTTCGAACTTGGTTAAAAATTGTGTCGATTTTTAAGAAAGATACATTTGCTTTATTCTCTAAAATTCGCAAATTTACGGAATATAACATTGTCATTGTGAGAATACCCGCGAGCAAACTCGGCACTTTTAGTTTTGAATGAATGAGAGCCGTCACAAGCCCCGCTCCGCACCCTCCTAAAAACGAGAGAAAAAAACTCAACGCCGGATTTACCCCGTGCAAAAGGCAAAACGCCATTATCGCCGCACCGAGCGGAAAAGAACCATCTACCGTTAAATCGGGAAAGTCCAAAATTCTAAACGAAATAAACACGCCAAGTGCAGTTATACCGTAAATTAAACCTTCTATTAAAATAACTTCTGCCATAAATTGTAAAATACCTAAACTATGGTTGAATACTATCGCTATCTATTTTATTATACATAACTTCAATAGGATTAGCCCTTGTGTCAAAGCCTATTAATAAATATTTATTTTCCTCGTTTTTCAAAGTATCCTCAAAAATAAATGTTTGAAAAGCCCAAAGAATATCACTTTCGCTAAGTCCGTGCTTAAACGCGGATTTATTGAATTTTATGTTGCATTCCGAGTTCTCCACAGCGGGAATGTAGAAAAAATTTGGGCGTGCCCCGCTCTTGGCGGGTCGGGCTATCCGATATAACCTTTGGTTGCCGCTATTATCCCTCACGCAAACTCGGCTGTGCAAATAAAGGGCGGGCGAGCACGCTGGGTCGCCCATGCGGAAGGGCGGCATAAATGCCGCCCCTACAATCCCCATACCCCTATTTACAAGTCCATCTACAAAATGAAAATCAGAGGCACATGGCACTTGGCGGAGGTTACCGACAAAACAAAAAAACTATTCGCCAAAATCAATATAGACTACCTAAAATAGGGCGGAGTTAGGGGTTAACGATATTATTTTTTCGATGAGGGCGGGGTATTCTAAGCCGATGTGGAGGGCTTGTTGCGGGAGAAAGGAGGTTGGGGTCATTCCCGGAAGAGTGTTGGTTTCTAAGACGAACAGATCGCCGTTTGGAGCGATGCGGACATCGGTGCGGCTGTATGCCGAGCAGCCGAGTGCGAGGTGAGCGGAGCGGGCGAGGTTTTGGATTGCGGTTGTGAGGGCGGGCGGAAATTCTGCGGGGGTGATTTCTTGAACTTCTCCGTTGTATTTTGCATCAAAGTCGAAAAATTCTCTTGTTGTCATTTTAATTTCGGTGGGTGGGAGCGGCACACAACCTTCTATGTAACCGCAACTCGCCTCTTGTCCTGCGATAAATTGCTCTACGAGTAATACTTGTGATTTGGTGAATAGTTTTTCGCAGAGTTCTGCCGCTTGTTCGGGAGTTTTTGCAAAACCCATATCTAAGGACGAGCCGCCCATTGGGTCTTTTATGACGAGTGGTGAGCCGAGTGCGGAAAATGCCTCTTGTATGTGTTCGGGTTTGTGCTCTGATTTGCACCAAACGCGGAATTGCGGAGTTGGAATGCCGTTTGCTTTGAAAATTTCTTTGCTTTTGATTTTGTCCATTGCAAGGGCACTTGCGAGTAGTCCGCTACCCGTGTATGGGATGCCCGCGTATTCTAACATTGCCTGTATGTGTCCGTCTTCGCCGAATCGTCCGTGCAGGGCTAACAGGGCTATGTCTATGGGTTTTAATTCTTCTAAGGATGGGCGATTTTTTGTTTGCATTTCGCCTGAATTAGTTGCTCCGCTTGCAAAAAAGTTGGTGCTGAAATTTTGAATTTGATATGGGGAGAGAGGTTTTTTGCTCCATATCCAATTGCCGTTTTGTGCGATTAAGATTGGATGAATTGCGTATTTGTGCGGGTCGAGCGCACGCACCATTCCCGTTCCGCTGACGAGAGAGACCAAGTGTTCGGATGATGGTCCGCCCATAAAAACTGCGATTATTTTACGATTTGGCATTGGAGGGAAGGTAGAAAGTTTTCACTCTCCCATCTCCCCCGCCTGCAACGCAGAGGAAATTTCTACATTATCTTTCTATGATAAAAGAGGCTATTGTTAAGGCGGCGGCAAAGGAAAATCTTTCGCGGGAAATGGCAGAAGCGGTGATGGATGAGATTATGGGCGGGCACGCAAGCGATATTCAAATTGCGGCGTTTTTAACTGCGATGTCGGTGAAGGGTGAGACGATTGATGAGATTACAGCCTCTGCAATTGGGATGCGTAAGCATTGTGTGCGAGTGCTTAGCGATGCGGAATGTTTGGAGATTGTGGGGACGGGCGGAGATAGGGCAAATTCGTTTAATATTTCTACGACTTCGGCGATTGTGGTTTCTGCCTGCGGAATTCCCGTTGCGAAACACGGAAACAGAGCAGCGAGCAGTAAGTCGGGAGCGGCAGATGTGTTGGGGTCGCTTGGAGTGAAGTTGGATATTTCACCTGAACACAGCGTTAAAATTTTGCAGGAAATTAACTTGTGCTTTTTATTTGCACAGAATTATCATTTGTCTATGAAATATGTTGCCCCCGTGAGAAAAGAACTCGGTATTCGCACTATTTTTAATATTCTTGGTCCGTTGGTGAATCCTGCGGGAGCGAGCATGCAGTTGCTCGGCGTGTATGATAAGGATTTGCTTGAACCTATGGCACAGGTGTTGTTGAATTTGGGCGTTAAGAGCGGTATGGTGGTTTTTGGGCTTGACGGGCTTGACGAGATTTCTATGAGTGCACCCACGAGCGTTTGCGAGTTTCGTGACGGGTGGTTGAAGAAGTTTGAAATTACGCCTGAAGAGTTCGGGTTTAAGCGGTGCAGTAAAGATGATTTGCTTGGCGGAACGCCAGAGGATAATGCTAAAATTACTATGGAAATTTTATCGGGAGTTCGCAGTCCCAAGTTCGATACGGTGCTGTTAAATTCGGCGGCGGCAATTCATATTGCACGACCTTCCGTGAGCATTGCGGATGCAATTGAGGTGGCAAAAAAGACGATTGATGACGGAACCGCACTTTCACAATTGAGAAATTTTATAAGGTTGAGCAATGAAGGGTAATTTTCTTGAAAAAATTGTGAAGAGCACCGTGAGCCGAGTTGCAAAGGCGAAATTGTCCAACTTTCCTTTTGAGGCAGCACTTAAAAAAAAGGATTTGTCGTTTATTTGCGAGGTTAAAAAAGCATCGCCGTCTAAGGGGGTGATTTGGAAAGGGAAAAAAGATTTTCCGTATTTGGAAATTGCAGAGGAGTATGTTAATGCGGGTGCGGCGGCGATTTCGGTTTTGACGGAACCGCAGTTTTTTAAGGGACAAAATGAATATTTAACTCAAATTGCAAAAAAGTTTTCTGTGTTTAATACGGGGGCGGGAAAGGCTGATGTTGAACGCGGCGGAGTGAAAAGTGCAGAGGTGAAAAGCGGCGGAGTGCCGATTTTGCGAAAGGATTTTATTATAGATAAGTTTCAAATTTATGAGGCAAAATTTTTGGGTGCATCGGCAGTGCTTTTGATTGTTGCAATTTTGGATTTTAAGAAGTTGAAAAAATTTATTGCACTTGCAGATGAGTTGGGATTATCGGCATTGGTTGAGGTTCATAATAAAAAAGAGTTAAAAATTGCACTTAAAGCGAAAGCGAGAGTTATAGGCATAAACAACAGAAATTTAAAAACATTCAAAACCGATTTGACAGTTACAAAGGAACTCTGTTCTATGATACCGAACGGAATTTTGAAGGTAAGCGAAAGCGGCATTCATACGGAAGAGGATATTGCATTTGTTGCATCTTGCGGGGTGAATGGGGTGTTGATTGGAGAATCGTTTATAAAAGCGAAGAATAAAAAAGAACATTTGGAAAAATTGAGAAATGCGGCAAGACGGGGATTTTAAGGGGCGAAGCCCCTTAGGCAGGGGTGCAGGGGGGACGCCCCCGCTTGACATTTTTAATGAAAAACCGAGTCAAAAAAAAGAGGCGACTATCGATATTGGTCCGCTGATGGATATGGTGTTTATTCTGCTGATTTTTTTTGTGGTGACGAGCACTTTTACGAGAGAGACGGGCGTTGAGGTGAGTAAACCGCAGGCACAGACGGCATCGCAACTTGAAAAGGAAAATATTTTGATTGCGATTACACGCGACGGCACTATTCATATTGACGAGAGGCAGGTTGATTTGGCGGGGTTGAGCGATGTTTTGAAGGGAATTTTGGCGAAAAATCCCGAACGGGAGGCGGTGCTGATTGCGGACAAAGATGCGGTTACGGGAAAGTTGGTTTCGGTGATTGATGCTTGCACTTTGGCGGGCGTGAAAAAGGTTTCTATTGCGGCATTGAATCAATAGAGCGAGGGGGAAATTGCAAGATTTTGATGAATATATCCGCCAAGGCGAACCCGACAAAATAGAGAAGGCGGGGAATTGGCAAACGGCTATCGGCTTGCAGCAAGTCGATGGACTGAAACCATCCGCTTACCTTATTGAGCAGGCAAAACTCAATATTGAGGGCGATATTACCATTGACGAGGTAAAAAATCGCATTGATGTTTATTACAAAACGCATCCTTCAACTTCGCTCGGTGTCTGCAATGACCATAGTCGAGATAACGACCGCACCGAAGAAGCCGACAAGGTTTCTGCAAATGTAACTGCAATTTTATCCGAGAAAACATTTAATTTTAGCCCTGTTCATTTAATTTCTATTCACAGAAGATTATTTGCCGATGTAGTGCCGAAAATTGCAGGAAAAATCCGCGATTACAATATTACCAAATCGGAATGGGTGCTTGACGGCAAAACGGTTTTGTATTCTCCCGAATATGAATTAAGAGATGCACTCGATTACGATTTTGCACAGGAAAAAGCGTTTAACTACAAAGGATTGTCAAAAACGGAAACAATAAGACATATTGCAAAATTCATTTCGGGCTTATGGCAAATTCACGCATTCGGAGAAGGAAACTCGCGCACAACGGCGGTATTTACAATAAAATACCTTCGCTCATTCGGCTACGATGTGAACAATGATTCATTTGCCGAACATTCGTGGTATTTTCGCAATGCACTTGTGAGGGCAAACTTCCGCGACCAAGCAAGCGGAATAGAGCCGACATTGGAATACTTAAATCGTTTCTTCGATAATCTGCTTTTGGGCGAAAAAAACGAATTGAAAAACAGATTTTTGCACATAAGGTATAAGGAAAAGTTCCATGCAAAAGCGAATAAGTTGGGTGCAAAAGAGAATACACCCAACTTATTGGGTGTAAACAATAAAAAGTTAGGTGCAAATCAAAACAAATTGGGGAAAAAATTGAATAAAAACCAATTAAAAATGCTTGACTTGATGGAAAACAATGATAAAACAACCATTGTAGAAATGGCAAAATTACTTTCAATATCAGAAACAGCAGTTGAAAACAACATTAAGAAATTGCGAGAAAAAGGCATTATCTTGCGTGTCGGCAGTGACAAAACAGGACATTGGAAAATAATTGAATGTGAAAGTTTAGATGCAGAAAAAACTTCTCGCGTTTTAAAAAATTCTTTAACAAATTTATCGAGGCAGTGTGAAAAGCATTTATAAAGTTTTATTTTTTGTCCTCGCGTGCATAACGAGCTCAGTTTTAATATTTTCAATTCCGATTATAAATATGTTTGTGCACGGAAATTTTGGGAAAGAAAAGACTTATACAAAAACCGAAATAAAAATTGTTTCGCAAGAGAAACCTCCCGAACCTCCAAAACCAAAAGAGACCGCAAAAAAACCGAGTAGAATGAATGCGAATAATCGCACACCGAAGGCGGGTCCGCGCTTTGCTATGAATTTGGATGTGGTTGGCGGGAGCGGCGGTGCGGTGGTGCCAAGCAGTTTAGCGGCGGCACAGAGCGGCGGAGGAAATTTGGGGAGCGGAGATGTTGATGAAAAACCTGTTTTGAAAAGTGCGGCAAGATTTTTGGCTCCGCAGGCGATTAGAGACGGTGAAATCAACGCGATTTTGCGAATTTCGTTTTGCGTGAATACGAGCGGACGACCTTATGATTTGCGGGTGTTAGAGGAAAGTCCGGCTGGAAAGGGACTTGGAAACGCCGGCAGAGATGCGATTATGGCGATGTCTTTTGCACCTGCGAAGAAGGGCGGAACGGCGGTGGCATTTTGTGGAATGGAGCAACCGTTTGAAGTGAAATTTAGAGAGTAATTTACCACAAAGTTTGTAAACAATTGTTGACAAAATTGATTTATTTTTCTAAGTTTAGGCTAACAAATTTTCTGCATAGGAGGAATTATGCATCGAAATTTAGAAATCACGCACATAATGGATAGAAATAATTATGTTCGGAAATTAACCAAAATCGAAAGGGCGGTGCAAGGAGTCATCGTAAAGTGTGTTGTTTATTTTAGAAATTCTGTCACATTGCAATTCATTGTAGGCGTAATGAGCCTCTTGTATTGCGCCTTGGTGGTTTTATTTCTTGTGCCCAAAGGCAGCACCGTGTATATGAAATCGTTCCACTTACTTACCGGATTTTGCCCGTTCATTACAGAACTTATGACAATAAAATTTTTAAGGAAAAGAAATAAATTGCATGATGAACATAGTGAAAAATTAGCAAAACACTGGGAGGACACAACCCCGGAACCAATTGAGGTGATAAACCCGTTTTGGCAAGAAAAGGTAAAGAAAACACCCATAAGAAAAACAAAATCGCCATCGCGTTTTCCACCCAACAGACCCTAAAAAAACAATCCAAAGAATCAATTTTTTTTAGATTGCTTCGCTACGCTCGCAATGACAAACCATCCGAGTGAAAATTTTCTATGTTCCCAATTTGAGGTCATTTTATGAGAATTGGAATTATCGGAGTCGGCACGGTTGGCGGCGGTGTTGTTGAAATTATTGAAAAAAAACGGGAAGAGTTTCACGCAAAATTCGGCGTGCTGTTAGAAATTGCAGGCGTTGTTGCACGCACGGACGAGGAATTGGCTCCGTTTAAGGCTAAGGGTTATGCGGGGTTCACGGATGTAAATAAAATTTTAGAAGATGAAAATATACAGGTCATTTGCGAATTGGCAGGCGGATATGACTTGCCTTTTAAGTGGATAACCAAAGCCTTAGAAAACGGTAAGCACATTGTAACTGCAAATAAAGCACTCCTCGCAAAGCACGGAAACGAAATTTTTCCGCTCGCAGAACAAAAAAAGTGCCACATTCTTTTTGAGGCGGCAGTGGGCGGCGGAATACCGATAATTCGCAGTTTGCAGGAGGGTTTGGTAGGCTCGCAAGTGGAATCGCTCAGTTGCATTATTAACGGAACTTGCAATTATATTTTAACGAGAATGGCGGCGGAAGGTTTATCTTTTGACGAAGTTCTAAAAGATGCACAGAAACTCGGCTTTGCAGAGCAAAATCCAACCTTTGATATTGACGGAATAGATGCGGCACACAAAACGGCAATTTTGGCGAGTTTATGTAGCGGACGGTTTGTCGATTTTGAAAAAATTCACATCACGGGCATTCGCGAAATTGCCGCACAGGATATGCAGTTCGTTCAGGAACTCGGCGGGGTTGTGCGGCTTTTGGGGTTATATAACCGAGTCGGAGATTTAGTAGATGCGAGAGTTCATCCCTGCATTGTACCAAGCGACCATTTGCTCGCAGGTGTTCGGTATGTGCTAAACGCGGTTTATTTGCAGTGCGATAATTTGGGTCCCACTTTGCAAACAGGTGCGGGTGCGGGTAAGTTGCCTACTGCGAGTGCGGTAATTGCCGACCTCGTCTCCATAGCCCGTTCCATAGAAACCGGTCATCGCGAACCTATTCCTATGGGTTGGTTTCAAACCGCAAATTCCGCATCTCTCGTGCCGATTGGCGACACTTCAACCCGTTACTATTTCCGTTTTGTAGCCCGTGATGATTTTGGGGTTCTCGCAAAAATTACAGGTATTCTCGGCGAAAATAAAATTTCAATAGAATCTGTTTTGCAGAAAAATACCAAAAACAAGGACAAAGTGAATATTGTAGTCGTCACCGAACGAGCATTAGAGAGCAGCGTTAGTTCTGCGTTGGAAAAAATTGATGCACTGTCGGAGATTACAGAAAAAAGTAAGATGATTAGGTTTTTGGAATAGATATAACCCGTTTTTTACTCTTCCACTTTTAGGTATTTTTTCCCAAAAATTTCCTTTGGGATTCCACCTTCTCGAATTGGATTTCCTGCCACGCTAATCAACCGCAGAGAAACGCATTCCGCAAGTGCCGCCGGTAGTTCCTCCAATCGATTTTCATCGAGCACGAGTTCTTGCAGAGAAACAAAACCCGACAAGTCGTTTGGCAAGTTCTCAAATTCATTCCCCGATAAAATCAATTCCTTCAAATTCGGTAATTTTGCGAGTTCAAGAGGAAATTTTTTTAAGTTATTGCTGTCTAAATATAATTCACGCAAATTCGGCAGGTCGCCTATAGACAAGGGCAACTTCTCTATTAAATTATCGTGCAAACTCAATTTTTCCAAAGACTTCAAATTACCGAAATTTTCGGGCAACGAACTTAAAATATTTCCCGCCGCGTTTAACATCTCCAAATTTTGCAACTCGGTAATGGAATCGGGAAATTCCGAAATTGTGTTATAGCCGAGATACAACTTTTTAAGCGACTTTAACCCGCCAAAATTCGCGGGTAAGTCTTGAATCTCGTTTCCGCGAATTGAGAGGTGTTTCAAATTTCGCAATTTTGCAAAATCATCGGGAATGTAAGTGAGTTTGTTATCGTCTAAAATCAGGTGCTCAATTTGCCCGGCAATTTCAAATAATTCTGCGGGAATTTCAACCAAATCCAAATCCGACAAATCCAACTTTGCCAGCCCTTGCGTTTTTGCCGACTCAATTTTTTCGCGAGCGACATTTGCGGCTCTCTCGGCGCGACTGAAATATTTTATAAATTCATCCATCGTTTTTATACTTTTAAGATGTCCGCTTCTTTCTCTGCAAGTGCGGCATCAATTATACCTATATATTTATCAGTGGTTTTTTGAACCTGCTCGGTTTCCTTTTTAGATTGGTCTTCGGGCAGTTCCTTATTCTTTTTTATTGCATCATTTGCCTCTCGGCGCAAATTCCTAATTGCGGTTCTGCCGTCTTCGGCGTGTTTTTTTGCCATTTTCGCCAATTCCTGCCTGCGTTCCTGAGTTAAAATCGGCATTGAAATACGCACGCTATCGCCCTCTTTTGAGGGATTTAACCCCAAATTCGCCGCCAAAATTGCCTTGCAAATTGTATCTACAAACTGCTTTTCCCACGGAGTTACCAAAAGCATTCTCGGTTCGGGGCTTTTTACGGTCGCCAATTGCGAAATTTGCGTGGGAGTGCCATAGTAATCTACCCTGATATCATTCAAAATCGCAGGGCTTGCCTGACCGGTTCTGAGTCGCGAGAACTCACGGTGCGTTGCCTCAACTGCTTTTTCCATTTTTGTTTCAAGTTCGGTCATAAAAACTCCTCAGGTTGTCTTTTGACTTGGCTACCTGATACAAATATAGCAAATTTTTTGAGAATTTGCAACTAAAACAAAGAGGACTGCCGTTTTTTGTGATTTTTATTTTTTTGTGTCTCTATAATACTCGTCAACGATAAATTCTGCATTTTCGCCCCACAAGAGGCTACGAGGTTCTTGTATCGCTTTGTAGGTGTTTGAGGCAAGAAATTTCTCATACGCGTTTTCAAAAGATGTCTTTTCTTTATTGGCTATTTGCGATACAATTAACTCAATTTTACGAATAATAAGGAACGAAATATCTTTCTTTTTGTAAATGTATTTTCCTTTTATACAGTCCATTTTTCTCTCCGAATAAATATCAAATTCGACAGGGCTTTTTCTGTGTGAATTGAAACTTGATTGTTCGTTTTCATATACGCTAAACGAGAGAGTGCCTCTTTTGCCGAATATGTGCCGTCAAAATAATTACTAACTGTTTCCATTGTTTTATCGTTGGCTACAGGTCCCTGCACAACATCAAAGGAATGTCGGATACCACCTTTGATTCTATTTTCTTTTACAAAATCTAACCATTCAATAGAGAGAGTATCAAAATTTTTAACGGTCAAACCTTCGAGATTCAATTCAAACCGATAAACAAATACACCATTGCCATTATGCCTAAAATTTAGTATTTGTGCCCAATCCTTCGCTTGTTTTTTTAATACAGTTGTATAAAATCCCTTACCGAAATCACGCTTGTTCTTGGACAACGACAAATCAACTTTGTTGAACAAGACATTTGAGCCGTGGTATAAAATCACTTTTTAACGACTCCTATAACATCTTCAGCAAAAAAGACATTTTCATCTAAATCTTGCGTATGCAATACATTATAGAATTTGCGGATAGACTTGCCTATTTTGTGTTTTTTGAAAATATCAAATGTTTTCTTTTCGGTAATATGGTGTTTTTTTGCATAGCCTTCTACGGCATATACAAGCATAAGGTTTTTATCGTGTTGCACTACGGTCATTATTTTTCCCCGATAGGTTGAATATAGTAATCTCATAAGAACTCCCCCAAACTTTATCTCATAGAACAAGGAGTTCTTTACAAAAATTCGGGAGAAAAATAGATTTTTTGGATACTCGTGTCGGGGCACGAGTATGACATAATGATGAGAAAGAAATCCTTCTCCCATCTCCCGCCTCCCCCGCGTGCAACGCCGAGTTTTCCACACCCCACACCCTATACCCCACCCTGCACTGCCGAATGAAAAATTGCGAACGCGGTGTGGGCAGAGTCAACCATATTTCTTTTCTATCTTTTCGTTGATGTTGAAGTATGAATTACTTTCTCCGGCGGGCAATTTTGCGATGCTGTCTGCGGCTGTGGATGCGGGGGCAGATGCGGTGTATTTTGGCATACAAGGTTTTAATATGCGTGCTGCGGCTAAAAATTTTGCGGTGACGGACTTAAAGGAAATTGCAGAATGTTTGGAAGAATTAAAAAGGGTGTATAACCGCGGATTTTCAAGCGGATTTTTTATCAAAATGCCGACGAACGATGATTTCTCAAAATCGGACTTCATATTTTTTGCAGAGCATCATCACCGATAAATCTGAGCATATAATTGCATCTATTTTTTCAGACACTTTCCGAATCAGTTTTTCAATCTCTTTTAATTCATGTTGATATATGATTGTATTCA